>JAITGK010000084.1 GCA_031280635.1 Synergistaceae bacterium
AACCTTTTGCTATCGAATAAAAGGAACATAGAGTCTAGTCGTGAACTCAAAACGTCTGAGTAACGCTACTGCTTATTCTGCTCTCCCAGTATCTGAGGGCTTAATTTGAGTTCAGGGAATTTTGTTACTCTACGGATCTCTTCCGCTCTGCTTATTCTCCCCGGCATAGCCGGGGGCTTAATATATTATCAAGTTATAACTCGGTCCAAGTAGTCTGAGGCGGCGGCAGGCGTTACGATAAAAAGGCCGTTAATTTCCTGGGGGGCTATTCATCTCGCCGCCATCATGGTCTGGCTGCATTGATGACACGCCCTAGGAGCTTTTAGCTATACTCCAACGAACAATGCCCGCCTTGTGGCGCGAAGTGTTATGTCCTGTTAGCGTCATGGCGCCAGATAAACCGATGATGTACTGTGATGATGGGGTTTCGGAAAATGATGTATCGGGTATTGACTGCGTGTTTTCGCAGCGAGTCAGTGAGTTGCTTTCAGATTTTTGGCCCGTTGGCTCTTTTTTGCACAAAGTTTTTACCGTTTACATCCGGCTTTTGGTTTCTTACTTTCTGCGCATGATTATGCAAGCCGCTCTAAGGCTGGAATGGGAGATTGGGGTTGTTCCGAGACAGTTGACAAACAGAGAAAGAACGTTTAAAGTTTTCTCATTATGGCAAGTTTTTTGAGAAAGGAGTGACCTGTCGATGGGTAGAAGTGTGCTTTTAGCGTGTTGGGTTGAAGAGCCGCCGGTTTCCAATTCCGGTCTCCTTCTCCTCGTTATTACGATGCTTAATCGCGGGTCCTCTGGCGGAGTGGTCGGCGTCTAGGCGTCGTCATCTTTAGAAAGACTCCAAGCCGGGACCCAAGGGGGTCCCGTTTTTTTTGCCGCGGGATAAAGGGGGGATAGGACACCCTGTGGCGCGAAGTTGGTTGTCAAATCCAAAAAATATAGGAGGGGTTTTACGTGTCGGACGAAACAAAATGGGGAGCCTGGGCAGTGGCCTTTGTGTGGTTTACCACGCATTTCGGAGGAGGTTTCGCCAGCGGCAGGCAGCTGGTAGACTTTTACGTGCAGTATGGATGGTATGCGGTGTTCACGCCGTTCATTTCCGTGGGAATCATCACGCTGGTTCTCTACTGCGCCTGGTCGTTTTCCGTGCGAGAGAAGCTTTACGACTATCGGAGCTGGAGCGTCGCCTATTTCAAGCCTCTGGGAATGCTCGAACCCTTTTTCTCGGCTGTCATTGAGGTCATGTACTTGATCATCCTACTTCTGGCCACGGGTGTGGCTTTTGCCACAGGCGGCACGCTCCTCGCCCAACAATTCTCGGCGCTTTCCTACAACGCCGCGACGGTGGGGCTCGCGGCTCTGATCTTTGCCTTGACGATTTGGGGAGCGGAGACGGTACGCAAGGCGGCCACGGTCATGGCGATCTTGATCATCTCAGGGATGCTCGTGATCTACGTCTCAAACCTAGCTGTGAACTTTCCGACGTTGCTGGCGGTGGTCAAGAGCCTGCCTTCATCGAACGGGGGTTTTTGGGCCGCGATGTGGCAAAGCGTCAAATACGCGGGTCTTCAGTGTTCCTTGATCGGAGCCTACACCGCAGTGGCCGACGCCCTGCAGACCCAGAGCGACGTGAGGAAAGCGGCTTTCTCAGGCTTCATCGTCAACGCTGGCGTGATGGCCTTAGCTACGACAGGCGTGTTGACCCATTACCCCGCCATCCTGGACGAAGAGACGCCTATCACCTACATCACCCAACACGGCGGGGGCGGCAACATGGGAGTAGCGCTCGTCTCCATGATCATCCTGCTGGCGGTGGTTTCCACGGGCGTAGGACTCATTTACGGCGGCGCGCGACGCATCTCAGCCCGCTGGATGAAACACACCGGCGCACTCAACTCCCGTAAGATGGACATCATCTCGTCGGCAGTGTATGTGACAGCCTCCTGGTGCGTCGCGAGCTTCGGCTTGATCTTACTGATCAGCAAGGGTTACACCTGGATAGGCTACGTCTCTACGCCGCTGGTGGTCGTTCCGATCGTTCTGGTCGCGGCTCTCCGCGGGAGATACGCCCACGCTGTGACCACAAAGCCCGCCAAAGCGAGTGAATAGAGAATAGTGGTTGGTGGTTGGTACGGCTCATCCCCTACCAATCACTAGCCACTATCGCGCACACGTTCCAGCTTTTCCAAGATCTCGCATCTGATGGACCAACCCAGCTCCACGTCCGCGTAGCGCACCACGTCGTCTAGAGCACCAGGGCTTCCCATGCGCGCCCGCCCCGCCTGAGCCATTTTTTCATGAAGCTCCGGTGTCGTCAAAATTTTTAGCGCTTCGGCAGCCAATGCCCGAGGCGCGGGCTCCACCAGAATTTCCGAGTCCTCCAGCAGCTTTTTCTGCACGCGCTTGCCCTTCTCATCGATAGAGAGAACAGGGATACCCATGCCCGCGCAAAGCTGGTTTGCCGTGCCCCCAAGTCCGATCAGAAGCTGTGACCCCACGGCGGCCTCCGGAACACCACCCTGGTGCAGGCGAATGGACGCGTTCTCCTTCGTCAGCGACTCCCCGCCCAGCCATCCCTCGCAGGAGGTCCTCAAACGCCCTATGGAGATCGTCGGGGCCAGAACCATGACGTAATCACAGAGTATCTGGGATTGAAGAAGTTCCACGGCCTCTAGGAGAAGCCTCACGTCCTCGTAGGCTCGGTCTCGGCTTCCCGGCAGCAGTAAAACCTTGGGCCTGTCAAGGCGGGCTGGGAAAAGGTCCTCTATAGGTCCGCCTCCCAGCAGGTCCATGATGGGGTTGCCCGCGTAGAGCGCGTCGGCGCCCGATGCCGTCAACTGTACCGCAGAGTCACCATCGCGTGTCCAGGCGCGGCGGCAGTGGCGGCGGATGATGAAACGTTCCAGCCGCCAGTGGCCGCTCAGATAGACTGTTTTGGCGGTGGCGACAAAAAGTGGCGCGATTCCCTGCCCCCAGACTGTGTGAAGGAGCAGGTAGACGTCGCCCACGCAGATGGGCGTGCGTACCCGGTGGGCGAGGCCGCGCCATGCGCCCTGCTGATCGCGGATGTGCCCGAAAAGCCCCGCGCGAATGTCCCCCCAGAGGTCGCGCAACCGGTACTTTAAGACGCCCCCTGACGGCGTGATGGAGGGCGTGGAGGCCACGGAGAACCCCTGCGCTTTGTAAGGCTCGCCCTGGCCTACCAGTGGGAAGGACAGAACCTCCGCTGAGGGAAAGACGGTCCGCAACTTCTTCGCCAGAAGCACTCCAATGGCGTCCTCTCCATAACCGTTTGACGCCACCACCAACCGTGGGCGCAGGCAGTCAACCAGGACGCCCAAAAAACGCTCCGGCTCATCTAGGGCGGTGGCTACCCGTGGTACCAACAGAGGCGGTATCTCCTCCCGCGTCCGGCGTGGAGGTAGGTTGTAGATGTCCTTTTCGGTACAGGTCAGGAACTTCGCTTCACAGGCGGTCATTTGACGGAAAAGCGCCTCCAGGTCCAGCGTGGAGTAGGAATGATGGTCGCGGAAGCGCCGTTCCCCCGCGACCCGCACTCCCTCCTGCTCCAAAGTGCGCACAAAACTGGCAGAGTTTCCAATGGCGGAAAAAGCCATGACCCTGAGCCCCCGGGCGTCCCCAACGAAGGGGCGGAAGCCGGAGGATTCCGAACGAGAATCCCGACTCCAAAGCGCCCACTCAACCACCGCCAGGCGCGCGGTGAATATCCGCTCATCGGGCACGAACCCTGCCAGTTTCCACCTGAGCGCGCCCAGCTCCTCTGGGCTGACCTGGTCGGCCTTTGTGAGAACAACGACATGGGCGCGACGAAGGGCGGAGGGCGGTTCACGCAAAACCCCAGCGGGGATCACTCGCCCATTCCCAAAGGGGCAGGCCGCGTCGATCAGCACCACGTCCGCATCCCGCGCCATTTTTCGGTGCTGGAAGGCGTCATCAGCCACGGCCAGGCGAATGCCCCTGCGCTCCAGCTCCTTCAGGCCTCTCATGCGGTCACGGGAGACCGCCACTGGCACGTCTGGCAGACGCGAGGAGAGCAGAAGCGGCTCGTCCCCCACGGACAGGCGATCCGCCCGGCCGCTGCCGCCCACGAACTCCCCGCCCGCGATCACGCGCGCGTTGGCCTGCCTGCCGCCGTAACCCCGGCTGACGATGCCCACCGAGACGTCCCGCGACTTCATCATCCGGCAAAGCATCTCCACAAAGGGGGTCTTGTTTGTCCCGCCATAAGTCAGGTTCCCCAAGCTGATCACCGGTATGGAGGGCTCGGTGATCCGTCTCAACCCGTGGCGGTAGAGGAAGTCCGTGATCGAAATCCAGAGTCCAGCGACCCAGGACGCGGGAACAAAAAACAACGGCCACAACAAGGCCGGAAAGGGACTTTTTCGCCTTTCACCCTGCACGTAGGCCATGTAGCTTCTCATAACGCTGTTGCCAAGACCACGCAGAAAGCTCCAAATGTTTTTAAGAAAAAGTTCTCCTCGCGGCGTTTCACGAAAACTCACGGCGTTTACCTCCTAGAGCCGTTGGGTCTTTTCCGCGCAAAGTTTTTACCGTTTATATCCGGTTTTTGGTCTCTTGCTTCCGCGCGTGATTACACAACCCGCTATAAAAACTAACGCCCCATAGCCTGAACGATCCTGAGTTTGCGTCGAGCAACGACTTTCCGCCTATTATATCAGGGAAACATGATTGGAGCCGTTGGCTCTTTTATACGCAAAGCTTTTACCATAAAATCTTTATATGCACAATGGTGCTATTTTCTTGCTAAAAATCAGTTTTTAAGGTATAAAAATCTCAATATCGTAACGTTTTGGGATTTTGAAAAGCCGAATTTATCACCAACTCC
>JAITGK010000102.1 GCA_031280635.1 Synergistaceae bacterium
AAAACCTTAAGCGCGATGATGTCGGGACCGTCTGTCAAGGCCTTTAATAAGCCGCTTGACTTGTTTCTAGCCAGGTACCTTTTGATGTAGTGTTGAATTTGCTCTCATTTTAGGATTATGCGAGGAAATAAAAGAGCAAAAACCTGATACAAACGGCAAAAACTTTGCGCGGGAAAAAGCCAACGGCTCTAACATGCGGTACTTACAAGGTTTTATCCCTTCTTGACGTTTTTGCCCTGGGTTGGAAATACAGTCTTGACAGAAAAGAAATTTTTCTCTAGAATCTTAAATCATTTATTTTTTTTGAGAAAAGAGGGGGAATGAGCGTGACAAAGTGGAAGCGGGGCGGTTTCAGGCTCGTCGTTCTGGGCCTTCTCCTCGGACTTTGCGCGCGCGCGGATTCCCTTTTTCTTTGGGTCGGCGTTTTCTGACGTTTTTGCCGCACGGCAAAGTCGAAAAAACGAAAGACAAAACGAAAAGCGGGGATCCGGGCGAAAGTTCGGCCCCCTTTTTTTTCGTACTTTTTCACACCAATACAGAGAGGGGAATTTTTTATGGAAAGGCGGCAGGACAGGGTTTACATTTTCGACACCACCCTGCGCGACGGCGAGCAGGCGGCCGGAGGCAACCTGAACGTGGTGGAGAAGCTGCAGATCGCCAGGCAATTGGGCAAGTTGGGCGTTGACGTCATCGAGGCGGGGTTTCCCGCGGCGTCCCCGGGGGACTTCGCCTGCGTGGAGGCGATAGCGCGCGAGGTGAGGGAGCCCGTCATTGCTGGGCTCTCTCGGACAAAAGAAGAGGACGTCCGCGCCTGTTTCGAGGCCGTGAAGAACGCCCCGCGGCGCCGTATTCACACCTTCATCGCCACAAGCCCTATCCACATGGAGCACAAACTCCAGATGAAGCCGGCTGAGGTGTTGGAGGAGATACGCTCCGCCGTCTCCCTGGCCCGCGGGTTGGTGGAGGATGTGGAGTTCTCCGCTGAAGACGCCAGCCGGTCGGAGCTTCCCTTTCTGATCGAGACCTTCAAGACGGCCGCCGCGGCCGGAGCTTCGACCCTGAACATCCCCGACACCGTGGGCTACGCCACGCCGGAGGAATTTTACGACTTCTGCCAAGCCATCATCAAGGGCGTGGGCGCGCCGAAGGTCATCTACTCCGTCCACTGTCACAACGACCTGGGACTTGCCGTCGCCAACTCTTTGGCGGCGGTGCGCGCTGGGGCCCGTCAGGTGGAGTGCACGATCAACGGCCTGGGGGAACGGGCGGGGAACGCGTCCCTTGAGGAGGTGGTCATGGCGCTGAAAACCCGTACCGACCGCTACGGCTTCGTCACGGGCCTGGACTCTACGAAGCTCCACCCGACTAGCGCCTTGGTCTCCCGCCTTTCAGGCGTGCACGTTCCCCCCAACAAGGCCATCGTGGGAGCGAACGCCTTCGCCCACCAGGCCGGTATTCACCAGCACGGCGTCATGAAAAACCCCCTCACTTACGAGATCATGAAGCCGGAGGAGGTGGGAGCGTCCGGAAGTGAGTTGGTGCTGGGCAAACACTCGGGACGCCACGCCTTCCGTGACCGTATTGAGCAAATGGGCTACGCCTTGACTTCTGACCAGAGTGAGACGGCCTTTGCTCTCTTCAAGAAGCTTTGCGACAGCAAGAAAAACGTCTCCGACGGGGATATCGCCGCCCTGATCGCCGACGAGATACTCCCGGCGTCGGGCGAGGGGCTTTACGAGCTGAAGCGCTGTTCCGTCAAAACCGGCGACGGACCCACTCTAGCTGTAGTTACCCTGGCCAACGGACAGGGTAACATCAGCGACGCGGCCACGGGCAACGGTCCCATCGACGCCGCCTATCGGGCGATCTGGCGGGCCATCGACCTGGAACCGGAGCTGCTTAGTTTCAACATCAAAGCTACTAGCGATCGGTCGGACTCCCTGGGCGAGACCACGGTAGTGCTCAGATCCGGCGACGTCACAGCGCCGGGCAGAGGCGTCAGCACGGACGTTATCGAGTCCGCCGTCAAGGCCTTCGTCAACGGGGTCAACCGGCTCCATGTCCTGGCCTCGGCCAGGGGCGTTGAGCTAAACGTCAAAAAACATAAGCGCCAGTACGCGTAAGGGGGATATAATAATGAAACGCTACACCATGGCGGAAGCGGTCATCGCCGCGCACAGCAAAGACCTAGCGGAGGCCGGGAATATCTGCGGGGTCAAGGTTGATTTCGCGTTCGCGAACGACATCACGGCCCCGCCCGCGATTAAAGAATTTGCGAGAATGGGAGCCGAAAAGGTGTTTGACCCGTCGCGCTGCGCGATCTTGCCCGACCACTTCACTCCCCCCAAGGACATCGCCTCGGCGGAACAAGCCAAGATCGGCCGGGACTTTGCGAAACGACAGGGAATGCTCTACTGGGAGATCGGCCGCGTGGGCGTCGAACACGCGTTTTTGCCGGAGCAAGGGCATATTTTGCCGGGGGAGATTGTTTTGGGGGCCGACAGCCACACCTGCACCGGAGGCGCGTTAGGGGCCCTGGCCACGGGAGTCGGCTCCACGGACCTGGCGGCGGCCTGGGCCCTGGGTACCACGTGGCTACGGGTTCCAGAGACCTGCAAAGTCGTCTTTGAGGGTATGCCCTCCCCATGGGTGGGGGGCAAGGACTTGATCCTAGCTGTCATCGGCAAACTGGGGGTCGAGGGCGCGCGCTACATGGCGCTGGAATTTCACGGCGAGGCTTTGTCCGAAATACCACTGGATGGGCGCATGACCATGGCGAACATGGCCATTGAGGCGGGGGCCAAAACTGGCCTCTTTGTTCCCAGCGAGGCCGTTCTAGCCTACGTGGGAGCGCGAGCGAAGCGAACCTGCTCCCCTATACTCCCCGATGAAGGCGCTTCTTACGCGAAATCCGTGACAGTAGACCTGAGCGCGCTGGAGCCCGTGGTGGCGCTCCCCCATCTGCCGGAGAACGTGAAGCCCGCCAGAGAGTGCGGGGACATGCTCATCGACCAGGTGTTCATTGGCTCCTGCACCAACGGGCGACTCACCGACATTGAGCAGGCCGTGAAGCTCTTGAAGGGACGCAGGGTCCACGAGCGGGTGAGACTCATCGTCATCCCCGCGTCCTACGAGGTCTACAACACCGCGCTGGAGCGGGGGTACATCCGCGACCTGACCGAGGCGGGAGCGGTGGTCTGCACCCCCACCTGCGGCCCCTGCCTAGGTGGATACATGGGGATACTGGCAGCGGGTGAGCGCTGTGTCTCCACCAGCAACCGGAACTTTGTCGGGCGCATGGGCAGCGCGAAAAGCGAGATTGTCCTCGCCGGACCCCTGGTGGCCGCGGCCAGCGCCGTCCTGGGCCGCGTCGCCGACCCAAGAGAAATCTTATAGCGGGTTGTATAATCATGCGCGGAAATGAGAGACCAAAAACCGCGCGCAAAACACAAACGGCAAAAATTTTGCGCGGAAAAGAGCCGACGACTCTAATCCAAGAGGTGAATGCGATGAACACGATTTTAAACGGCAAGGCTTGGAAATACGGGGACAACGTGGACACGGACGTAATCATCCCGGCGCGGTACCTCTCCACCAGCGCGCCGGAGGAGCTGGCGCCTCACTGCATGGAGGACATCGACGAGGCCTTCGCGAAGGGCGTGCGAAAGGGAGACGTTCTGGCCGCGGGGAGCAACTTCGGCTGCGGCTCCAGCCGCGAGCACGCCCCCATCGCTATCGCCGGCGCGGGAATCTCCTGCGTGGTGGCGGCCTCCTACGCCCGCATTTTCTTCCGTAACGCCATCAACGTGGGGCTCCCGATCTTCGAATGCCCTGAGGCTGCGGAGGCCATAGAAAAGGGAGACCTGGTGGAGGTGAACCTTGATACAGGCGCGATCACAGATAAAACAAAAAACAAAACTTGGACGGCGCGCCCCTTCCCTCCCTTCCTTCGCGAACTGATCGGCGCGGGCGGCCTGGTTCCATGGGTACGCAAACAACTGAGGGAGGAGTAACTTATGAAAACCTACAAAATCGCGTGGCTGCCCGGCGACGGGATCGGCCCGGAGGTGACGGAAGAGGCGCGCAAGGCCGTGGACGCGGCGGGCGCGAGGCACGGCTTCAAGGTGGAGTGGGCGCGCTACCCCTTCGGGGCGACTCATTACGGACGGACGGGCGAGACCCTTCCCGACTCCGCTCTGTCCGAAATGGCGCTTTGCGACGCGATGCTCCTGGGCGCGGTGGGGGCCCCCTCCATAAAACCGGGAATTTTGGAGCGCGGGATTCTATTGAAGCTGCGTTTCCACTTCGACCAGTACGTAAACCTTCGCCCAGCTCGCTCCTATGAGGGAGTTCCCTGCCCCATCGGTGGGCGTGTCAACTCCATAGTGGTACGCGAGAACACGGAGGACTTTTACATGGGCGTGGGGGCGACGGCGGAAAGCGGGAACATCGACGCTCCCTTCGAGGCTGAGCGGGGACTGTATAAAGTCTCCGGCCGCCTGAGCGCCGCTTTCTCATCCGGCTGCGCGGCGGCGGCGCAGGTCGGCGTCCTCACCCGGCCCGGCGTGGAGCGGGTCACGCGCTACGCCTTCAAACTGGCGGAAGAGCGTGGGGAAAAAGAGGTGACTCTGGCCAGTAAGGCCAACGCCGTTCCCATTCTCTATGGGTTCCTAGATGAGGAAACCCGGCGCGTGGCGGGCGAGTTTCCAGGCGTAAGCCTAAAAATACAGAACGTGGACGCCCTGTGTTACCACCTGGTGAGAAACCCAGCCAACTACGGCGTCATCCTGTGTCCGAACCTGTTCGGGGACATCGTGAGCGACCTGCTCTCAGGATTGACGGGAGGACTAGGGCTCGGGGCCGGGGGGAACATCGGGGACAAACTGTCCATGTTCGAGCCCGTCCACGGCTCCGCGCCCGACATTGCGGGCACGGGAAAGGCCAACCCGTTGGCGGCGGTTTTGTGCGCCGCGATGATGCTCAATCACTTGGGAGAAAGCGAAGGGGCGCGTTCCGTGGAGCGAGCCTTGGAGTCCTACTTGGCGGAGGGCGGCGCGAAGAAGCCCGTGGAGCTGGGAGGCTCCGCCCTTTGCGCGGAGGTTGGCGACGCCGTGGTGAAAAAAATCGGATAACGAACGAAAAGCTCATAACGACCGCAAAAATTTTGCTTATAATATTAAGGAAACACTGATTAAACACTTTGGGGCCTCGCCCCAAACCCCGACTTAGGGGTCGCGGACCCCTCCCCATTTAATCAGCGCTTCCTTAATAGAGATAACGACTTTAAAATACTTCCCTCAAAAGTGACAACCGCGAAATGAGGGTTGTAGGGATAAGGGAGACTGAGATGAACAACACGAAGTTTTTTGTAGCGCTTCTTGTGACGCTGATTTGGGGAACGGTGGGCTTTGGTGGGGCGCGGGTAGTTTTCGTGGGGGACATCATGACGCATAAAGAACAGCTCGACGCGGCGCGGCGCGGTGGTTCCTGGGACTTCACGCCACAATTCCGGCGGGTGAGGCCGCTGTTCGAGAACGCGCTTGTGGTGGGGAACTTGGAGACCGTTTTCGCGGGAGAAAAAAGCGGATTCGCAGGCTACCCTTCCTTCAACACACCGGATGAGCTGGCGGACGCCCTGGTCGATCTGGGCGTGGGAGTCGTGACCCTGGCCAATAATCACATCCTAGATCGGGGAACGGCGGGGGCCCAGCGCGCCATAGAAGTGCTGGACAAGGTTGGTATCCGCTGGACGGGGCTTGGAGGCGAGCCCTTGACGGTGGACTACGCGGGGCTGCGGTGGACGTTTGTTAGCTACAGCTACGGTAGCAACCGGGCGGCGGCATCGGGCGACATCCTCAACACTATCTCCGACAACGTGGTGGAAGACGGGCTTTCCCGCGCGCGTCTTTCGAGTTCAGACGTGGTGGTGGCCTGCTTCCACTGGGGAAACGAATACCAGTACTCGCCCACAGCCCGCCAACGCCAAGTGTCCGCCCTCAGCTTCGCCAACGGGGCAAACCTGGTGATCGGGACGCATCCCCACGTGCTTCAGCCCATGGAGGTGGTGAAGTTGGAAGGACGTGGTTACGGCCTCGTCGCCTATTCTCTGGGAAACTTCGTCTCGTACCAGCGAACTCCACCCCGAGAGCGAAGCGTTATCCTAGCCGTCGATGTGGAAAAAACACCAGACGGGGTGCGACTGACCCGGGTCTCCGCCGCCCCGACCCGGGTCTCCGTCGCGGGAGCGGGGAAACATCGCCTGGTGGAGGTGGTCTACGCGGGGGAGAGCCCACGTTTCAACCACGCTGGATTGCCGAAAAAGGAGCTGCAAACCGCGCGGCAAGCGGGTAGATTGGTACTGGATTTCTTGGGAGCCGCGGTCAGCGCCGACGCGGAGGGATTTTATACCCTGTGGGACGCGACATCCCCTGACGCCCTGCCTAAACCCCGCCGCAAAACGCCCCAATAGCCTTTGGCGTGGTAACATACAAATCGCCTCGGTCCCCGCCGCGGTACAATTATCCTAAACTCCCGGAATATTAACTACCTTATATAGAAGAAAGCCTTTGCTTATATACACTTTGAGGAATTATCAAGGTAGTTAATAATTTTTTATATAACTACCTTGGATACTATCTACCTACAGATATAAATAGTTGCTATTTCTAAATCAATTCTGTATTATACCCTAATAGGGTAGTTAATTTTTAGGGAGTTTAGGATTATCCTTACATATGAGAGTCGCCCTCTTTGGTATCTGGCATATAGAGGGGCTTTTTTTATGCGTTAAATTGAGAAGGCGATGGTCATGAAAACAACCCTGCTCAAAAAAATTTTTCTTTTTCTGCTGCTTCGTCTCGCGACCGCACCCGCCTGGGCCTCGGACCTAGAATGGCTTCTGCCCCCTGCCTACAGTCAGGTGACGCGGTTCTCCGAGGGGTTGGCAGCGGTGGAGGTCAACGGACTTTGGGGCTACGTCGACCCCAGAAGCAAGTGGATTGTGCCGCCCCGCCTGTCAGCGGCCAAACCGTTCCGCGAGGGACTTGCCGCCGTGGCCGTGGGAACAGGCTGGGGCTTCATTGACCTACGGGGGAATTTTGTCATCAGCCCCGACTACGGAGCGGTGGGGAACTTTTCGGAGGGACTTGCCGCCGTCCGGGTTCAGGACAAGTGGGGTTACCTGAGGCGGTCTTCTAGGGGCGAGGGGCCGATCTTCGAGATTCCCGCCAGCTTCGACGTGGCGGGGGATTTCTATCAAGGTCGCGCCGCCGTGGTAGTGGCTGGGGGGCATGGGTTCATCAACAGAAAAGGGAGCTGGGTTCTTCCCCCTTGGTACGAGGACGCCTGGCCTTTCGTGGAAGATCGAGCGGCGGTGCGCGTGAGGGACGCGGCTTTAGCGGGCGCGGAGCGGGGAAGCCTGGGTCCCGATGGGAAGATCGGCTTTGTGAACCTGGACGGGGAATGGGTGATACGACCTCAGTTCGACGCCACATTCCGTGGACGGGTTTTCTCGGACGGCCTGGCGGGGGTGGCGTACCGAGGTCGGTGGGGGTTCATTAACCGCGATGGACGCTGGGTCGTGGAGCCCATGTACGACGCGGCGTGGAGTTTTTCCGAGGGGTTCGCCGCCGTGCGCAAGGGGCAAAAGTGGGGTTATGTTTCCACCACCGGCAGGCTGGTGATCGAGGCCGTTTTTGACGACGCCATGAATTTTTCCGAGGGGCTGGCCAGCGCTAAATGGCAAGGGCGGTGGGGCTACATCGACCGCAGGGGGGCCTGGGCCGCGGAACCCCTCTACATGGAGGCGTGGCCCTTTTCCGAGGGACTGGCCGCCGCCCGCGACGTGCGGGGCCGGTGGGGGTTCCTGGGTCGGAAACTCACACCGCTTTTCGGGGCGGCCTTCGAGGGGGCCCGTTCCTTTTCCGAGGGTCTGGCCGCCATTGCTTACGAGGGGAAAAAGTATTACATGAACGAGGAGGGCCGCCTGGCCTTCGCCGCCCGGTTCGACGACGCGGGAGACTTTTCGGAGGGTCTGGCCGCCGTGGCCTCCGGCGACAAGTGGGGTTATATCGACGCAAAGGGGAGTGTGCTTGTGCCTTTTTCCTTCGAGGTCGCCGGGCCATTCCGGGGCGGACTAGCCGCCGCGCGTCTAAGAAACCGCTGGGGCTACATCGACAAACGAGGTCAGTGGGTCGTCAAAAATCGCTACGACCAGACCTGGCCCTTCAGCGAGGGGCTCGCCGCCGTGCGCGCGGGCAAGCGGATAGGCTACGTGGATGCCAAAGGGCGCGTCCTTGTCGCGCCGCGTTTCGGCTTTCCCGCGGAAGGAGAGCAGGCGGGGAGCTTTTCCGAGGGTCTGGCGGCGGTACTGGTGAATGGGAAAACGGGATTCATCGACAAAGCTGGGAAATTGGCGATCCGCGCCGTCTTCTTGCCGTGGAAAGGAGAAGCGCCCCGGTTCCATTCGGGGCTTGTTCGGGTAGAGACCGCCCAGGGACCGCGTTACGTGGATCGGAAAGGCAAAGTCTCAGAGGCCCTCGCCGGCGGAATAGACACCGAAACGCCCCCAGGCGCGCTTGTTCCCTTCAAGTCCGCGTGGGGTGGGTGGGGCTACGCGGACGCCGCGGGGAGGACGGTCATTCCCGCCGTCTTCGACGCCGCCCTACCCTTTAACGAGAGCAAGGCCGCCGTCATGCGCGGCGGTCGCTGGTGGTACCTTGCGCGGCCAAAACCCTAAAGCTCCCAGGCGCTTCTCTAGAGTTTTTCAAGGTTAGAAACCTTGGGTAAAACGCGCTCTCTGTTGCTGTGGCGCGCCTTGTAGCCGTAGTAGTGCTTCGAAGTGGCAACGAGCACCCCCGTCATGCGGTCCGCTTCGTCGAAGGCGGCCTCGTAAATAGACACTCGCTCTAGGGTGTCGCCCGACTCGTCGTATCGCTCCGTTGAGGTGACGCGCATGACGAAAAGCTCCTTCATCACCTGGCGAGCCGTATCCTGCGAGGCGAAAAGCGCGCGCATGGGCTTCATCAGGAACTGGGACTTCTCCGTTTTATAAATGTCAACAATGGCGTCGTTGGCCTTTATGATGGTGATGCTGTTTAATATCTCATCAAGCCTGGCGTCCACATTTTCGGCCTGCGGACGCTCGACGGGCTCCGGCGGCGCCAGGAAGGCGAAACCCGTGAAGGGCTGCCTAAAGGCAAAATTCATCTCCCGGCGGCTGTCCCCAATGATAGCCGCGTAGTGTTGGTGGCTCGTCAGGTCTCGTTGGGCGCAGTACAGCGCGGTGATGGAGTCCTCCTCGCCGAACAGCACCGCGCAGCGCATCTCCACCTGCGCGATTCTATTGAAAGCGTTGACCAGAGTCTCGGCCTTCATCTGCCCAACGAAGGAAAGCATGTCCAAAAAACGGAGCGCGTCGCTTTGATTGTTGAAAAAAGAAAAAAAAGGCGCCCCCATTAGGCCCTCGCCATTCTCGCCCCTGTAGAGGGTCACTGCCGCGTCGTTGGCGAACTTGACTTTCAGGTTCTCGCCCAAAAGCTTCAGGTAAGACGTCCTGTCCTCCTGGTCTCGCCGACCCTCCAGGGGCACAGAGGGGCGAAACTCCAAATAGGGCTCGTAGGCCAGTCCCAGGTAAGATTCCCAGGAACCTCCGCTCTCGCCAGATGGAGGCTCCCGCGGGACGGGCCTGAAGGTGAAGACGATGCCCTCGTCTCCAGCAAAAGAGGCGTTTTGCGCGGTGGCCAGGAAGTTTTTCACCATACTGTCGGCGCCCACGTGGGGAAAGGTGAATTCCTCACGGTCTTTGTTCCCGGATCGGGCCTTCACAAAAAGGCGGAGCAGGCCTCGTTTCGCGTTTTTCGTGAGGGTGGGAGCGTGGAACAGGTTCACGTCTTCGAGAATATCCTCGGAGATGCCCAGATACGCGTAAAAGAGGGCATTGGCGACGATGGTTTTCCCTCTTTTCCGCTCGACGGCCAGCACAGCGTCGGGTAAAGCGTTGATGATGGACAATACCTCCGGGCCGATGTTCATAGCCTTTCCTCCCCAGCCGGGCCCGCGCGCTCCGGCTTCGAATTTGGACGCTTTGAAACCGGACTGAGCCCATAGTGACGTTGTAATGTAAGGTATAAGTACTGCCGCTATTTTATTCCCAAAAACGCCAAAAGGCAAATTCGCCGTCCAGGGTCGACGGTTCCGCTTTATGGTTTTCCTATAAAATGATTTGTGATAAACTTTTCCCGTAGCAAATGCCTCATGTTGTACGGGCTTCACGTTGTTATAGTAAGGAGAGGGTGACAGTGCCGCGAGTTTGTTTCAGAAGTTCGTGTGTGTGGGCCACGCTTTTGGCCCTGGTCGTCAGCGTGGACATAACCCCGGAGGCGGCGGATATGCTGCTGGAACGCGGGAACAGCCTTAGAGACGTGTGGATCGCTAACGTCTTTTACCAGTGCCGGGCCGGCAACGCGTTCGCGATGGTGAGGAACGGCCTGCCCCAGGGGGATGCTTACGATGCCGTGGAGACGGAACGGGTGCGCGTTCACGTCCCGAAGGACATGTCCTTCACCGGAGACGTTCCTAAAATCGTCGTTTTCCCCCGTAAGAACGGGAGGTTCGATGTGGGCGTCCCCAACACGATGGATAGCGGCGCAAAATAAGCGACAACACGAAGTGACCAACAGCGCGAAAGGCGCCTGCGCCGTTTTTTTCACCTACGTTCCGTGGGGGATACCGCCGGTTTACTGAGAGGCCCTGGCCTCCGTCGACTCGCTGGAAATCCTGGCGCGCCGAGTTGTGTGTTCTCGCGCCTTTTCGCTTTGCCTGGCGCTATTCGTTCCCAGGAAACTTGTCCTGTTGTTTCACTCGCGCCGCGCGCTGGGGATGTTGGCGTTTTCCAGCTTGGCCGTCTCCGCGAACTGGCGCGTCCACATCTGGGTCGTGAGTGACGGCAGGATTTTGGAGAGCGGCTTGGGCTGCTTCATCAATCCTCTGGTCAGCGTTTTGTTCGGCATTGTGTTTTTCAAGGAGCGCCTCGGAACGTTCCAGCGTTTGGCCGTGGCCTTGGCGGCGGCGGGGGCGTGTCCTTGAGGCGCCTTTCGCTTGTGTTGATTGAATTTATTCTTTAAGCGAAAATACCTAGGAAAATAACGCGAAACCAGTAACTATAATAATTAAGCGTCAGGCTCATGCGCTTGCCCCGCCCTCCTACCCGATTCAGTTTATTTTGAGGTAAAATGTATTTCAACTCAAAGTGGCCCGTGGCGAAGACGGGCGGAGCGGGGAAAATCATGACCGCGAAAAACGTTATGGACGAATATTACATGAGGCGCGCTCTCTCCTTAGCGTGGCGAGGACTGGACGAAGCGCGTCCCAACCCCATGGTTGGGTGCGTGTTGGTAAAGGGATCGGGCCAGGTGGTCGGGGAGGGCTGGCACGCCCGCTGCGGCGGCTCCCATGCCGAGATCGCCGCTTTGACTGACGCGGCGCGGAGGGGTGAGGACGTTCGGGGCGCGACGGCCTACGTGACGCTTGAACCCTGCTCCCATTTCGGCAAAACCCCTCCTTGCGCCCCTCGTCTGGTGGAGGAGGGAATAGCTCGGGTTGTGGCGGGTTCAGCGGACCCGAACCCCAAGGTAGCGGGCAGAGGATTCGAAATATTGAGGAGCGCCGGGGTTCAAGTGACTACGTCCTGCCTTGAAGTAGAATGCAAGCGCCTGAACCGGGGATTTTTTAGGCGGCACACCCTGAACCGCCCCTGGATCACGCTGAAGGCGGCGACTGGGCTAGACGGTCGGATGGCGTTGCCCTCCGGCGAGAGCAAGTGGATCACGGGCGAGACGGCCCGGACGTGGGCGCATCTTCTGCGCGCCGGTCACGACGGTATCTTGGTGGGGGCGGGCACCGTTCTGGCGGATGACCCCGAACTGACGGTGCGGCATACTTGCGGTAAATCACCTTTACGCGTAATATTGGACGGCGGTCTTTCGATTCCGTCCACCGCTCGCGTTCTGAAAGGCGGATGTCTCGTTCTGACCGCGGAGGGCGGCGGAGAGGGACAGGAGGCGTTAGAGCGAGTTGGGGTGGAGGTCTGTCGCTTGCCCGGAAAGGACGGGCGTGTGGACTTGAGCGCCGCGCTGAAGGAGCTGGCCCGGCGCGGCGTACAGTCTCTAATGGTCGAGGGGGGGCCGAGGACGCTGTCCGCCTTTATGGGGGCGGGTCTATGCGACGGGTTGGCGCTTTTCACGGCGGCCTCCGTTATGGGCGAGGGGCCAGGCCTGGGGAGCGGGTTACGCTTCGATTTTATGGGGGAGGCCCTCCGACTGAGGGAGACGCGCGCGCGTCGCGCGGGAAACGACCTGCTCGTGGAGGGGGTTTTTGAATGTTCACCGGCCTTGTAGAGGCAATTGGGACGGTGCGGGAGTCGCGATGGGTGGAAAGAGTTCTCCGGCTTTCGATCGAAAGTCTGGAGCTGGTTCCGGAGCTGGCTCTTGGCCAGTCTGTCTCAGTGGGGGGCGTCTGCCTTACTGTGATAGCGCTGAGAGGCGGGGCCTTTGACGTGGAAATGATGCCGGAAACGGCCTCGCGGACGCGGCTTTCTTCCTTGACGCGAGGACGCCGCGTCAACCTGGAACGGGCGATGACGCTGGGGGGACGACTAGACGGTCACCTGGTGCTGGGTCATGTGGACGGGACGGCCTCGCTGGAAAACCTGTCGGGTCCGCCCCGGACAAAGGAGGCGCGGTTCCGCGCGTCAAAGGGCTTAAAAAGCTCAATGCGCTACGTGGTGGCGAAGGGCTCCGTGGCCGTGGACGGGGTGAGTCTGACGGTGATCGAGGCGGACGGGGAAGGTTTTTCCGTGGGGTTGATCCCCGCCACGCTGGAAAGCACTGCCCTGGGGTTGCTGGGGCCAGGCGACTTCGTCAATGTGGAGACCGACATCGTGGGAAAATACGTGGAGCGCTTGCTAAACCCGCTCCCCGATAAAGTGGCGAGCGGATCGAAGGCGGGAGGATTGACTCTAGAGGAGATGTATCAGCTTGGTTACTGAAAAAACGGTGTCCCCGGAAAACGGCGGCGCGGTGAAGTTCGATACGATAGAAGACGCCATCGAGGACGTTCGCCAGGGACGCATGGTGCTCATCGTCGACGACGAGTCGCGGGAGAACGAGGGTGACCTCATGGTGGCCGCGTCGTTGGCCACTACGGAGCGGGTCAACTTCATGGCCCGTTACGCGCGGGGCTTGGTGTGCGCGCCCATTGACGAGGAGACCGCTAAACGACTTCAACTGGAACCCATGACGCTGAAGGGTTCCGATAAGCACGGGACGGCGTTTTTGGTCTCGGTAGACGCCAAAGAGGGCATTTCTACGGGGATCTCTGCCGAGGAGCGCGCCATCACGGCGCGACTACTGACGAACCCAAACGCGAGGTCGGAGGACTTCTACAAGCCGGGGCACCTGTTTCCCTTGCAGGCGCGGCGGGGCGGGGTTTTGAAGCGGGCGGGGCACACGGAGGCCGCTGTGGACTTGGCGCGGCTGGCGGGACTTCCCCCAGCGGGCGTCATCTGCGAGGTGATGAACGACGACGGCTCTATGGCTCGTTTGCCGGACTTAGCGCCCTTCGCGGTACGGCATGGGCTGAAACTCATCATGGTGAAGGACCTGATCGCGTGGCGTAGCGTGCGAGAGAAGCTGGTCGAGAAGGTGGTGGAGGTGGAGTTGCCGACGGAGTTCGGGCAGTTCCGCGCCCATGCCTACCGCGGCGTTATCGAGGAGGACGACTGCCACACTCACATCGCTCTGGTGAAGGGAGATATATCGGGGGCGGACTGCGTGTTGGTGCGCGTCCACAGCGAGTGCTTGACGGGGGACGTGTTCGGTTCCTTGCGTTGCGACTGTGGGTCTCAGCTTCACGCCGCCCTGGCGATGATCGAAAAAGAGGGCGTGGGTGTGCTGCTCTACATGAGACAGGAAGGTCGAGGCATCGGCATCGTCAACAAACTACGGGCCTACAAGCTGCAAGAAGAAGGCATGGACACGGTAGACGCCAATTTGGCGCTGGGCTACGCGCCGGATTTGCGGGACTATGGGACAGGCGCGCAGATTTTGATGGACTTGGGGCTGAAGAACATTCGACTCCTGACGAACAACCCCCAGAAGGTGGTGGGGCTTGAAGGCTACGGTATTCACATTGTGACTCGTCTGCCGCTGGAAGTTGAGCCCAACGAGTTCAATAAAGGGTACCTACGCGCCAAAGAAAGCAAAATGGGGCATTTGCTGCACTTGTTGTAGGAACGAGGTAAAAAGGAGGGAGGAAAGCGCATGCGCGTTGTGGAAGGTAAACTAATAGGAACAGGGTTGTCGATAGGGATTGTCGTGGCCCGTTTTAACGAATTGATCTCCAATAAGCTGCTGGAGGGCGCGAAGGACGCGCTTCTGCGTCACGACGTGGCCCGCCAGAACATAGATATATTCTGGGCGCCAGGGGCGTGGGAGCTTCCTCTAACGACCAAAGAACTTGCCCTCTCCGGGAAGTACGACGCGATAGTGGCGCTAGGCGCGGTGATCCGAGGGGACACGCCACACTTTGACTACGTCGCGGCGGAGGTGTCCAAGGGGCTGGCCAATGTAGGACTGGAACAGCGCGTCCCCATCCTCTTCGGCGTGCTGACCTGCGACACGCTGGAACAGGCCCTACTCCGCGCGGGCGGCAAAGCGGGCAACAAGGGGGCGGACTGCGCCTGCGGGGCCATCGAAATGGCGAACCTGTTGAAAAACATCCGCCTAGGAGAAAAAAACGCCGTGTGACGCTTTTTTATTTTTTGCCTTTTTGCCTTTTTGCCTAGGAGGTGCCGCGTCTTTTGATCGTCTCCTACAGTCCGGAAATGATTTTTGGCTGCGTGAGCGCGGGCGTCATATGCCTCTGCGTTCAATACTTGACGAAACGCTTCTTCGAGCCTCGTCAATACAACTACTTGCGTGACCTACTCCTAGCTGGAACATGGGTGATCCTGGCGCTCTGGTACGGCTCGCCTCAATCCCGCTTCATCGTGGGGGCCGCCTTTCTGGCGGGACTTGTGGGGCTGGCGGAGAGCTTTTGGCCTGACGCGCGGGCGCATCTGGGCTACCTTCTCATTGGGCTCGCCTGTTCCCGCTTCGTTCCCATTGAGTACATCAGCTTCGTGGACGGCGAATACATTTATTTCGGTCCCATCATGTCCGTGGCGGTGACCTCCCTTTGGTTTTGGGTTTTCCCCGTCATTTTGCGGCAGATCGACGGCATTTCTGGGTTGGTTGGGTACATGCTGGCCGTGACCTTTTCCCTGATGCTGACCTCCGTGGTGCTTGCCATGAACGGGATGCGGGACGCCTTTTTCATGTCCTTCGCGGGGGTGCTGCTACTGGGCGCGTTTTGGAGCCGGTTCAGCAACGTTTACCGGCAGGCGGGAAGGGCCATGTCGGCCATGTGGGGCACTCTGACGGCGGGCACGGCGATCCTGGGCGTCAGCAAGGGGATCGTCTTCAGTTCTATGCTCTATCTTTCCTTGGGCCTGTTCGCTATTCCCCTAGCGGAGGCCTCCCTTCACCTGGTGAGCCTGATCCTGTCCGACCCTCCCCAGGGCGCGGAGAGGTTTTACCGCAAATTGATCCTGCGCGGACTGGATCACCCCGACGCCGTGCACGTCATTGCCGGCCTCTGCGCCTTTTTGGGCATCGCTTCGGCCTTGTCCCAGTATCCGGAGAGTTACGCGTTTTGGGTCTGGGTGGGCGTCACGGGTCTTGTGGTTCTCGTCCTGTTCGTCCCGCTCTTTTTCAAATATGGGGGCCGATCCCCTATGTCTCAGGAAAAGCCCAGTCTTTGGGGCATTCGCATCGACAACATGTCCCTCAACTACGCGCTGGCGAGGGCGCGGGGCATGGTGTTGTCCCCCAAGGGCGCCAGGCTCATTTCCACTGTCAACGCGCTGGGAATGGACGAGGCCGTCCGCGACCCCGAATACCACCATATCCTTCGACGCTCGGCAATGGTTTTGTCCGACGGGGTGGGCCTTCTGTGGGGACTGCGCTTTCTGGGGATGCCCATACAGGAGCGCGTGACGGGCATCGACTTCGCCGAACAGCTTTGCCGTATGGCGGCGGTAGAGGGCTGGCCTGTTTACTTCCTGGGCTCGCGGGGCGACACGGCCCTGGCCTGTTCCAAGGTGTTGTCGGCGCGCTATCCTGGACTCATCGTTGCGGGGGCGCGGGATGGATACTTCACCATGGATGACTCCAAAATCGCGGAAGCCGTCCTCCGCTCTGGAGCGAAAATCCTTTTCGTGGCCATGGGGATTCCTCGACAAGAGAAATGGGTGATCCGCTACGCGAACCACCTGAGCGGAGTGCTGGCTGTGGGCGTTGGAGGGGCCTTTGACGTCCTGTCCGGCCGACTGAGGCGCGCGCCCCTAGCGATGCAGAAGATGGGGCTGGAATGGCTCTTCCGGTTGTGCCAAGAGCCCTTCCGTTGGAAAAGAGACCTGTACCTGGCCGCGTTCGTTCTCCGCGTGGTGGCGACGCGCTTGGGGCTTTACGACTGGAAGGGGGAGGAGCGCTGATGGTCACAACGGTGGGAGAAGTGATGGACCGCGACTTGACGGTCGTCATGGAGAACAGCACCATCAACGAAGCCATCGATATTTTTTTCCTTCACAACGTGGGAGGACTGCCAGTGGTGGACGCGAACTGGAGGCTAGTGGGCTTTCTGTCCGAGACCGACATCTTACGGGCCGCCACGCCGTCCTACCTGGAGGTACTCACGCAGAGTTCCTTCCTAAGCGGCGAGGAGGAGGAGTTCGCACGCCAGATGAAAAAGCTGGGCGGTCTCCCCGTGCGGGACTACATGACCAAGTCTCCCACTGCCGTGGAGCCTTACGTGAGCCTCATGTCCATTTCCGACCTGATGATACGGAAGCACCTCCGCCGCCTCCCTGTGGTGGAGGACGGCGTATTGG
Source organism: Synergistaceae bacterium (assembly GCA_031280635.1). Lineage (GTDB taxonomy): Bacteria > Synergistota > Synergistia > Synergistales > Aminobacteriaceae > JAITGK01. The sequence goes on from JAITGK010000102.1 coordinate 16,988, forward strand.
TGGGAAGCATTGACCGCAGGACTCTGTGGAACTTTATCATTGAGGGACAGGATCGCGATGACGGATAGACACGGCCCAGCGGCCGTCCCCGACCCTCTTGCCGCCGCGCGGGAGCAGATCGAGGCCATGAGCCGCCGCCTTGCTGGGGATATGGAGGCAAGAAAGATCGAGTTCGAGCGATTCAAAGAAGATACTTTGTGGCGTTTGAACGCCCTTTCCGATCGTACCATTGAAAACGCCCGCGCGGAGGAAAGGGAAGTGGACGAACGTCTTGCCCAGGACAGGGCAGAGGCAGACGCGAGGAGCGCCGCCTGGAGGGAGCGCCTTCTGACTCGGGCCCGCGACAAGGAACTCATCGCCGCCCTGGCGAAGGACGCCTTCGAGCGCTTGCTTCCTCCAGTTTGACATATTCCCACTGAAATTCCAGCGGCTTTGCTGTGATGTAAACTTTTTCGGAAACTACGATCATGGACGAATTTCTTAAAGCCAAACTGCTCTTGAATGCCTGCAAAGCGCCGCTTTCCGCATGGGAGACCCTGAAAGGACGCAGCGCTCCAGAGGCTTTGTGGATAAAGGGCGAGGGCCTGTGGCGGGAACTAGGCATTCGCCCTTCGTCCCGCGCAAAACTTGTGGAGCTCCTAGCGGAGCGCGGTTGGCCTGAACGCGAGATGGATCGGGTGGACTCCTTCGGCGCGCGTTTTCTTGCGGCGGACGAAGAAGGCTATCCTGTTCGTTTGAAAGACCTGCCCTCGCCTCCCATTGGACTCTACGTCAAAGGAGAGTTAGACGAACGGAAGCCCTACCTGGCAATTGTGGGAACGCGGCAGTGTAGTCGGTATGGTCAGATGATAGCCGAGGCGCTGGGTCGCGCGGCCGCCTACGCTGGGTTTCAGGTGCTCAGTGGCGGCGCGAGGGGCATCGACGGGGCGGGGCACCGCGGTTGCCTGGCGAATGCGGGAACGACGGTGGCCGTTCTGGGCACGGGGGTAGACCGGGTGTATCCTGCCGAACACCGTCCCCTCTTCCACCAAATCGCGGAGAAAGGGGCGCTGGTGTCGGAGTATCCTATGGGAACGGGCGGCGAACCATGGCGTTTCCCGGAACGCAACCGGATCATTGTGGGGATGTGCTCGCGTTTGGTCGTCGTGGAAACCGCGGAGGACGGTGGGGCAATGATCACCGCGCGGCTGGCGCTGGACATTGGGCGCGAGATATGGTGTGTGCCCGGTCGCGTCACGGAGAACGTCGCCAAGGGAACCAACGTCTTGATCCGCGACGGGGCCCACCCTTTGATCGACGTAGAGGACTTCATCGGAAAAATATCGGGCCGCTACGGGCAGCTTCTGTTGAATTTCCCGGAGGCCCCTCCGCCGTCCTCTCCACTTTCCAAGGAAGAAAAGCTTGTTTTGGAGCTCCTGCGCCGCAGGGGAGACCGCACGTTGGACGACTTGATGGCGGAAAGCGAACTGGACTTCGTCTCCTTACAGACCTGCCTCTTGTCGCTTTGCGCCTCAGGCCTCGTCCACGAGTCCGGCCCCGGTCGCTACCAAGAAGCTTGTTCCCTGGCCCCATAGAGACTTTACCCCTGTTATAATGAGGTAAGGTGGTTATTTGAGAAATTTTTTTGTATGAAAGGGGTAATGACAAGGATGATCTATTCCGCAGAAGTCGAGCGTATGTGCCCAGTGGCCAAGGGCGCGTACCACGGCCCGGCGCCCATCCCCCAGGAGGGGAAGTGGGTGCAGGTCAAGGAGAACGGCGACATCAGCGGCCTGACCCATGGCGTGGGCTGGTGCGCCCCTCAACAGGGAGCCTGCAAACTGACCCTCAACGTCAAGAACGGCGTTATTGAGGAGGCGCTGGTGGAGACCATTGGCTGCTCCGGCATGACGCACTCGGCGGCTATGTCGGTGGAGATTCTTCCGGGCAAGACGCTTCTGGAGGCCATGAACACCGACCTCGTCTGCGACGCTATCAACGTGGCCATGCGGGAGCTTTTCCTGCAAATCGTCTACGGTCGCAGCCAGACGGCCTTCTCGGAGGACGGCCTGCCTGTGGGCGCGGGGTTGGAGGACCTGGGTAAGGGACTCCGCAGCCAGGTAGGCGCCATGTACGGTACCAAGGCCAAGGGCGCGCGCTACTTGGAAATGGCCGAGGGCTACGTGACGCGGCTGGCCCTGGACAAGGACAACCTGATCATAGGGTATGAGTTTATCCATATGGGCAAGGCGATGAACGCCATCAAGAAGGGCAAGGACGCGGGCCAGGCCCTGAAGGAGGCCACGGGTTCCTACGGGCGCTTCGCCGAGGCGGCCAAATACATCGACCCGCGCGAGGAATAGGAGGGAACCACAATGGCGACATTCGAGAGCTACGAGCGGCGCATCAAAAAAATTGACTCCGTCCTGAGGGAGTACGGGATACCGAACCTGGACGAGACGGAAAAAATGTGCAAAGAAAAGGGTTTTTCGCCCATCGACATCGTGAGGGGAATTCAACCCATTGCCTTCGAGAACGCGGGCTGGGCCTACACTATGGGCGCGGCGATAGCGCTTAAAAAGGGCTGTAAAAACGCCGCGGACGCCGCCGAAGTTATCGGCATAGGGCTCCAGGCGTTTTGTATCGCGGGCTCCGTAGCGGAGGACCGCAAAGTGGGCTTGGGGCACGGCAACCTGGGGGCTATGCTGCTGCGGGACGAGACAAAGTGCTTCGCGTTCCTGGCGGGACACGAGTCCTTTGCGGCAGCGGAGGGAGCCATCGGCATTGTGCGTAACGCTAACAAGAGCCGCAAAGCGCCGCTTCGGGTTATTCTGAACGGCCTGGGGAAGGACGCGGCGCAGATCATCTCGCGGATCAATGGCTTCACCTACGTGCGGACACAGTTCGACTACGCGTCGGGCAAGGTGAACGTGGTTAAGGAAATCGCCTACTCCGGCGGCGAGCGCAAAAACGTGCGTTGCTACGGCGCGGACGACGTGCGAGAGGGCGTGGCCGTCATGCACCTGGAGGGCGTGGACGTGTCCATTACGGGTAACTCCACCAACCCAACTCGTTTCCAGCACCCCGTGGCGGGCACGTATAAGAAGGAGTGCGCGGAAATGGGGAAAAAATACTTCTCCGTGGCCTCTGGCGGAGGTACAGGGCGCACGCTGCATCCGGACAACATGGCGGCCGGGCCCGCCTCTTATGGTATGACCGACACCATGGGTCGAATGCACTCCGACGCCCAGTTCGCGGGGTCGAGTTCCGTTCCCGCTCACGTGGAGATGATGGGCTTCCTGGGCATGGGTAACAACCCCATGGTGGGCGCGACGGTGGCCGTGGCCGTAGCCGTCGAGCAGGCAATCAAATAGGAAATAGTCGGAGGTTTGGCGCAAAAACGCAAAACGAAAACGCGTTGCGCGAAAAACGCTCCGTGTTCTGGTGAGCCCATTATATGAAAGGAAGTGCGTTTGTTTTGAGATTGGCGGATCGGTACCAAAAGGCGCAGCCATCTGGAATGGTTAAAATCTTCCAGGCAATCGAGAAGATGGACGAGGTGCTGAACCTCGGCATCGGCGAGCCCGATTTTGACACGGAGCACGACATCATCGACGTGGCGGCAAGGGCCGCGAAGGACGGCTTCACGCATTATCCCCCGCTGCAGGGGTTTTTCGACGCGCGCGAGGCGGTTTGCGCTTATTGGAAACGCCATCACGGGCTCAACAGCTCACCCGACGAGGTTCTGATGACTGTGGGGGGTATCCAGACCCCGAACTTGGCGATGCAGGCCCTGCTCAACCCTGGCGACGAGGTGGTTCTGGTGGAGCCTTGCTTCACGCCCTACTTCATTCAGGTTCGGGACAGCGGCGGCGTGCCCGTTTCCGTCAGAACGACAGAAGAAAACGGCTTCGCCCCTACCATTGGCGACTTGGAAAAAGCGATCACGCCTCGAACTAGGATTCTCCTGCTGAACTCCCCCTGCAACCCCACGGGACGGGTCATTCCACGCGGACAGTTGGAGGAGATCGCCGCTTTGGCCGCCAAACACGACCTCTTCGTGTTGAGCGATGAGATATACGAATCCCTGGTTTACAAGGGCAAGCACACGGCGTTTTCCACGCTTCCCGGCATGAGGGAAAGAACGCTGCTCATGGGAGGCATGTCAAAGAGCCACTGCATGACCGGTTGGCGCGTTGGCTACGCCATCGGCCCCACAGACCTGATTCGCGTCATGACCATGATTGCCACCAGCAGAACCTACGGACTGAACACCTTGGCCCAGAAAGCCACCGCCTACGCCCTAGCCAGCCACGACGAAAAATTGATAGAGCGCGAGAAGATCTTCACCGAGCGCATGGACTATGTCTCCGGGCGTCTGAATAAGATGAGGAACGTTACCTGCGCGTCCGCTGAGGGGGCTTTTTACCTCTTCCCCAACATCAAGGGCACGGGGCTTACCAGCGAGGCTTTCGTCTGGAAACTTTTGGAGGAATCCCACGTGGCCACTATCCCCGGCTCCGCGTTCGGACCAAGTGGCGAGGGGTATCTCCGTATCGCCTGCACCCAGTCGATGGAGATTCTGGTCCAAGCCATGGACCGCATGGAAGCCTTCCTGAAAAACCTGAAATAACTTTCGGGACTCCATCAAAGAGTTGCCCTCTCTGGGGGAGTCCCGTTTCTTTAACCGCGTCTTAACAGATACTTTGTCATCACATTACATGAGTCGGAACAAAATATGCTATCATGAGAACAATGCACGTAAACCCACGGTGTCCGGTGAGGCGATTGCCGGACAAGTTGAACTCAGAAGGGGGAACTTGTCAGTATGGGAATCCGCGGTATCGACGAGCTTTGCGAGGAATTAAGGGCGAAACGGACCTCCGCTCTCGCCGGAGGGGGGGAAAAAGCGGTCGCGAAGCAAAAGGAAAAGGGCAAGGGAACGGCGAGGGAGCGCATCGCGCAGCTTCTAGACCCAGGCTCTTTCGTGGAGATCGATGAGTTCGTCACTCATAGGTGCACAAACTTCGGTCTCGAAAAGACAAAACCCCTGGGGGACGGCGTAGTCACGGGATGGGGCGCGGTGGAGGGCCGCAAGGTTTTCGTTTTCAGCCAGGATTTCACGGTGTTGGGCGGCTCCCTGGGTGAGAAACATGCCGATAAGATATGCAAGGTCTTGGACATGGCGATGGAGATGGGCTGCCCCGTGGTTGGCATCAACGACTCTGGCGGCGCGCGCATTCAGGAGGCCGTAGACTCCCTAAACGGCTACGGCAAGATATTCTTCCGCAACACCCTTTCCAGCGGCGTCATTCCGCAGATTTCGGTTATTGTGGGGCCCACGGCGGGGGGCGCGGTCTACAGTCCGGCCTTGACGGACTTCGTTTTCATGGTGGAAAAGAACGGCGTCATGCACATCACTGGCCCCGCGGTTATCAAGGCCGTCACCGGCGAGGAAGTCACCAGCGAGGAGCTAGGCGGCGCGAAAACCCACAACAACAAGAGCGGAAACGCTCATTTCAACGCCAAAACCGAAAAAGAGTGCTTTGATCAAATCCGCAAGGTTCTTTCTTACCTGCCCTCCAACAACCTGGATGACGCTCCCGTGACCGAGACGGCGGACAGCGTGGACCGCGCGGACGCTGAACTCCGCAATATCGTTCCAACGAACCCCAACAAGGCCTACGACGTTCACGACGTGTTGGTGCGCGTGTTGGATGAGGGCGTTTTCACGGAGGTTCAGCCGGGCTGGGCGCAGAACATCCTCACGGGCTACGGTCGTATAGGGGGTCGCCCCGTGGGCGTCATCGCCAACCAAGCGAAGATCATGGCCGGGTGTTTGGACATTGACGCTTCCGACAAGGCCAGCCGCTTCATCCGCCACTGCGACGCCTTCAACCTGCCCATCGTAACCTTCGTGGACGTGCCAGGCTACTTGCCGGGCGTCACACAGGAGCACGGCGGCATCATCCGCCATGGCGCGAAGCTGCTTTACGCCTATAGCGAGGCCACGGTGCCCCTGCTGACGGTCATCCTACGCAAGGCCTACGGTGGGGCGTACTTGGCGATGTGCGGCAAGGCGCTGGGGGCCGACATGGTTCTGGCCTGGCCCCAGGCGGAGATTGCCGTCATGGGCGCGGAGGGCGCGGCCAACATCGTGTTTAAGAAGGAAATCGACGCCTCCACCGACCCCGGCGCCACGCGCCTGGAAAAAATTGATGAATACCGAGCGGCTTTCGCCACGCCTTACGTCGCGGCGGAACGCGGATTTGTGGATCGGGTGATCCTGCCCGAGGAGACGCGTGGGGAACTCTGGCTTGCCCTCTGCGGACTGGACAGCAAGAAAGCGGGACGCCCCAGCAAGAAGCACGGCGTTATCCCTCACTGAGCACAAGGAGGACGACACATGAGCGATGTTATCGTAAGAGCGGTTGTCTTCAGCTGCATCGCCTTTTCGATTGTTTTCATCGTCCTGGGCGGCCTTACGCTGGTGATCTACGCCATGCGGATGCTGACGGGCGGCGGGGAGAAAACCGCCGGATCGGCGGCGCCCAAGGAGGCCGCGAAACCGGCGTTGTCAACACCGGCGTTCGCGCCAGCGGCAAACGTGAAGGCCCAGCACGTGGCGGCGATCACGGCGGCCATCCTGACCATGACGCAGGGTCGGGGCAGGATCATGAGCATTTCTCCCGTTGGGGGCTCTTCTTTGTGGAACACCACTCAGCGCTGGCGGGCCATGGCCATCGTAGAGGCCAACGCTCGGACTCTCGCGCCCTCTTGGAAGCGCTGAGGAAAATCGTAAGCATAAACAAACCGAACGCGGCGCGGCATTCAAACAAAAATTGAAAAAATCAGGAAAGGGGTTTTGTGGGATATGAGCGCGAAATACAAGGTAACGGTTGATGGTACGGCGTACACGGTCGAGGTCGAGGAACTAGGAGGAGGGTCTTCTTTCACGCCCGTAGCCCGCGCGGCGGCTCCCGCTCCTACAGCGGCGCCTGCGACCCCCGTCGCCCCAGCGGTTCCCGCTCCCGCGGCGGCGCCTGTAGCGGCTGGGGCCGCGGTGATCGAGGCCCCTATGCCCGGCAAGGTGCTGGACGTGAAGGTCTCTGTGGGCGCGTCCGTCAAGAACGGCGACCTGGTGTTGCTGTTGGAGGCCATGAAGATGGAAAACGAGATTTTCAGCACCGCGTCGGGCACTGTCAAGGAGGTTCGCGTTAAAAGCGGGGATTCCGTCAACACCGGGGATGTCCTGATAGTTATTGGATAACTCCTGAAAATTTTCCCCGAAATTTTTTAGGAGGTATCGCCTATGGAAATGTATTTGAAGTCAATTGGCGACCTGGCGGCCCAGTCGGGCTTCTCGGCGCTGTTTAAGTTCAACGTCCAGTTTGGTTCGGTTCTGCTGCCAGGATACGCCATTATGCTTGTCGTATCGCTGATTCTGCTTTACCTAGCCATTGGCAGGGGCTTTGAGCCCCTGTTGTTGGTGCCCATCGCCTTTGGCGCGCTGCTGGTCAACCTGCCGTTGTCGGGCATTACGGACGCGGCGAACGAGGCCGCGGGTACCAGCGCTGGGTTCTTGCACTACGTCTACTACGGGGCGCAGCACGAGATCTACCCTATTATCATCTTCTTAGGTATTGGGGCACTGACGGACTTCGGGCCGCTCTTGGCCAATCCCATCACCTTCCTGTTGGGCGCGGCGGCGCAGTTCGGGGTTTTCGTGGCGTTCATTGGGGCCAACTGGCTGGGCTTCAACCTCAAAGAAGCCGCTAGCATCGGCATCATTGGCGGCGCGGACGGTCCGACCAGCATTTATCTGACCATGAAGCTGGGGCAGTCGCAAATTTTGCCGGCCATCGCCGTGGCGGCCTACAGCTACATGTCCCTGGTACCTCTGATTCAGCCGCCTTTCATCAAGTTTTTCACATCGAAAAAAGACCGGGCTATTCGTATGGCTCAACTCCGTCCGGTCTCCAAAAAAGAGCGGATTCTCTTCCCCATCATCTGCACGATAGTGGCGGGGCTGGTGCTCCCCGCCTGCGTTCCTCTGGTGGGGATGTTGATGTTCGGCAACCTGTTGCGGGAGTGCGGCGTGACCGAGCGCCTGAGTCAGGCCGCTCAGAATGAGATACTGAACATCACCACCGTGTTTCTGGGGCTGGCGGTGGGTAGCACGATGAGCGCGGAAAAGTTTCTCACGCCTGAAACCCTTAAAATTATTATGCTGGGCTTGATCGCCTTCACCTTCAGTACAGTAGGCGGGGTGCTCTTTGGACAGATCATGAAGATTTTGAGTGGTGGGCGTATTAACCCGATGATCGGCTCGGCGGGAGTCTCTGCCGTTCCCATGGCGGCGCGGGTGGTGCAGAAGGTTTCTCAGACGGAAAACCCTGGCAGCTACCTCTTGATGCACGCTATGGGGCCTAACGTGGCCGGCGTCATCGGTACGGCGGTGGCGGCGGGCGTTCTGCTGACGCTCCTGACGATGAACCCGTAAGAAAAACGAAAAACGCCGGGGGAGCAGCCCTCGGCGTTTTTTTTGAGCCACGATAGTGGCCCCCACTTTTCTCAATAGTTTACTCGAGGAGAGGTGGCCTCACCCAGCTCTTCCACAAAGAAGGGACTTAGTACCTTGATGTAGGTACCCTTCATCCCCAGGCTGCGGCTTTCGATCAGACCCGCGCTCTCCAATTTGCGGAGGGCGTTTACAATGACGCTCCGCGTCACCCCCACCCGGTCAGCTACCTTGCTGGCTATCGCGATGCCCTCGGAGCCGTCTAGCTCGGCAATGATGTGCTTCATAGACTCCACCTCGGAGTAAGAAAGCGCCCGCATCGCCATCTGTACAGCCAAACGATCCCTGGAACGCTCTTCAAGGGTTCTGTTCCTGTCGTTCAGCATTTCCACGCCCACAAGGGTTCCCAGGTACTCCGCTAGTAGAATATCCTTGGTGGAGAAGGGCTCCCGAGGCCGCGCCAACACCACCGTGCCCAGCCGTTCCGCGGCGCCGTGAATGGGCACGCACAGAAGGTACTTCTCCAGCGCGCGTTTCCCCTCGTCGTCGAACAGGTACGCGTCCTCGTCGTTGACCTCCGATTCGCGGAAACGGTTGAGTTTCTCGACAAACTCCTCCGGCATGTATCCGTCCTTCATCAGGTCGGTCAAAGTCCACGAGGTGTAGTCCGGCGCCCAAGCGTAGCCCAGCACCTTGCCGTTCCTCGCCAGAATGTACACGTTCGCCGTCAAAAACTCACACAAAAGTTTTGCCAGATGGATGTAATCCAGCGCCTCCCCGTCCCCGCGGTTTTGAAGCGCGCGCCCTACCTCGCGGGTCTTTTCCAGCAGGTCCTTCAGGACGTTACCGTCCTTCGCCACGTCACCGTCTTTGATTTCCCTGTCCATATTGCTCATAACCTTCCTCCTCGACACTCCAAATGTCTTTCGCCGACGGGCTCGCCGGTTCCTCCTTCACGCGAATTTTAAGAATTATGTTGCGTTCGCAAACTCTCCGGCGTCAAATTCTATCAGAATTTTACACATAAATTCGAATTTTGGGAACCGGTTTCCGCGCTTTTTAGAGTCGTTGACTCTTTTACGAACAAAACCTTAGTTATGAGCATTTCATACGCTATTTTGTTCATAGTTACGCAATCCGCTATACACAGAACGCCGCAAGTTTTTTGGAGATTTCGACATAAACATAAACCCTTATTTTACAAAAGGTATCGGCGAATATCCCTATTTTCGACTAAACAATTCAGCCTATTCCGTACAAAATCCGCGTCGATGTCAATGGCGTCTTTGGGCTCGTCGCAGGCGGAGAAGCTGATCTCCTCCAAGAGCTGCTCCAACATGGTATGGAGGCGACGCGCGCCAATGTCCTCCATCTCCGCGTTCATCTTGCTGGCGAGGACCGCGATCTCGCGAGTGGCGTCCTCCGAGAAGAGCAGGGCGGTTCCCTCTGTGGCAATCAGCGCGGTGTACTGCTTCAGGAGGCTGTTTTCGGGCTCTGTGAGGATCTGTCGCAGGTTTTCCCAGCTCAGGGGCTGAAGCTCAACGCGAATGGGAAAGCGCCCCTGAAGTTCGGGAATTAGGTCCGAGGGCTTCACGCCAGAGAACGCGCCTGCCGCGATGAAGAGGATGTGGTCGGTTTTAACCGGGCCGTAGCGAGTCTGCACGGAGGAGCCCTCCACGATGGGCAGGAGGTCTCTTTGGACGCCCTCACGGCTCACATCAGGACTAGAGCCGCCGCCCTTCGCTACGATCTTGTCGATCTCGTCCAGAAAGACGATGCCATCTTCTTGGGCTTTTTCGAGTGCTTCCTGAGACAGGGCCTCGGCGTCGATCAGTTTTTCGGCTTCTTCCGCCGTCAGGACACGTCGTGCTTCGGAGACCTTCATCCGACGTTTTTTGGACTTTTTCGGCAGCATTCCGCCCAATATCTCGCTCAGGTTGATTCCCATAGAGTCCATCCCCGACGCGCCCAGGAGGGGTATCCCCACGATGGAACTCTCCGAGACGTCGATATCCACCTCCCGGTTGTCCAAGCGATCCTGTTTCAGCATCGTTAGGAGCTTGGCGCGGGTAGCCTCGTTCTTCTGAGCGTCCTCGGAGCGATGGTCTTCGTCTGAGTCCTGAGACTCTCCTCCGCTCCCGAACACCCGCATAATGTCCGGAACGGAGATTTTCCTGTCGCTCCGCGGCAACATCGCGTCTACTAAACGCTGCTCGGCGCGGTCACGGGCGGGCTCCTGCACGTCCGCCAACATTCGTTTACGCACCATGGCCACGGCGGATTCCACCAGGTCGCGGATCATGGACTCCACGTCGCGCCCCACGTAGCCCACCTCCGTAAACTTCGTGGCTTCCACCTTGATGAAAGGGGCCTGCACCAAGGCGGCGAGTCGCCGGGCGATCTCCGTTTTGCCCACGCCAGTGGGTCCCACCATCAAGATGTTCTTGGGGCTTATCTCTCGCGCCATCTCGACGGGCAGTTTCTTGCGCCGCACCCGATTGCGCAACGCCACGGCCACAGCCCGCTTGGCCTTTTCCTGTCCCACGATATAGCGGTCCAGATACTCCACCACCCGCGACGGGGTTAGGGAGTCATGTTTTAGGTCAACGGTCGCGTTCCGCCCGGCCTCCGTGACTGGCGTTACATCCAATCCGCTCATTCTTCCAATACCTCCAAAGTTACCACGCTGTCGGTGTAAATACATATCTCCGAGGCAAGTTCTATCGCGCGCTTGGCGACTCGGGGCACGGGCCAGTCTGTGGCCTCGCGGAACGCCCGCGCCGCGGCCAGCGCGTAGCCCGACCCCGACCCTATCGAAGCCACGTCGCCCTCCGGCTCAAAGACGTCCCCAGCCCCACTCAGAAGCAGCGTCGCGCCCGCGTCGGCCACCAACATCATGGCCTCCAAACGACGCAGGGCCTTGTCCAGCCGCCACTGTCTCACCAGCTCCACGGCGCTCCGGGTCAAGTCGCCCTTACACTGTTCCAGACGCTCCTCGAAGCGCTCCAAAAGCGTCATGGCGTCAGCGGTGCTTCCCGCGAAACCCGCCAGCACCTTCTCGTTGTATAACTTGCGGACTTTTTTGGCGTTGGTCTTGATGATCTGAGAACCCAACGTTATCTGCCCGTCGCCCGCCATGGCCACGGTCTTCCCGCTCCTCACGCACACGATTGTCGTTCCCTCAAACAGAGTCTTCATCTCCTATTCCAGAGGCCCCACAGCTTTCAATTTTTCAGGAAACACGGGATTCTTAAAGGTTGCGGGCCCTTAAGCAGAATCTTTTCGCAAGACGAAATCCCAAGAAGTTTATTTTATCAGCGTTTCATCGATCCGCAAAGCAATATGTTGCCTCCTCTCCGTCGTCTTTGGAAAAACTGTGAACGTATCGCAAAGCGTTTTTACGTCCTCCTATACCTGTCCATCCGGCAGGCGGGCGAACATCTTTTCAAGAGTGAGGACTGTTTCAAAACAATGAAAAGCACTCTTGAGGTAAGGCCCGTGTTCCACTGGTCAGCCAAAAGAATCTGCGGGCACTTTGTATCGTGTTACATGGCGTTTTTTATGGGCAGGATGCTGGAGATTCTGCTGAAAAGGAAAGGCACACCCGTAAGCGCAGAGCGAATCATGGAATCGATTGCCGGAGCGATGGTTTGCTCGTTTGAAGTGAACGGCAAACCTTGTTATCTGAAGTGTAAAACCAGTGAAACAGCCGAACAGATTTTCTCCGTCACCGGAATGAAAAAACTTCCGAATCTCATGACCTCGAAAGTTTTGAATCGACTGCTTCAACTGAATGTTGTATAAATCCTGAAAGCCTTCAATCCTGAAAGTGCCCTGTACATCACATTTTCCTGTTTTTAACTGTCAAAGTCGGGATAAAGTATGTCGCGGAGTACGTCATAAAGATCCACTTCTTGTGAGCGCGTCTTCTTTTTTAGGAAGTCCAAATCTCGTGAGATTTGGTTAAACCACTCTCCGCTTACATCTCTGTCATATGCCTTACGCGTATATTTCTTCTTCCGTCTGTTTTTAACTTGGCTTTTAGTATATCTCATTTGCAAGAGTTTTTAGACAGACTTTAAGCGATCTGAATTGCATAAATTATTAGTATGGTTAAGTTGGCTCTTGTCTCTCTTCTTTTGAAAAGATTTTAGACACACTCTAAGGCGAAGTCGTTGTAGCGTCAAGCTTGGTAGAAGCCTCGAAAATGTGTTATCCTACCTTATATATGGATAAGACGCTGAAGGAATATTGAGGAGGAATGCGCGCAATGGAGAAAGAATTTTCCGTGCGAATTGGCGAGAAGCCGCTGGTGTTTCGCACGGGCAGGATGGCAAAACAGGCAAACGGCGCCGTCATGGCGTCCCACGGTGAAACGGTGATCTTGACCACGGCCTGCGTGACGGACACTGCGCGGACGGGCATAGATTTTTTCCCCCTGTTGGTGGACTTCGAGGAACGCTACTACTCCGCCGGTAAGATACCGGGGGGATTCATCAAACGGGAGGGCCGCCCCAGCGAGTCAGCGATACTCAGCGCCCGCGTCATCGATCGATCGATTCGCTCTCTTTTCAGTGACTTGATGCGCAACGACGTCCACGTAGTCGCCACGGTCATGTCGGTAGACCAGGTTTATCCCCCCAATGTCCTGGCCATCAACGGCGCTTCCGCAGCGCTGGCGATCTCCGGAATCCCCTGGAGCGGGCCCGTGGGGGCCGTGAGGATCGGCCTCATCGACGGCAAGTTGGTTGTCAACCCCTCCGAGGAACAAATGGCCCTCTCCGCCCTTGACCTGCTGGTGGCGGGACACAAAGACGGCATCACCATGGTGGAGTCCGGCGCTGATCAGGTCTCCGAGGAGTTGCTGGTGGACGCCCTGGAGCTGGCGCAAAGTGAGATAAGAAAACTGATTGCCCTGTTCCTCCGCATGAAAGAGGAGGTGGGTAAGCCGGAAGTGGAGATTGCCGCCCCACCGTCCTACCCGGAGGTGGACGCCTGGATCGAGGAGAATTTGGCCCCAGTTATTGACGCCGCCGTCCGCGTCCATGAAAAAAAACCGCGTTCTGAAAAAATCGCCGAGGCCAAGAAGCGCGCCAAGGAGCGCTTTGCGGAGTCCCACCCCGGCCTGGGCGACTACATCTCCGAAGCCATCGACCAATGCGTCAAGAAAATCATGCGATCAATTATTGTAAACGAGGGCGTTCGGGCGGACGGCCGCGCTATGAACCAGCTCCGCGACATTGAGTGCGAGCTGGGCGTGTTGCCGCGCGTGCACGGTTCAGCGCTCTTCACCCGCGGCGAGACCCAGACCCTGGCCGTGACGACCCTGGGCATGGTCGGCGAGGACGACCAGGTACTGGACGGAATCAAACTGGACGAGCCGGCCAAACGCTTCATACTTCATTATAACTTCCCACCGTATTCCGTGGGCGAGGTGCGCCCCATGCGAGGCCCCGGCCGTCGCGAGATCGGTCACGGGGCCCTGGCTGAACGCGCGCTGCGCTACGTTATTCCCTCGGAGGGGGAGTTTCCCTACGTCATTCGCGTCGTTTCAGATATTTTGGAGTCCAACGGCTCCAGCTCCCAGGCCAGCATCTGCGGGGGCAGCCTGTCGATGATGCACGCGGGCGTGCCCCTGCGCAAACACGTCGCGGGCGTGGCGATGGGTCTCATTAAGGAAGGAGAGAAGGTCCAGATCCTCACCGACATACAGGGCCTGGAAGACCACTATGGCGACATGGACTTCAAGGTAGCGGGAACGCGGGACGGCGTGACTGCCCTTCAAATGGACAACAAGGCGGGCGGCGTCACTCGGGAGATTTTGCAAAAAGCGCTCTCTCAGGCCCGCGAAGCGAGACTGCAAATCCTGGACAAGATGGACGCGCGCATTTCCACCCCGCTGAACCTGTCGCCCAGCGCGCCCCGGGTCCATAAAACGGCTATCGATCCCGAAAAAATTCGAGACGTCATTGGTCCCGGCGGAAAGGTGATACGGGGCATCACCCAAAGGACGGGGGTCAAGATCAACGTGGAAGACTCCGGGAACATCAGCATTGCCGGCCCCACGCAAGAACAAGTGAACGAGGCGTTGTCCATCATTCGGGGCCTCACCAAGAACTTGGAGGCGGGCGAGATATACTGCGGCGCCGTGACGCGGCTCATGGCCTTCGGGGCCTTCGTGGAGTGTCTGCCCGGCAAGGAGGGTCTGCTGCACCTGAGTGAGATCAGCGCGCGCCGCATCCCAAAGGTGGAGGACGTTTTCAAGCCCGGCGACAGAGTGCTTGTAATGGTCAAGGAGATCGACGACATGGGTCGAGTGAACCTGACGCGCCGCCGTATCGTGTCGGATGAACCGAAGGTGGCGGCCGCCGGGTTCGCTCACTGTCTGCCCGATGAGCGCGAGCGTGAGAACCTCATCGAGAGCGTTTCGGGAAACTCCCCCGCCGCTCCCCACTACGACCGCGACCGCGCTGACCGTGAACGTGGCGAGCGCGGTGATAGAGGCGGCGACCGCGATCGCGGCGATAGGGGGCGCCGTCCTTACAGCGGAAGGCCTCCCAGAAGGGACTACTGAGACCGTGTCCGTATCGGTTTCTATAACTCGTTCCGGGCGTGCGAGGGAGTTTCCCCTGCCGGATTACGCCACGCCCGGCTCGGCTGGGTTAGACGTTCGGGCGTCGAAGGGACTTGTTCTGCGGCCTGGCGAGAGGGCGTTGGTACCGACAGGCGTCCATATCGCGCTCCCCGCCGGGTACGAGGCTCAGGTGCGGCCCCGGAGCGGTCTGGCCCTGAAATACGGTATCGTTCTGCCCAACAGTCCTGGCACGATCGATTCCGACTACAGGGGCGAGATAGGCGTGATTTTGCTGAACTTGGGCGACGCGCCCTTCACGATTGAGCCAGGCGACCGCATCGCTCAGATCGTAGTTGCCCCTGTCACCCGCGTGGAGTGGGTGGAAGTGGACGCCTTGGACGAGACAGAACGCGGCCCAAACGGCTTTGGCAGTACGCGGCGGAAATAGACGGGGGCAAGAGGAGATTACTCAAGGTGCTGGTTCGAAAAGAATTTACATTTGACGCGGCGCACAACCTTGTTCGCTACCACGGGAAATGCGAGGCTCTGCACGGTCACACCTATCGTTTGGCCGTAGAACTGGAGGGAGCCCCGGACGAGGAGGGAATGGTTCTCGACTTCGCGAAACTGGCGCAGGTGGTGAGGGAGCGTGTGGTGTCGCGCCTGGATCACGCCTATATCAACGAGCTCATCGCGCAGCCAACAGCGGAGAACATCGCCGGCTGGGCCTGGGAGCGGATCGAAGCGGAGCTTTCCTGTTCCAACTGCAGGCTCTACCGAGTGGAGGTCTGGGAGACGCCCACAAGCTGCGCCGTTCTCAGAGCTGACGATCGGACGGAAAAGAGGCCGTAAAGTGAAGGACGTGCAGAACGAGAGGGACTCCCGGAACGTGGCCATCGACCGGGTGGGCGTGCGAAACGTCAGGTACCCCGTGGTCGTGCTGGATCGGGACAACGGCACCCAGAGCACGGTGGCGTCGGTCTCCATGTCCGTGTCCCTGCCCCACGAGTACCGCGGTACGCACATGAGCCGCTTCATCGAGGCGTTGGAGGGCTGCAGGGACAGCAGAATAGGCCCAGCGGCCCTGGAGGCCCTGACCCAATGCCTGTGCGGGAAGCTGGACGCTACGGAGGCCGAGGTCGTCTTCCGCTTCCCCTACTTCATCGTCAAGAGGGCCCCGGTGTCGGGGATCGAGAGCCGCATGGGCTGTGACGCCAGTCTTCGTGGAACGTGCAGGGCGGGCGAGTTCGACATGGTCACGGGGGTGGAGGCGGGGGTTCAGACCCTCTGTCCCTGCTCAAAGGAGATCTCCTCCCAGGGAGCCCACAACCAGCGCGCGGCGGTTCGTCTGGACGTCAGGATGACCGAACTCGTCTGGTTCGAGGAGATGATTCAGATGGTGGAACGTTCCTCGTCCGCTCCCCTTTTCACTCTGCTGAAACGCGCGGACGAGAAGTATGTAACGGAACAGGCTTACGCCAACCCGCGTTTTGTCGAGGACGTGGTGCGCGATCTGGCCGTGGAGCTGAATCAGGACGGCCGTATCACCTGGTACTCCATATCCGTCACGAGCGCGGAAAGCATCCACAATCACGACGCTTTCGCGGAGCTGCGCCGGGATAAAAGGGGGGACTGACGCTGCGGTCTTCGGGAGGGCGGAGGTCAGACAAGGGGAACTTGAGTTTTTTAAAAAAAACAGTATACTGCGCCGTGGTTTTGTTCCTGGCAATGGGGGTTGTCAAGGGATATCTCCTCTGGCTGGACAATTATTTTGGGTCGCACCCAGAAGTGGTATACGCGGCGGCGGCGGGCTACATGGAGGACCTTCCACTGGAGGGCGCGCTGATATGGGACGAGGAGGTCGTCGCCGCGCCAGTGGACGGGACGCTAACCTATCCTTCTTCCACGCCAAGGCGTGTGATGAAGGGCGAAACCGTGGCCGTGGTAGATGGGACTGCGGTCAGGGCGCGAACGGCGGGCTACTTCATCCCGGCCCTGGATGGGCAGGAGGGGAACTGGGTCTACTCGCGACTCTGGCCTGGGATTCTGGACTTTCCGCGGTCCGTCGCGGCGGCTCCGTTGGGGAACGGCGCGCGGTTGCGGCGGGGGGACCCGTTGGGCAAACTGGTTCCTCAGCCTCAGGATTTGAGGTGCATCGCGTACCTGGACAAGACGGCCGCGCTGGAGCGAGACATTTCGCGCGGGTTTGTGGATATTAGGATGGAATCGGACGGCAAAATCCGCCAAGCGGCGGTACGCGCCTATCTGGACGCGGGGCGGAAGTTCAAGGTGTACCTCACCTTGCCCTTTTTCCCACCCTCGGCGCTTTTGTCACGGGGGTTTTCGTGCAGCGTGCTAACGGGAGAGCAGCGGGGCGTGTCTGTTCCCGAGTCGGCGGTGTTACTGCGGGGTGGGAGGCTGGGGGTGCTCATGGTGCGGGGGGGGATAACGGAGTTCGTGGAGATGGAGGGCTTCCCAGCGGACGAGGGCAGTTTTTTCATCACGAAGAGCATTGACGCGGGCAGCGTGGTCGTCCTCCACGCGGACAAGGTAAAAGAAGGAGTTATCAGGCTTTGGTAAAAGAACGCGCGGGAATAAAAGACCGTATCGCCGCCGTGCGGGAAAGGATAGAGCGAAGCGCGGGCCGCCGGGCCGCTGAGGTCAAACTGATGGCGGTCACGAAGACCCGGACGGTGGAGGAAATGCTTGAAGCCGCTCCTCTCGTGGACGCGCTGGGGGAGAATCGGGTGCAGGAGGCCGCCGCCAAAAAACGCGATTGGTCCGGCTCCGTTCAATGGCGTCTGATAGGGCGGTTGCAAAGCAACAAGGTTCGCAAGGCTCTCACGCTGTTCGACGCCCTGGACTCCCTGGACTCCGAAAAATTGGCGGTGGACGTGGAACGCATAGCGGGGGAGCTGAGGCGGGACGTCCCTGTCCTTATTGAGGTCAACACCTCAGGTGAGGTCAGCAAGACGGGAGTCGCCCCGAGGGATTTCCCCAGGCTTTTGGAGCGGGTGTTGGCGTGCCCTCGCCTGAAGTTGGAGGGACTGATGACCATTGGCCCCCTGACAGACGACGAAGCGCGGGTGAGAAGCGCCTTCGCCCACCTGCGAGAGATGGTCGCGGACGCTCGGAAGGCCTCGGGCCTGGCGTTGCCTGTGCTCTCCATGGGAATGAGCGGTGACTACGAGTGGGCGATTTTGGAGGGTAGCACTCTGGTCAGGATAGGGACGCTCTTGTTTGGGGCGAGACGCTGAGGAAGACAAACGGGATTTTTTTGCTTTTTGTCGCCGCGCTCTTTCTCAAGCCGCGCGATATCTTTCGATATGGATAAGGTGGAGGCGGAATTTTCTTGAATCCCAAAATGAAGGTATTGAAGGCGCTGAATCTGCCAAACACGTTGAGCCTCATCCGCGTTTTCCTGGCCCCGCTGGTGCTCCTGTTTCTTTCCCTACGCATCACCACACCCGTCCCCTATCTGACCGATCTGGGGAAAGGACCCCTGACGTGGGGGGACGTACTAGCGGGAGGAACCTTTATCGCCGCGGCTATAACGGACTCCCTGGACGGGTACATCGCGCGCAGGCACAAACTGGTGACGACGCTGGGGAAGTTCATCGACCCCCTTGCGGACAAGGTGCTGGTCATCGCGGCGATGGTGGCCTTGGTGGAGTTGCAGCGAGTGCCAGCGTGGATTGTCGTTGTCATCATCACGCGCGAGTTTGTGGTGACAGGCCTGCGGCTGGTGGCCTCCGCTGAGGGCGTGGTGATCGCCGCCTCGCCGGGAGGCAAAATCAAGACGATTTTCCAGATCGTCGCCGTCTCCCTTCTCATACTGAAGCTACCGGGCGGAATAGCCTTAATGTGGGTGGCGATGTTCCTCACCGTCTGGTCGGGGATGGAGTACCTCGCCAACGGCGCGAAAATGCTGATTGAGACGGACTGAGGTCAGTATGGAGGGTGAATGTTGGGTCTGATAAGCGGCTACATGCGGGATATGAAGCGGGAGTTTTCCGGGTATGGAGCGGCGGCGTTCGGACAGGACGCCCTGGCGGGGGTAACGGTTGCCGCCGTAGCGCTGCCTCTGGCGCTTGCCTTCGGGGTCGGAAGCGGGGCGGACGCGGCATCGGGGCTGATCTCAGCTATTGTATCGGCGTTCGTCATTGGGGGGCTTTCCGGCGCGTCCTTTCAAATTTCCGGACCCACGGGGGCCATGACGGCCATCCTGATCCCCCTGTCGGCTAGGTTTGGATTTTCTGGGGTGCTGGCAGCGGGCTTCGTCTCCGGGGCGCTACTGATCTTAGCGGGACTGTGCCGGGCGGGCAGGCTGGTCAACCTCATTCCGGCCCCCGTCATCACTGGGTTCACCTCCGGCATCGCAGTCATCATCGCCTTGGGACAGTTGGAATCCCTCTTCGGCGTCAAGTCCGAGGGGACGGAAACGCTAGGACGGGCCTACAACATCTTTGCCCACGGTTTTCACCCCAACCTTTACGCGACGGCGGTGGGAGCGGTGGTGATTTTGCTCGTGCTTCTGTGGCCCAAGAAATGGGCCTCACGAGTACCGGGCTCCCTGGCCGGGATCGTTTTTGGAGCGACGGCTTGCTCTTTTCTGAGGCTTCCTGTGGACACGGTGGGGAACATTCCACAGACGCTGATGCATGAGTCTCGCCTGACGACCGGAATGTTGGTTGAAGTACTTTCCCAGCCCATCCTGGTGGCGGGAACGAGCATCGCGGCCTTGGGCATGGTGGAAAGCCTGCTCTGTGGGATAGCCGGGGGCCGGATGAAGGGGGAGAAGCTCAACGTGGACCGCGAGCTGGTCGCTCAGGGGCTCGGCAACATCCTGCTCCCCTTTTTGGGCGGGGTACCGGCCACGGCGGCCATTGCCCGCACCAGCGTCGCCATCAAGTCCGGCTGCCGCACGAGGCTAACCGGCGTAACGCAAGGGGCGGCGCTTTTGCTGTCCATGTTTCTGCTGGGGCCCTTCATGTCGAAAATCCCGCTGGCGGCCCTGGCCGGGGTTTTGATCGTCACGGCTTGGCGCATGAATGAGTGGCGTAGCATCCGGTACATTTTCGGGCGCAAGTTCCGCTGGGGTGAAGCGAAATTCCTGATCACCCTAAGCGCCACTGTCGTCTTTGACCTAACCATCGCCATAGCGGCGGGGGTGTTCTTCGCTGTGGCGACCTTCGTAAGCAAGGTGGCCTCCATTGAGGTGACGGTGAGTGAGATTGACCCAGTCCGGCTCCATGGCAGGTCCGTTCCGACCCCGCACACCCAGGTGGTCTATGTAACCGGCCCCATGTTTTTCGCGGCCATGGGGCGGTTCGAGGAGGCCGTCCACGCGGCGGAGGCGAAGGTACTTATTTTCTCGATGAGGGGAGTCCCTTACATCGACACCTCCGGCGCGCAAATGCTGTGGGACTTCTGCTCTCAGAAAAAAAAGGAGAGCGTCTTGGTGTTTTTCTCAGCTTTACAGCCTAGGGTCAAGGAGCTACTGTTCCAGGCGGGCGTCGCGGAACTCGTGGGCAGGGATTCTTTCTACGAAACGGCCCTGGACGCCATCGAAGCGGCGAGCGCCATGAGGCGCGCCTGAGAACACGGCTTTCTTCATTATGCGGCTCATTGCTTACCTGATCGTCACCACCTGGGCGATCTATTCTTGTTCCAACGTTTTTTTTCTTTTCGCGGCCTACCTAGAGCGCAGTGGCTTTCCGTCCGAGGACGCCGGGCTCCTGGTGGGGGCCTTTTACGGGGCCACGACGCTGGCGCGCGTGTTGGGCGGCTGGGCTGTGGAACGCGTCGGGATACGCCGCGCTATGGCAGCCTCAGCGTTCCTCTGCCTAGGAGCGGCTCTTTTGAACTTGGCCGCGTCTTCCTTTTGGCACTTTTTATGGATTCGCCTAGCGATGGGATGCGCCTATGGGGTGTTCGTGGTGGCCCTAACCACCTATCAATCCCTGGTGATCCCCGAAGAAACCCGCGGTCTGGCTTTTGTCTTCATTACCCTGGGAGCCCTCTCCTGTCTTTTCACCGTCGTCCCACTGGCGGACTGGTTGCTGACGCGGGGATACGACAAGGCGTTTCTAGCGCTCCCCGTGGGCGCGGCGCTGCTCTGCGCGGTACAGGCCTTCCGCCTGCCGCCCGTCTCCGCCGCGTTTGACGCTGGGGAGCAAAGCTGGGGAACGTGGGGCGAGTTCTACCAATACTCTCCCTTTTGGCGTATCGCGGCATCCTGTATTTTCTTTGGGCTCTGCGACGCCTCAATTGTCTACATCCCAGCCTTGGCGCTGTCCATGGGACTCGCGCCCTCTTCCTTCGTCGTCGCCAATGGACTGGGAGCGCTGGCAATGCGGACGCTGGCGCGGGACTTCTTCAATCGTCACCCCCGCTATGCCCTCGCGGGACCCTCCTTGCTGGTCATGGCGGTTTTTCTCTACCTGACCCCTCTGTCGAAGGACAATCTAGGACTCTTCGCCTGCGGTTTTTTCTACGGCGTGGGGATGGGCTACGGGTTCCCGGCGCACCTGGCTCTGATTGGCGACCTGGCGCCCGCGCGTCTGCGCGCGAAATCGTCCACGCTGGTTTATTTCTGCTACGACGTCAGTTTTTTCCTCTTGCCCATGCTCATGGGTTTCGTGGCCCCCATGCTGGGGAAGACCGGAGCGTTCCGACTCCTGGGGCTTTCATGCGTCGCTTCCGGCGTCGGCGTGACCGTCATGTGGGCGCTGTTCGCGGAGGTCCCCAAAAAAGAAAGAAAAGCTGGTTGACGCGGCGGATTGCATCATGTTATCGTAATACAGGGAGGCGCGAAGCCCCCCCTTTATTCCGTCTCCTCAGCAATCCCAATTTTGAAAGCGATTTTTTGCTACAAGCGCGCGTAAAAGCCGCTGCCCTTGACGGGGTTGAACCCGTAACCCCATTAAACATCAACGAAATCGCGTTTCCCGCGTGTCGTTTGTCTGTGATAAAGTCCTCCCATAACTCGTCTGTGAAAATGTCCGCTGGGTAAAATGTGGAAGCTACCTCTTTAAGCTTGCTTGCGAATTTGAGAGGTCAGTTCCAGCTTGACAAACGAGGCCGCCTCCAATATATTAACCTAAGCGACTCATCGTTATGGTATAGATTTTTTCGAGAGCATCGGAGAAGCCGATGTATTCGGATTACATTCAAAAATGGCCTCGGCCAGGGTTCTATTATCACGATAAGATTCTATTGTCAAAAAGGGAAAAGAACTCACCGCGCGAAAATAAACCGCAAAGGGAGATCGTGATGAACAAGTTTGGCATACACTATGCGTTCTGGGGAAATCAGTGGGATGCGGACCTGTGCGAGAGGGTGCGTTTTGCCGCCGAGGCCGGGTTCAACGTGCTGGAGGTCACACCTCCCGGCTACATGATCGAACTCGACAAAAACAGGATGAGCGAACTCAAAAAATGCGCGGAAGACAACAACGTGGAGTTAACTTTTTGCATTGGATTCCCCCGCGAAAAAGACATGTCCAGTCCCGACGCGGACGTGCGCGCCGCCGGAATCAACTATTCAAAGCGCATGATCGAGGCCGTGCACCACATGGGCGCTGAGATGCTCAGCGGCATTCTGTACAGTTGGTGGCCCTATCTCTACGACATCCCAATCACGCCCACATACAAGGCGGATTGCTGGAAACGCGGCGTCGAGTCGGTCAGGCAGGTGATCCCGATGGCGGCGGAGGCCGGTATTTTTTACGTTGTTGAAATGGTGAATCGTTTTGAGCAGTTCATCGTCAACTCAACCGCGGAGGGCAAGCGCTTTTGCCAGGATGTAGGACATCCCAACATGCAGCTTCTGATCGACGTGTTTCACGCAAACATAGAAGAGGAAAACATAGCGGACGCTGTCCGCGACGCTGGTGGTCTGCTGGGGCATATGCACTGGAGCGAAAACAACCGCCGCCTGCCTGGGACAGGTCGTCATATGCCGTGGAGCGAGATAGCGGCGGCGCTCAAGGAAATAGACTACCAAGGGCGGATCGTCCTTGAACCCTTTGTGGCAACTGGAGGCCTGGTAGGTCATGACCTGCGCATCTGGCGCGACCTGGACACCGACGTATCGTTTTCCGCGCGTCAAGAGGCGCTGAAAAAATCCCTGGCCTTCGCCAAAAAGCTGATGACTTAAGGCCAACACCATGGCGCTTTTATTGGGGATTGACATCGGGACGTCCAGCGTCAAAGCGGTGCTGATAGACCGGGAGGGCGCTGTTCTCTCCCTCTCGCGGCAGGAATATTCTTTCGACATTCCGCGGAAGGGTTGGGCCGAGCAGGACCCTGAAGTTTGGTGGCAAGCCGTGCGTCATACGGTGAGAGAGGTCGTGCGCAAGACAAACCCGCGCCCCTCGCGCATAGACGGGATAGGGTTCTCGGGGCAGATGCACGGACTGACGCCTCTGAGTTCCGACGGAAAGCCTTTACGCAAGGCCATAATCTGGTGTGACCAACGTTCTATCGCGCAGGTGGAGAAAATTCGCGGCGTCTTTGGGACCGAAAAGCTTGGGACGATCACCCGCAATCCAATCGCGACGGGTTTTCAACTGGCGTCTTTGCTTTGGATGAAGGAGAACGAGCCACACATTTATGACAAAATTAGTCATGTGCTCCTGCCCAAGGATTACGTGCGTTATCGTATGACAGGGCGCTTGTCCACTGACATAACGGATGCGTCAAGCACCTTGGCTCTCGACGTGCGGCATGGATGCTGGGCGCGCGAAGTTCTTGACAGGCTGGAGTTAAACGCGGGGTTCTATCCTCCCATTTTTATGCCGGACGAGGAGGCCGGCGTCGTAACGCCCGAAGCGGCGCAAGCCACTGGCCTCGAAGCCGGTATTCGGGTTTTTCAGGGCGGGGCCGATCAAGTGATGCAGGCCATAGGCAATGGTATTATAGCTCCGGGACAGGTTTCTGTCACGATAGGCACAGGAGCGCAGATATTCTCCCCTATAGCGTCGCCGTTTTACGACAAGGCCCTGCGCTCCCACACGTTCAACAATTTTTGCCGGGGTAGCTGGTACTTCATGGGCGCGACTCTGGGGGGAGGACTTTCACTCAAGTGGCTGCGCGACAATATTTTTCCGAAAGGAACGTCCTATCAGGACATGAACAACTTGGCTGAGAAAATACCACCTGGGAGCGAGGGTCTCGTTTTTTTGCCTTACTTGGCCGGCGAACGCACTCCTCACATGGATCCTTACGCCAGGGGAATGTTTTTTGGTCTCCAGCTCAACCACACCGCGGGGCACTTGGTTCGGGCGGTGATGGAAGGAGTGGTATTCTCCCTCAAGGACTGCTTGGCTGTGTTCTACGAGATGGGGCAGGAATGCCAACGCGTCATCGCGTCGGGAGGAGGGGCTCAAAGCGCTTTGTGGCTGCAAATCCAGGCGGACGTCCTGCAGCGTCCCGTCTACACGTCGCGAATGACGGAGCAGGCCAGCGTTGGAGCGGCCATCTCGGCCGGGGTCGGCGCTGGGGTATACGCCGATTACGTCGAGGCCTGTTCTGCCGTCATACGATGGAACGACCGGCCTCATCTCCCCATTCGCCAAAACGCCGACGCTTACGAGGAGTATTACCGGCTTTTCCGAGACTTGTACGCCACCAATAAGGAGTCCATGCGCCGTTTATAGTGGGTTGCGCAATCATACGCAAAAATAAGAGACCAAAAGCCGGGTATAAACGGTGTGCGTAAAAGAGCCAACGGCTCTAAAACCGTGGCGGCGTTTGGGAGGTGAGAGCGCGGAGTTATAGTTTTTGTCGCGCGCGCGTTTGGGCGATGTTTGGGGATGTATTGAAAGGAGGAAAAAATCACATGAAAAAAGTCAGAATTCTCGTGCTTGCGCTTGTTGTTGCCGCAGTTTCGGTCACGACCTGTTTTGCCGCCGACGAGGGCAAGTGGCAGCTTCTTATCTCCGTCCACAATCTCGACAGCGAGTTTTGGGCTCAGGAAGCGGCGGGAGCCGTTTTGTTCGCGGAATCGCGTCCGGACGTGGCGTACACCATACAGCCCAGCTACGGCGACGACAACACCCTAATACAAGGGCTGAAGGACTTCATCGCGCAGCACGGCAAAAAAGTTATCGCCGTGTTCGATCCCTCGTCGGCGGCCAACACGGTGAACATCGTTGACGTGTGCGAGGAGGCCGGGGTGTACTACGCGATAGCGTGGCATTTGGCCGAGGGCCTGAGCGTTGAGGGCAATAAGCATTTCGTGGGACATTTCTCACCAGACGACGAGGTATCCGGCTATAGGACGGCCTCTTTCCTGCTCGAAAAAATCGGCAAGAAAGGAAACGTGGTCTACCTGCATGGCAAGATCGGCGAGGACTCCGCCGCGTCACGCTATCAGGGGATGTTGCGCGCGCTGAAGGAGGCCCCGGACGTGAAACTGGTTGACTACCAAGTCGCCGACTGGGATCAGGAGAAGGCCATGGCCATCACGGAGACATGGCTTGCCACCAAAGGCCCCATCGACGGTATCATCGCCGCCAACGACACCATGGCCCTAGGAGCCATTGAGGCGCTGAAAAAGGCCGGGCTTAAGGTTCCCGTCACCGGTACCGATGGCATTCAAGCGGCTTTCGACGCCATTCAGGCCGGGGATATGCTCTGCACCATCGCCAATGACGGTTATCTCCTGTTTGGCTACATGGCGGCCTACGCCTACGCGGCCGCCACCGGCGCGCCTCACGACACCGGCAGCTTCCACACGAACACCGTGTTTGTGACGAAGGACAACGTGGGACAGGTCATCAATGATTACATCAAAGGGAAACCAAAGTACGACTTCACCGATCTGAAATTCCCCATCATGTCCAAGAAGGAAAAAGGGGAATAGCGACACATTTCAGACCGCGTCGCGGATCGGCGGCGCGGCCTTTTTGGGGAGCGTTGTTATGGTGCGTGACGACAACAGGGATTTCGAGGCTCGCAGCCAATCCATCGCGGCGCAGTTCAGGGAAAAGGTCAAAAGAGAAGCGCTACGGGAAAAATTGAGGGTCTACACTCCCATACTGCTGCTATTCGCTCTGTCCTTGATTTTCTCGGTTTACGACCGTCGTTTTTTCTCCGCAGCGAACATCAACAACCTTTTGTACCAAATGGCGATCCCCCTGATCTTGGCGACGGGCATAACCTTCGTTCTGCTCCTTGGCAGCATTGACCTCTCTCTGGAGGGGATAATGGGTTTATCCGGTTCTTCCATAGCCCTATTGATCCAGAACACAAAAAACGCCAATGACTTCGGCGCGTTGGGCGTGGCAGCGCCGATAGCCGGATGCGCGCTTTTGGGCGCTCTCACGGGTTACATACACGCCAAAACGCGCATCGCGTCTTTTGTGGCGACCTTCGCTATGGGCAGTATAGCCACGGGCCTGGCAGTGCTCACCTACAGGGGAGTGCCGGCCGTATTGAAGGCCCAGTGGGTCGTTGGCCTTTCCGTGGGGTCTTTCTTGAGGATACCCTACCTGACGTGGATAGCGTTCGGGATATTCGGGGCCGGCTGCGTGTTGCTTCATCAGACGGCCTTTGGAGTCGCGGTGTACGCCATAGGCGACAACGAACCGGCGGCGAGGGCGTCAGGCAGCAAGGTGGACGCGGTCAAAATATCCGCTTTCGCGATTTGCGCGTGCACGGCCGGCATAGCGGGCTTCGTCTCTTGCGTCCGCCTGAAAATAGGGCAGGTCGCCATTGGCACGGATCAGCTCTTTCCAGCTATCACGGCCCTTGTTCTGGGCGGCGTGGCCCTCACTGGAGGCAAAGGCGGAATGCTTCAGACCTTTGTGGGGGTACTCATCTACACGGAGTTGCAAAACTTTTTGACCATCGTCGGCGTGGACGCTTACTATAAAAACGCGGTACAGGGAATCATCATTATCGTGGCCGTGGCGCTGACCGTCCCTCGCTCCAGAAAAACCATCTCTAAGTGAGAGGGGTGACGGATATGGCGCCGCCGAGCGGCAGCGAACTCCTTTTCAAGGGAAGGAACCTGGGAAAGGCCTACAGCGGCAACACCGTTCTGGAGAACATCAATATTGACGTTTACAGGGGCGAGGTGATCGGCCTCGTGGGGGAAAACGGCGCCGGGAAGTCCACCCTGCTCAAGATCTTGTCCGGCGTCGAGACGCCGACAAGCGGCGCAATGGAGATGAACGGCTGCCCTTATAAATGCGCTTCTATGCTGGACGCCAACAGACAGGGGGTTGGCATGGTGTTCCAGGAGCAGTCGCTGATAGGCAGCCTTACAGTGGCGCAGAACATTTATAGGGGACGGGAAGAGCGCTTCAGCAGGTTCGGCGTGGTGAACTGGCGGAAAATGAACAACGCCGCAGTGGAAGCGCTGGCCTCCGTGAACGTGCGCGACGTGCAACCAGGCGTAAAGGTCTGGAACATCGGCTTCGCCGCGAGGCAGATGGTGGAGATAGCTAAGGTGTTGGACATCGTCTCCCACGCCACCAACAACCACTCGCTGATCCTGCTGGACGAACCGACCACCGTCCTCTCTTCTGAGGAGATCGAAAGTCTGTTCCTTCAGGTGCGCAAAATGTCCGCTCATGGCAACTCCGTGGTCTTCGTTTCGCACCGCTTGTCGGAGGTGCTGGAGCTCTCCAGCAAAATCTACGTATTCAAGGACGGCAAGAAGACGGCGGAGCTTGGCGCCTCGGAGGCTAACGAGGCAATTCTTTACAAAAAAATGGTGGGGCGCGAGACCACCGGCGAGTACTATCTGTCCGATCGTCAGACCGTCCCCTCCAGCGAGGTGGCGCTGGAGGCGGAATCCCTTTGCCAGTTCGGCGCGTTTATAGACGTTTCCTTCCAGCTCCGGAAAGGGGAGGTGCTTGGGCTCTGCGGGGTAGAGGGCTCCGGCAAGGAGGCCGTCTGCGCCGTGCTTTGCGGAGACGAGTCCGCGACGGGCGGCTCAATCAAGGTCAACGGAAGGGAGTTAACGTTTGCCTCGCCCAGGGACGCGCGCCGAGCGGGAATCTTATTGGTGCCGCGCGATCGCCGGGAGGACGGCTTGGTGGGAATGCTCCCGATACGCGAAAACATCACCCTTTCCAACTTGAAAAAGCTGACTCAGTGCGGCGTGGTCTCGTTGAGCGGACAAAACGAGATCGCCGAAAGTTGGGTGAAAAAGCTAGGCATAAAATGCAGCAGCATATTCCAGAGAATATCCAGCCTTTCCGGCGGAAACGCCCAAAAAGCCGTATTTGCCCGCGTACTGGAAAGCGAGTGTCCGGTGCTGATCCTCGACCACCCTACAAGGGGCGTCGACGTCGGCTCGAAGCGGGAGATATACGCCCTAATACGGGATATCACCAGCAAAGGCGTTTCTGTCGTACTTCTCGGCGATACTCTAGACGAGTGTATCGGTCTCACGAGCCGGATCATTGTCATGAAGGACGGGCTTATCACCGGCGAATTCGACTGTTCTGCCGGCAGCAAGCCGTCCCAAGTTGAAGTCGTTCAAAAAATGATGTGATTCGGGAGGAGCAATGAAATGTCGGTAAAAGACGCCTTGTGGCGGCACACTTATATCATCTGCGCCCTGTCGGTCATAGGAGTGTTCTACCTGATCAACCCCCGCTTCCTGTCACTTTACTCGGTGCAGAACATGGCGCTTGAAGTGGCGCCCCTCCTGCTCATGGCGGTGGGGATTTCTTTCGTGCTCTTCACGGGTTGCATCGACCTTTCCACTGGCGCCGTGGCCTCTTGCGTCTGCGTCTTGACGGGAACTTACGTCGCCGACATCGGCAACGCCATCCTTCCGCTCATGCTTTTCATCGGACTCTTCACTGGTTTCGTGAACGGAGTCATCGTGACCAAACTCAAGATTCCGTCTTTCATCGCGACGCTGTGCGCGCAGAGCGTGTGGAAGTGCGTGGCGCTGGTTCAGTCCGGAGGCGGCTCCAAGAACATTCCCATCGCCAGCCGGGGGGTCGTCCTTTGGGCCTCTCGCCAATTTCTGAACCTGCCGCTTCTTTGCTGGATCTCTTTTGCCGTCATGCTCGTTTTTTTCTTCGTTCAGCAAAAAACAATCGTGGGCAAGTCCATTTTCGCCGTGGGGGCCAACGAAAAGGCCGCTAGAATGGCGGGCGTAGACACGGCAAAAGCCAAAATATGGGCGTTCGTCTTCTCCGGCCTGGGCAGCGCGCTTTCCGGTATGCTATACGCTTACAAGCTCAAAAGCAGCGTGCCCAATATCGGCGACCCTTTGAACCTGATGGCGATCTCCGCCGTCGCTCTGGGCGGCGCTCTGCTGTCGGGGGGCAAGGGCAGCGTGCTACGGACGTTTGTGGGCGTCATAACGGTCATTGCCATATCGTCGGGCATGAACATGGCGGGCGTGGACGCTTTTTGGAAGAACATCACGTATGGGATCGCGCTGATCCTGGCTATCATCGTGAACTCGGAAAAGGGAACAAGGGACCTGATAGTGAAATAAAAAAATAAATTGCGCCCTTAGGTCGCAAAAACAAAAAGGAGGAGCAATATAATGAGAAAAGTGTCGTTTGTGGCCACGTTTCTGGCAATACTGGCGCCATGGTGCGGGACATCGCTCGCCGCGCCGCAGGAGATCAAAGCGGCGATGCTACTCAAGACGCTGGCGAATCCCTTCTGGGTCGATATGAAAGGCGGTATTGAGGCCGAGGCCGCCAAGCTGGGAATCAAAGTAGAGGTGTTTGCCGTGGAGTCGGAGGCGGATATCGACGGCCAATTGAAGAAGCTGGAGGATATTTTGAACAGCGGAGCCTATAATGGTATAGGAGTTGCCCCCATCACCGCCACCAATCTGATCTCCGGCGTGGTCAAGGCCAACAAGAGCGGCGTGCCCGTGGTCAACATCGACGCGAAAATCGACGAAAACGCGCTCAAGGACGCGGGGGGCTACGTCATCGGCTTCGCCACCAGCGACAACTACAAGGTAGGAGCGATAGGCGCTGATTACATCATAAAGCAGCTGCCGAAGGGCGGGAAAGTCGCCATTATAGAGGGGCGCGCTGGCGACCTTTCCGGCGAGCTCCGCCGCGACGGATGCAGAGACGCTCTTGAAAAAAACGGCAAGTTTCAGGTCGTTGACGTTCAGCCAGCCGACTGGGACCGCCAGAAAGCCCTTGATGTGGCCACCAACATCATCACGAAGACGCCCGACCTCGCCGCTTTCTTTGTGGCCAACGACACAATGGGACTGGGCGTTCTGCAGGCCATATCGAACACCGGCAACACCAGCAAAATTCTACTGGTGAGCACGGACGCTTCGGACGAAACCCGAGAGGCTATCAAAACCGGCAATATGGTTGCGGTTTGCCAAGACCCAGCCCAGATCGGGGCCACGTGCCTCAATATCTTGGTTGAGGCCGTCAAGACGGGCAACAAAGGCTCGCTGGACGCTAAACCGGCGGAGCGGTTGGTGAACGCAAACCTGGTTACAAAAGACAACATTTAGAGCCGTTGGCTCTTTTCCGCGCAAAGTTTTTACCGTTTATATCCGGCTTTTGGTCTCTTATTTCCGCGCATGACTATGCAACCACTATAGAGCCGTTGGCTCTTTTGTGAACAAAATTTTTACGGTAATTATGAGCTTTTTGCGCGCTATTTTAGCGTTTACGCAATCCGCGAAGCGTTAGCGGCGTGTGGGGCGAGAACTCACAGGATAAAGGCGCTGCTGAAGTAGCGCCTTTATTTTTGACTCAAGGGGAAAGCGGCGATATGCTATGGACAAACACAAATTGATCGAGATGAAAAACATCGAAAAGCGTTTTCCTGGCGTGGTCGCGCTAAAAAACGTGAACTTCGACCTCCACGCCGGGGAGGTGCACGCGCTGATTGGCGAGAATGGGGCGGGGAAGTCTACGCTGATGAAAATCCTGAGCGGCGTCTACGTTCCTACCGCCGGCGTCATTGCGGTCGAAGGCGCGGAATATCCCTCTTTGACGCCAAAAGAAGCGATAAGTCTGGGAATAAGCGTCATCTTTCAGGAACTCAGTGTGATCGACTCCCTTTCTATACTGGAAAACCTCTTCGTCGGAAAACTCATGACGAAGAAATGGGGAGGATTTCTGCCCACAGTGGATTTCGTCGCCATGCGAAACAGTACCAGCGAAATTCTCAAACAGGTGGGGCTGAAAGCAAGGCCCGACGCGCTTGTCGCCACCCTCTCCATTTCGCAAAAACAACAGGTTGAAATAGCCAAGGCCCTGGCCGCCAACGCGAAGGTCATTATCATGGATGAACCCACGTCGTCTCTTAATCAAACCGAGACGGAACATCTATTTCAAGTCGTCCGTTGTCTGAGAGAAAACGGCGTGGGGATCGTCTATATCTCCCACAAGATGCGCGAACTTAGAACCATCGGGGACAGAATCACCATTCTGAAGGACGGGGCCACGGTGAGAACCATACAGATGAGCGAAGCGGCCTCTGAGGAACAGATTGTTGCCATGATGGTGGGAAGGGAGCTGACCCACAACTTCAAGCGGGCGTCCCGAGCGGGGGATCGGGTTATTTTCAAGGCCAGTGGCATAACCCGGCTCGACGGGAAGGCGAAAGGCGTGAGTTTCGACCTGCGCGAGGGAGAGATTTTGGGATTCGCCGGCCTGGTAGGCGCGGGGCGTACCGAGCTGATGAACTCCATCTTCGGCGCGGAGCCCGTAGCGTCCGGCAAAATCTATTTGGATGACAAAGAACTGCCGCTCCAGTCCCCATATCTCTCGATCAAAAACGGAATCGGCATGATCACCGAAAACCGCCGTGAAACCGGCTTCATGGAAAATTTTGAGATATGGCGGAACCTGGTCATCGCCCATTCCATGAAAAGGTCTTCTTTAAGAGGGCTTTGGGGGCTTGTTCGCAAGAGAGAGGAAATGGCGTTGGCCGAGGAGTACAGGGAAAAAATGCGGATCAAGTGCGCCGGGGTCCAGCAGATGATCAGCACCTTGTCGGGCGGCAACCAGCAAAAAGTGATTATAGCCAAATGGCTAGCGGCGGACGTCCAATTGCTGATTTTCGACGAACCTACTCGTGGCATCGACGTGGGCGCGAAAAACGAAATTTACTATACGATGCGTCGCCTTGCCAACAACGGCAAAGGTATCGTCATGGTTTCGTCCGAGCTACCGGATCTGCTATCGGTATGCGACAGGATCGCCGTGTTCGCGGGAGGGCGGATCAGCGCTATACTAAACGCTTCCGAGGCCACGGAAGAAAAAATTATGATGGCGGCAATGTGAGGGGTTTCGATTATGGAGAAAAAAACTTTCGCCTATTACTGGGAGAGATTCGGTACCTTGAGTATCTTCACGTTAATGATTCTGATCACGTCTTTTTTCGCTCCTCCCCAATTTCTTTCGACAACCAACCTGGTGCAGATCGTTACCCAAAGCGCCACCACTATGCTGCTCGCCAGCGGGGAATTTTTCGCCATTTTGATCGCTGGCATAGACCTTTCGGTGGGGTCAGTGCTGGCTTTGTCCGGCATGGCAACGGCCAAGATAATGGCGGTCGGACTTCACCCCATCTTTGCCGTCCTGGCTGGTTCCATAGGGGTTGGGGCCCTGCTCGGGGCCGTCAACGGCGCTTTAGTGAACTTCACCAGGTTGCACCCGTTTATCATCACGTTGGGAACCCAGTCCATTTACAGGGGGCTCACCCTGATCCTATCCAACGCCAAACCTGTATTTGGGTTTCCTCAAAGTTTTAAAACCGCGCTGGGCGGAATGCTGTTTGGGAGAATTCCCATGCCTGTGGCGACAGCCCTTACAGTGGCGGCCGTCTTGTGGTTCTTGACGAGCAGGACGGTGATGGGGCGCAACTTGTACGCAATAGGCGGCAACCGGAACTCCGCCTGGTACTCGGGCATCGACGTGAAGCTGCACACGCTTTTGGTATTCGTTATCTCCGGTATATGCGCGGGGTTGGCCGGAGCGGTGATGATGGCGCGCCTGGGTTCCGCGGAGTCCATGGCCGGCGTGGGGCATGACACCTTCGCCATTGCCGCGGCCATCATCGGCGGCGCCAGTTTCTTCGGCGGAAAGGGTAAGATCCCCAACGTAATTGTGGGAGCCTTGATCATTGGACTCATCAACAACGCGCTGAACATGTTGAGCATCGAAACCTATTACCAGCAAGTGGCGACTGGCTCCCTCATCATTGGCGCCGTGGCGCTGGACATGGTTGCATCGCACAGAAAATAGGAGGTCAATTTATGACGAAGCTGGAAATTTGCGCTCATGTGGATCACACCGCGCTCAAGGCGTTCACCACCTGGGAGGACGTGAGAAAGCTCTGTGAAGAGGCCCTAAAGTACCGATTCGCCTCGGTTTGTATTCCACCGTGTTACGTCAAGCGCGTCAAGGAAGCTTATGGGGACAAGGTCGTCGTGTGCACCGTAATCGGCTTCCCTCTGGGTTACGAGGTCACTCCGGCCAAAGCGGCGGAGGCGTCGCGGGCGGCGGCTGACGGGGCCGACGAAATCGACATGGTTATCAACGTCGCCGACGTCAAGAACGGCGACTTCGGAAAAGTCCGCGAAGAGATCGAGCAAATCCGTACAACCACAAAGGGCAAGGTACTCAAGGTCATTGTCGAAACCTGCTACCTGAGCGAGGAAGAAAAAATCAAGCTTTGCGAGATCGTTACCCAGACAGGCGTCGATTACATCAAAACCTCCACGGGCTTCGGCACAGCGGGGGCCGCCCTTGAAGATGTGAAGCTGTTCAAGCGGCGCATTGGCCCTGCTGTCAAAATCAAAGCCGCCGGAGGCATAAGGACGTTCGAGGACATGGAACGATACATCGCCGAGGGCTGTGAGCGTATTGGAACTAGCTCCGCCGCGAACCTGCTAGAAGAAGAGGAAAGCCGCTGACATGAATAAGTTGAAAGTGGCCGTGTTGGGCGGCGGCTGGTTCGGTCAGTTTCATCTGGACAACCTGTTGAAGATGGAAGACGTGGAGGTCGCGGCCTTTGCCACGGGCAACGTTGAGCGCCTAGCGAGGCTTTCCGTCAAGGAGCCGAGAGCCCGCGCTTATTCTGACCAAAGAGACTTGATCGCCCAAGAGCGCGACCTAGACGCCTTGATCGTGTGCGTGCCGCCGGACCGTCACGACGGGATCGAGCATCTGGCGGCGCGGAACGGAATAAATCTCTACATGGAAAAGCCCCTTGGGGTTGACTTGAAAGAAGTGCTCGCCTGCGAAAAAGCGATAAGCGAGTCGGGCATTGTCTGCGCTGTCGGTTATCAGACACGTTATAACCCCCAGGTGGATGAGATGAAGGCGCGGTTCGATAACGACGAAATTGGCGTGGCGGCGGCTAAATGGATAGGCGTCACGCCACAGACGCCATGGTGGAGGATCAAGGCCCGTTCCGGCGGGCAGTTCGTTGAGCAGGCGACCCACATGGTGGACCTTTTGCGCTATTTTTTCGGAGACGTGGAATCCGTTTACTCGGCCCGGCGTTTCGGGTTACTCCGCGGTGTTCCGGACTACGACGTGGAAGACGCCTCCGCTACGGTGTTGGTTTTTGAGAGCGGCCTGCTCGCCACCGTAACGTGCGGTTGTTTCGTCGATCCTAAAGAGGGGAAGAGCGAGGTTCGTATCGAGATGTACGGCAAGCGACAACGCTTTGTGTACGAATGGGATACCATGGTCCGTTGGGAAAATAGGCGAGAGTCCAGCGTACGTTGCTTTGGCAACGAGTTTCACTTTCCAGCTCTGCGAACCTTTCTCGACGCCGCGCGCGCCAAAGACGCCTCCAAGATTCGTAGCCCTTACGCCGACGCTGTCAAGACGTTCAAAACCACCTGGGCCGCCAACCTCTCCATGGAAAATCACGCGGAAGTCTCGTTGCGCTCGTTGTGACGCGCTGGCGACCCTGAGCGTTACTTGTCCCTTCGGCGCAGCAACAACCAGCAGAAGAAGGGGCCGCCCACCAGGGCTGTGACCACTCCCACGGGCAGTTCGCCCAGGTTCTGCGACAGGCCGTCGGCCAGGGCCATCAGGCAACCCCCGCCCCAGAAAGCGAAGAACAAAAGTGGTCGGTGCGACGGCCCGATGGCGATTCTCAAGAGGTGCGGCGCCACCAGTCCAACGAAGCCGATGATGCCGAACGAGCCAACCACCGCCCCTGTTCCCAAGGAAACGAGAGCGAGGAGGACGGCGCGCAGGCGGCGCTCATTGATGCCCAGGAGGCTGCCCCGTTCCTCGCCCAGCGACATGGCGTCCAACTGCCGCCCCCAGGTCCAGGCGGGAAGCGCCACGAGAAGCGCCGCGGCCCAGGTCCCCAGCGCGCTTCCCGGCGACGCCCCGGCGAAACTGCCCATCAGCCAAAGGACAATCGCGCCCAGCCGTTCGTCGGCGATGGCTTTTAAAAAAGTTACCCCAGCGGACAAAAACGCGCTGACGACAATCCCCGCCAGAACCAGGTGAGCGCGACCTCCGCCCGACCGCCAGGCGATGACCTGCACCGCCCACAGCGCCGCGAGAGCGCCAAGAAACGCCGACGGCGTGACCCAGTGACTTCCGGCCACGAAGCCCAGGGCCCCGCCAAAGGCCGCTCCCGCCGCGATACCCAGGGTATAGGGTTCGGCCAAGGGGTTGAGCAAAAGCCCCTGGAGCACTACGCCCGCCACGCTCAGAAGCCCTCCCGCCCCCAGCGACGCCAGAAGCCGGGGGAGCCGTACGACCCGTATCACGAGCGCCTCGGGCGAACCCCGCTTCACCTCGCTCAAAAAGGGAGATAGGAGCAAGAGCGCCCTCGTTGGGGAGATCTCCCAGTCGCCTCGCGTCAGCCGCCAAAAGACCACGACGGCCAAAGCGCAGAACAACAGCGCCGCAAGTCGCCTCCTGCGACGCCGAAGTTTTTTTTTATAAACGTCCAGCTCCGCGCTCACGCCGCTCATCGTCTTGAATCCCTCGCTTTTTATAGAATCAAAGCCCTTGTAGATAGTGATTGGTGGTTGATAAAAAAGTAAAAACAAGGGAACTTTCCTCTTTCTTCTAATCACCAACCACGAGTCACTGGACCTTAACCAATACTTCCTTTAGAAATATTTTAACGCTGGATTAATATTTTGAATGAAGATGGGGTTACAATAACTTAAAGAACGCTTTCGAAGTAGGGAGTAGGGTGGAGATCGTCGCGTTGAACGAAAATTTCAGGTAAGGGGGACAGGATTGCTATGATGAAAAAATTGATGGTGGCAGTGATTTTGGTAGCGACACTGTGCACAGCGGACGCCGCGATGGCGTATGGGCGTCACCACAGACGCTATCCTCCACACGGCGGACTGTATGTTGGGTATGAAGACTGTGGATATGGGATAGAGATAAGAATTCCCCTACCAGGGCCGCACGACCACAGACGCTACCGACCCAGGCACGACTACTACAGGCGCCATAGGCAGGAACGTTACCATCGCGGCTGGTAAAAAACGCTGAAAAACGCTGATTGAAGGGACTTCAGGGGGTCAGGACGCACACTGCCCCCCTGAGCCAGGGTAAACGCGTCAAACAGCATCAAGCAACCGCGGGATATAATCGCCGTCCAGCGCGGTAGCGGGGGCTATGGCGCGACAGCTAGCCGGGCGGTAGGCGAGGCGCTGAAAGAAGTCGGCATACCGGTACCAGGTTTAGGCGGTTGGGGCGGATTGTTCGGTTTTTAGGCAAGGGGGCTACCGCCCCTCCGCGTTTCTTATCTCTGTTGAAGTTCTTTTCCCACGCGCATCAGTATTCCTACCTTGACCCACATGAAAACCATGGCGCTGCCTCCCGCGCTCAGGAACGGCAGAGGAATGCCCGTCAGAGGCGTCAGCTTCATGACTCCCCCCAGATTGAGGAACATGGGAAAGAGAATGGAAGCCGCCACACCCCATATCAGAACGGCGAGGTAGGGCTCGGCGGCGCGCCGGTAAACGCGGTAGACCTTGTACGTCCAGAAGACGTAAAGCGCCAAGACCACAAGCGTTCCGACAAGCCCAAACTCCTCACCTATCGTTGGGAAGATATAGTCGGTGTGGGCCGCTGGCAGGTAGTCCAGCTTTTGCAGGCCCTTTCCCACACCGACGCCGAAAATCCCGCCGTTGCTGAAGGCAACCAGCCCCTGAATGATCTGGAATCCCCTGCCCGTGGGCTCAGACCAGGGATCCAGAAAGGCCAAAAGCCGCTCCCGGCGGTATCCCTCCATGTAGATCATCAGTAAGAAGATAAAGAACAGAAACGCGCCCCCGGCCAGAGGGTACTTCCAACCCTGGTTCACCACGTGCATGGACATGCACAGGGCGAACACGAGAATAAGCCCTCCCATGTTGGGCTGAAAGAAAAGCGGAAAGGCCGAGAACAGGGCCACGGTAAGCGTTGGCCTGCAAAAACACTGAAAGCCCTGTCTCCTTGACGCGGCTAGGCGGTCGGCCAGAAACAGGGGCACGGCCAGCGTCAGAATTTCAAGGGGCTGGAACTGGAACCCCAAGACGCTCAACCATCGGCGAGCGCCCCCCACCTTGACCCCTATGCCCGGAACGAGCGTTCCCAGCGTCATGAGCAACGCTCCCAGCCACAACAAACCACTCATCCGGCGGATGAAAGGCAAGGGCGTAAGGGCGCAACAGAACATCAGCAACAAGCCCAGCCCTAAAAAGCGGCATTGCTTGAAGGCCGCTCCATAAGGCGAAACGCCCTCCGCGCCGCTCCCTGACGTCAGAGAAGCGATCATCAGGATGCCACAGAGGCTCAAAACCATTGGAGTCACCCACAAAGGCCAGTTTTTGAGCGGAACGGCCCTGCTCCTCAGAGTCCGTCCCCGCCCCCGCGCGGCCATTACACCGGCCCTGCCGGCTCTGCCGCTCTCGAAACGCCAGGGGTCAGCCCTCCAGCTCCCCGACGAGGGCACGGAAGTGCTCTCCCCTTTGTTTGTAATTTTCGTACATGTCCCAGCTCGTGCAGGCGGGCGAGAGCAAGACCACCATCCCCGGATGGGTCAGCTTTCGCGCCATGAGGACGGCCTCCTCCATACCGGAAACCCTGTGGACGGAGGCGAACCCAGCGTCTCTCAGAGCCGCCTCTATCCGGTCTTTCTCCGCTCCCAGCACCACGGCGGCTTCGGCCTCTTTCATCACGGCCTCGGCCAGCGTCCCGTAGTCCTCGCCCTTGCCCTTGCCCCCCAGGATGACGACCTTGCGTCCCTCAATGGAAGTCAGCGCCGTCACCGACGCCGCCACGTTGGTACCCTTGGAGTCGTCGATGTAGGTCACTCCATTCACCTCCCCCGCCAGCTCACAGCGGTGAGGCAGGGGACGGAAGCCCTTCAGGGCCTCGGGGGGCAGGGTCACGTTCAGTAGTTTCACCGCGGCCAGGGCCATAGCGGTGTTTTCCAGGTTGTGCCGTCCTAGAAGCGTCGTGTCCCTGTAGCTGAAAAGAGGATACTCCTTTCCTCCAAGGCGAAGGACGGCCTGGTCTTTTCCCATAAAGACACACCCAAAGAATTCGCCGCCCGGCTCCTCGTCCCAGCTCAGAACGGCAAGCCTGTCGTACCTAGACGGGCCAAGCGTTTGACGGTCGCGGGCCTGGATCACCCCCCAGCCCCTTTCGTCTTGGAGGGAAAGCAGCTTTGCCTTGGCTGCCCTGTAGGCTTCGTAACTCCCATGCCAGTCGATGTGGTCGGGCGCAAGGTTCGTGATGATGGCGACCGCGGTCTTCATCTCGTGGGCCCAGTGCAGTTGGAAGCTGCTGAGCTCCAGCACCACGTAGTCGAACGTTTCCCTTGTGAAAAGCGCCGCGGCCTCGCCGATGTTGCCGCCAACGCCCACCTTCAGGCCCGCCTTTTTCAAGATATGCCCGGTCAACGCGGTGAGAGTGCTCTTCCCGTTGCTGCCCGTCACGCCCACGATGGGGCCTCGAATGTGGGGCGCCGTGAAGTCCAGCTCTCCTATCACGGGCACACCCAGGCGCTCCGCCTCCTGGACACAGGGCGCGAAGGGGGGAATGCCGGAACTGAGTAGCAGCGCGTCAGCCTCGAAAGCGCGCGGAGAGTGTCCTCCCCCCTCCCAAGCCACGCCGTTTTTTTCCAGTCGTTCGGCGGAACCTTGAGGTAAGGCGGCCTTTTCTTCGGAGACGAAGACCCTCGCGCCCAGGTCGTGGGCCAAAAGGGCCAAGGCCACACCGCTGACTCCGGCCCCGATCACCGTGAGTTGTTTGCCGTTCCAGTCTTTGCCTTTTTTGTTTTCCGCCATATCCCTCACCTGCCGAAAACCAAGACGCACAGCGCCGCCGTCAGGGACGCGCCCACGGCGTGAATCGCGAGGAATCTTCCCGTGACCTTCGTTTCATCCCAGCCCATGCGCTGAAAATGGTGGTGCAACGGGGCCATCCTGAAAACCTTTCTTCCGAACCCACGGATAGCGATAATCTGAACGGCGGACGAAAGCAGTTCCAGGCCGAAAATGAAGCCCGCTGGAATCAGCGCCAGCACCGCGCCGCCCTCCACGCACAGCATAACCAGCGCGCCCCCTAAAAAATGCGAGCCCGTATCGCCCATGAAAATACGCGCTGGGCGGATGTTGTAAAACAGGAAAGCCGTCAGCGTCCCCAAGAGCACGGCAAAGTCCACCACCAAACAAGGCGAGAGCTTCAAAATGCAGGCCAACACGCCAAGGGAGATAAGAAAGGCCCCTCCCGCCAGCCCATCCAGACCATCCGTTACGTTAACGGCGTTCATCATTCCCACCGTCCCCAGAATGGTTAGCGGCACGGCGAGCCAGCCTGGCCAGTCAAGGGCGCCCCGCCAGGCGAAAAGCCCAAACCTCGCCTCCGCCGACGTCACCCAGATCGACGCCACGGCCACTTGAACAGCCAATTTGCCCAGGCTGGAAAAACCCTCACTGGATCGGCGGCTGACTTTGAGCCAGTCGTCCCAGAATCCAATGGCCCCGCAGGTAACGGGTAGACTCCAGAAAAGGACAGACCAGTTGACGACCAACAGCCTCACCTCCGCGACAATGGCGGCAAAGGCCATAACGATAAAGGCGACGCCCCCCATGGTCGGGGTGGCGGCCTTGATTTCCACGTCGATGCCAACGCCGTAGCTTTTTTGTACCTGACTAACCCGCAGACGGTGCTGGACGGAGATCAAGATATTCTGGAGTTCCAGACCACCGACGAGACTCAGTACCCCGGCGACAGTCACAAGGCCAGCAAAGGACAAGAGGAAGGAGAAGATAAGCCAGTTTGTCGTTCCCGCTTCTCCCATGTCCATCACCGCGCCAGGCGTATCCACTCATCGACGGTTTCCGCGTCGTTGTAGGGGATTTTTCTGCCCTGTATCGTCAAAAATTTCTCCGGTCCCTTGCCTGACACCACCAACACGTCCCCCGACCCAGCGGCGGCCAGGGTCTTCGTGATTGCTTCTTTCCTGTCCAAAATAACCTCATAGGGGATCTCCCGGCCGCTGTTTTCGATCCCCTGGACGATGGCCTCCGCAATCCGCGCGGGGTCTTCGTCACGGGGATTGTCCATCGTGACCACGACCCGGTCGGCCAGCCCCGCCGCCACACCCCCCAGCGCCGGGCGGTTGGACGGGTAACGCCCGCCCCCGTGCCCAAAGATGGAGACCAGCTTACCGGAGCAGAAGCCCCGCGCCGCCGACAGCACGTTGCGGAGCGCCTCCGGCGTGTGAGCGAAGTCGA
Organism: Synergistaceae bacterium; assembly: GCA_031280635.1. Taxonomy (GTDB): domain Bacteria; phylum Synergistota; class Synergistia; order Synergistales; family Aminobacteriaceae; genus JAITGK01. The sequence goes on from JAITGK010000102.1 coordinate 57,766, forward strand.
TGACGCAACAAGCCCCACTGGGCAGGGGGTGTCTTTCCAGTCGTCCCGGCGCCTGGGGAACGCTCGCTATGCCCTTCGCGATTACGGCGTCGTCGAGTTTTCCCCTTAGAACGGTCGCCGCGCCCAAGACGTTGGCGACGTTAAAACTCCCCGCTAGCGGGCTTTTCACCGGCAGGGGCGACCAACCCTTGGCGGTGATGACAAACGAGCTCCCCTCCACGTCCAGTCGCGTCCCGGAGGCGTCGGAAAGGGAGAAGGGTCGGAACTCTGGAGACGCGAACTCCGCCAGCAGCCGCGCTCCGTAGGGGTCGTCCGCGTTGATAGCCGCCACGCGGCATTCCTTGGAGTGCTTTGTGAACAAAAGGCGCTTTGCCTGAAAGTAGTTTTCCATGTCTTTGTGGTAATCCAAGTGCTCTGGGCTGAGGTTGGTGAACACGACCGCGTCGAAACGACAGCCCGAGAGCCGCCCAATATGGAGTCCGTGAGAGGACGCCTCCATGACGCAAGCTTCGCACCCGTTTCCCACCATGGCTGCCAACAGCCTTTGGAGACGGCAACTTTCGGGCGTGGTTCGCTCCGCGTCGCGCTCCTGGACGCCGTCGCTCTCCACCACCGTGCCCAGAAGCCCCGTCCTCAGACCAGCGGCTTGCAGAATGCCGCGCAGGATGTACGTGGTGGTGGTCTTGCCATTGGTACCCGTCACCCCAACCATGAAAAGCTTCGAAGCCGGTTCCCCATACGCCAAGGCGGCCAGCTCCCCCATGAGCCCCCGAGTGGACGAGGTTCGGAAGAGTGGAAGACCTGTCTCCACGGGGCGCTCGCAGACCAAGGCCGCAGCCCCGGCCGCCTCCGCCGCCGGGATGTATCGGTGTCCATCGTCTTTTTCGCCCTCGATACAGCAAAAGACGGAGTCAGGACAGATCTCACGACTGTCCGCGAAGACGCCAGAGACCTCCGGATCTTTGGCCCCCTCAGCCGCCGTGAAGGCAAATGAAAAACCCCTTTCCGTCAGGGTTTGAACCAGGGACGAGAGCCTCACAGTATCGCCTCCGAGCCGAAAATTTTCAGTTCCGCCATGTCCTCAACGATTTTCCTCGCCGCGGGAGCCGCCACTTCCCCACCGTAGTACTGCCCGGCCGACGGCTCGCCCAAGACGAATAACAGAAGATACCGCGGGTCCTCATAGGGCCAGAATCCCAGAAAGGACGACACGTAGCGTCCTTCCACGTACTTTCCCTTCTCCGCGACCTGGGCCGTGCCCGTCTTGCCGGCAAGCCGAGTGACAGGGGTGTTCGCTCTTCGACCCGTGCCGGAGACCACGGCCTCCCGCAACGCGGCCCTCAACCACTGGCTTGTGGCGGGGGTCAGCACCTCGCGCGCCGCGTGCCTGCCGCCCCGATAGACGACCTCGCCCGCGGGGTCTATGGCCTCCCGCACCAGGTAGGGGCTCAGGAGCTTCCCCCCGTTGACCACCGCCGTCATGCCCGTGGCAAGCTGCAAAGGCGTGACGCCAATCCCTTGCCCAATGGAGACGTTTGCCGGCATAACGCCCCGCCACTGGCCCGGCTGGGCCAAGAGACCCTTTTCCGTCTTCCCCAGATCAATGTCGCTGGCCTTACCAAAGCCCCAGGTGAGCAGTGTGCGGTACATGTCCAGGGGAGTGGAGCGCACCCCTATCTGAGCCATACCCACGTTTGAGGATTTGACCAGTATGTCCATTGTGGAAAGCGTTCCCATCGCCCTTTTGTACGCCTCGGTGATGAAGCCGTCGGCGACCTTCAGGCGAACGGGACAGTGAAACGTTTCGTCCGCGCGCGCCAAACCGCTTTCGAGGGCTATGCCCATGAAGATGGGTTTAAAGGTGGAGCCGGGCTCGTAGTTTCTGCCCACCGCGTTGTTAACGGCGTTAGAGGAGTTCAGCTCATCCCGATTGTTGGGGTTGAAAAAGGGCCAGCTCGCCATTGCCAGCACGGCCCCTGTGTTGGGGTCCAGGCACAGCGCGGCCCCCCATTTTGCCTTGTGCTGAATGGCGGCCTCGTTCAGGCGTTTTTCAGCGATATATTGAATCCTGATATCGATGGTGAGCGTGACCGCGGCTAGGGTTCCGTCGCGCCCAGGGCCCAGGGGTCGCCCCCGCGAGTGTCGGGTGAGAATTCTATAGCCTGGGGGCTCGTAGAGGCTGGAATCCCAGGCCAGCTCCAGGCCGGAGAGTCCCGTACCGTCCGCGTCGCAGAAGCCCAGTACGTGGGATAGGAGCGCGCCATGGGGGTATTCCCGTTTTTTCTCTTTTTCCTCGTAAAGGCCCTTCAGCTTCAGGGTCAGGATTTTCTGGGTTAGGTCAGGCGACACTTTACGCGCCACCCGCACGTAGCGTCCTTCGAGGGCGCGCGAGATTTGATCGACGACGGCGTCGGACACCAACCCCCGGAGCGCGGGCGCGTCCGAGGGCGACCAGTGCTTGGGGTCGATAAAAAAACTGGAGGCGGCGACTGAGCGGGCCAGGTCGTTTCCCAAGCTGTCTCGAATGACGCCCCGGTTGCTCCCGACCGGCGCGCGTCCCCAGTACTGGCTCCGAGAGCGGGATAGGACGAGAGGGTCTGGAAAGCAATGGTACTCCACCAGCTTCCAGATCACGATGGAGAAGAGAGCGACAAAAAAAAACCAGGGGCTTACGATGTGGCGTCTGGTTGCCGTGGAGGGCATTGTTTTTCCTCGCGCGGGAGACATATCAGTTCACAAAAAGCCAGCCTGGCGGCTCGACGGGCAGCGTGGCGCGCGCGCTGGCGGGGACGTGAATTGTCTTCGGCCTAGCGGTGATCATTCCCCACTGGTCTTTGCAGTACTCATAAACTCTGGCCAGCGAAGTCAAGCGCGATAAAGCCGTCCTGAGTTCCTGTTCCTCGTCAGAGCGGAGCTTGACGCTCCTGTCAAGCCGGTTTAAAAGCCGTTCCAGTCGAGCGATTTCCAATCGGGAGGCTGTGAGTCCCGCGAACGACAGGAACAGTACCCCAGCGATCGCCAGGATCAGTGGGAGTCTCAACCGTTCTTTTTGTCGCTTGCTCCTCATTTTCCTCTATCTCCCTGTCGTTTTCATTGACATAGCCGGGCGCGAAAACCGGAAGACCCGAAGTTTCGCGCTGCGCGCCTTGAAGTTGGCCTCGATCTCCTCCGGACTGGGCAGGATGGGGCGCCGGGTGAGGGCTTCTCCCCCTTTTTCCTTCTCCCACGCCCGAAAGGTGTGCTTGACGATACGATCCTCCAGCGAGTGGTAGGAGACAACGGCCACCGTTCCCCTTGGCGACGCCAACCTCGCGGCCGAGGCGAGTCCTGCTTCCAGCTCCCCAATTTCATCGTTCACATAGATTCGGAGCGCCTGAAAAACCCGCCTTGCCGGGTGTCCGCCCATTTTTCTCTGAGCTGGAGCGGGAAGAATTTCTCGTATCAATCCAGCCAGCTCTCCTGTGGTACGCGGGGGCCCTTTCCACTTTCGGCGTTCCGCTATTCCCGCCGCGATCCGGCGAGAGTGGCGTTCCTCGCCGTACAGCCAAAAAATTTCCGCCAATTCCTCCGCGGAAAGTCCCGCCAGCAGCTCCGCCGCGGTCGTCCCCTCGCTGGGGTCCATTCTCATGTCCAACGGTCCATCATTTTGGAACGAGAACCCCCGCTCCCCGTCTACAAGTTGCATATTGGAAACGCCTAGGTCAAACAGGAAGGCGTCAAAGGGCGCGTCCTTTGCCAGAAGTTCCTCCATCGCGCCAAAATTCACGCGGAACGCCCTAAAGCGCGACCCATACCCCACCAGGCGAGCCTTCGAGATATTCACCGCCCAGGGGTCTCTATCCAACGCGTACACTTGGGCTTCCGAGAAAGTTCGCAGAATTTTCTCGGAGTACCCCCCCAGCCCTAGAGTGCAATCAAGGATTTTTCCGTTTCCCAAGACACCAGCAAGTTTCAAGAAGGAAACCACCCGCTCCACAAGCACCGGCGCGTGCTCCGGCTCCCTCAGCATAGAACGCCCCGCGCCCTGTCGCAAACCGTGCTCAAAAGCCCTCCACACCTTTCGCCGTCTCGGCCAGCCATCTCTTTGTTAATTATAACTTCATGACACTTTTCCCTACAATAGCGCTCATTATCCATCAATATAAGAAAAACCTTGAAACATCGGGATAGTGAAGTGAAAAGACAACATCTATCCACGTAAACACTGCCCACCATTGGGTGTTTGTTGTTGAATCATCTCTCTCATTTTTTAATTATCTCAAACTTTACCTAATTTGAAAAGGAATTAATTCGCGCTTTTATAAGTATTTTTACCTGGAGCGTGTTTGCGACAGCATGGTGGGAAAGTGAACGGCTTTAGTCGTTGGATGAGAATCGCGGGGGCCGCCAACGCGCGGCGTTCGCTTTGTCTTTTTGCCTTCTTGCCGCGTGTCCGCGTTCATGCTAAAATTCCCTTCATTAAAATATATCAACCATGGACTTACTTGAAATACATCAAGGAGCCAAAAAACAAATGAGAACCTACGCGCTTTATTGCTCCAAACAAAACAAACACATCCGCCGCAAGCTCAACCTTGCCGGCTCGATCCACAATCACTTAATCGCTCCGCGCCGCCGCTATGATCGAATATTCGGCAAGGACGCCGTAAATCCGCTCAAAGTGGGGGCGTCCACTCTTTAAGGAAGAGGATGTAAGGCCGGCTTCGGTCGGCTGTCTTTGTTGAGTTTCCACTGGTTTTAGAGCCGTTGGCTCTTTTAAGCGCAAAGTTTTTGCCGTTTATATCCGGTTTTTGGTCTCTTGTTTTCGCGCGTGATTACGCGACCCGCTATGGCCGTGGGAGTGTGTCAGCAAGATTTATGGAGGTGTTCGCATGGATTGGGAACGTTTGGAAAAAGTCATGATCGAGACGCGACGCGATCTCCACCGATACCCCGAAAGCGCGTGGACGGAGTTCCGCACGTCGGCGGTGGTCGCGGCGCGGTTGGAAAAGCTCGGCTATGACCTGACCGTGGGGCTGGACACGGTGGAGCTCTCGGCGGTCATGGGGCGTCCTCCTCAGGTGGACGCTCACATTGAGCGCGCGAAAGCGCAGGGCGGAGACCCCGCGTGGATTGGCGGAATGCGGGGCTACCCTGGCGTCGTGGCGGCGCTGAGGACGGGGAGACCCGGCCCCGTTATCTCGCTCCGGTTCGACATGGACTGTGTGGATGTGGACGAGGCTGAGAGCCCGGAACACCGTCCAAACCGCGAGGGGTTCGCCAGCGTCAACCCGTGTCTGGCGCACGCTTGCGGGCACGACGCTCACACGGCCATTGGCCTAGGCCTGGCGGAGGTTCTGATGGAAAGGAAGAACGCCTTGGGCGGCGAGGTCAGACTGGTTTTTCAGCCAGGTGAGGAGGGGTGCCGGGGCGGTTACGCCATGACGCGGAAGGGTGTCGTGGACGGGTCGGACTACTTCCTGACCCTGCATATTGGCGGGGAGACGCCAAGTGGGGTATTGGGGCTCAACTCGCTGGGACACCTTCCAACCACGAAGTTCGACGTGGAGTTTACTGGTAAGGCCGCTCACGCCGCCGGAGCGCCCCACGAGGGTCGCAACGCGCTTCTGGCCGCGGCGTCCGCGGCGCTGGCGTTGCACGGCATAGCGCCTCACAAGGACGGGGTCACGCGCGTTAATGTGGGAGCGCTGAACGCGGGCACGGGTCGCAACGTCGTCCCCGGCAAGGCGCTGATGAAGGCCGAGACTCGCGGCGAGACCCAGAATGCCGCCGACTACGTTTACGCCCGCGCTCAGGAAATCCTGAAAGGGGCGGCCGTGATGTACGGCGTGGAGGTGGAGGTGGTCAAGACCGGCGCGGGCACTGACGCGGTGGGCGACGACGCGCTGGTGAGGAGGGCCGGCGGGGTCGCGCGGGAGCTTGGGCTTTTCCGCGAGGTTCGTGATACCGCGCGGGCCGGCGGAAGCGAGGACGCGACCTGGATGATGCGCCGCGTTCAGGAAAACGGCGGACAGGCCCTTTACATGGCCCTAGGTTCGGACATCAGCGCTCCACACCACAATGGTTGTTTTGACTTAGACGAGTCCGTCATGATCCTCGGCGTCAAGACCTTAGCCGCTTTGGTGGAAGAACTTCAAAAACCTTGAGGAGGATGAGCCTAGCTCGACATAGCGTAGTAAGGAAGGTATGAAAAGTATGAAAAAATATTTTATTTGGACTGTGGTTTTGCTTTCGTGTTTCCTGACGCCGCGCGCCCAGGTCTGGGCTATGTCGGATTACGATTTTTCGCGGTTGTGCGAAAAAGGAACCTACGATGAGGTAGCGACCGCGCTGAAGGCTAGCGCGGACGTTAACGCGAAGGGCGAAAACGGCAATACAGCCCTCATGTGGGCCGTTGAGAAAAACCCCAATCCTGAAGTGTTATCGCTTGTGCTCAAAAACGGCGCGCATGTTAACGCAAAGGGCAATTACGGCGAGACAGCCCTCATGCGGGCCGCCGCTAACCCCAATCCTGAAGTGGCATCGCTTTTGCTCAAAAACGGCGCGAACGCGCGTGTAAAGAACAAAAAAGGCAAAAGGGCAATTGACTATGCCGAGAACAACCCAAAGTTTAAAGATCCCAAGGCTCTGGAGGAACTTCGCCAAGCCAGCCAGTGACGCGTGGTCTGGAAGAGATGGAGGCCTCGCGCGCCAAGTCAAGCGTGATTTACCCCGGCCTTCAAAGCGCTGGGGATTCCCTTAAAGGAAGGTGTAAGAATCAATGTCGTCAACTTAAGTGGAAAAAGCCGAGTAACAAGTGACAATTAAAAAAAGCGCCAATAATTGTAAGGATACCCATATAGTGTATAGGGTATATCTCGTGATTATTGGTGAT
>JAITGK010000172.1 GCA_031280635.1 Synergistaceae bacterium
AGAAAAGAGCCGAAGCTGGCAAAGACACTTCGAGAATATTGGCTTAAAACGAGAGTTTAAGCTGCAATTGAAAGATCGAAATGAAGTGTAGTGCTAGAAATTTCTCCATTTTAGGATCACTCCTCTAATTTGTTTATAGAGATATTATACCCTCATATCTCTATTTTAGTAAGCAATCTCACAAAGTTGAACATCGCCTATTCTGTTATATAAGCAAAAACTGGCAAGGGAAGCCACTTGTAAGCGTTGAGGCGGCGGTAAAACTGATAGATTCAACGAAAACCGCTACTGGTCTGAGAGTAATATGCCAACGTGACGATGCTGTATACGAACTTGCTAAAACCGTTTCGGATAAAGAATTTGATTCAATTAATACCGACAGGATAGCTCCATTTGGAAATTGGAATTACTTGATAAAATCACGTTGATTTTCGCAAGTTATTATTTTACAGTTCCCAGGTAGTTGCCTTTTCAGTTTCGCGGGTCAGGAAGGCATGGCAAAGCAAGAAGCAAGAATCCCATTTTGAGAATCTGGGATTTGACGGATAAAATATGAATTGAGACAGAAATATTACCCTGTTTTCTCATAAGGAGGGTCAAGAAGGCTTTCGGGTAGCTCGAATTTTTACGCCACGGGATCGGGAAAAGTTTAGTTATAGCGGGTCGCGTAATCACGCGCGGAAATAAGAGGCCAAAAAGCGGATATAAACGGCAAAAGCTTTACGCGGAAAAGAGGCGACGACTCTAAAAGCCTCCTGGAACGACGATTATATCCCGCGGTCGCTTGTTGCTGTTTGACGCGTTTGCCCTGGGATTTGGGGTAACGCGCTTGAAAAAGGAGGATTTTTATGGTATTGGAACTGCGTGATCTTTCAGTAAGTTTCAACATTTCGGAGGGAGAGGTGGAGGCGGTGCGCGGCGTCTCGTTGTCTCTTGCGGAAGGCGAGATACTGGCCCTTGTGGGGGAGTCCGGCTGTGGCAAAACGGTGATGCGCCAGTCCATCATGAAGCTGCTGCCAAGAAACGCGAAGATAAAAGGCGGGCGGATCATCGCCTGCGGAGAGGACGTCACGGACTACACCGACCGGCAGACGCGTCCGTTGCGGGGCAACGTCTTTTCGATGATCTTCCAAGATCCCATGACAACCTTGAACCCCACCCTCCCTATCGGCGAACAAATTACCGAAGCCATTCTCAGGCACAAGAAAATCAGTCGCGAAAAGGTGAGGCATCGCGCGGAAGAACTGCTCGAACTGGTGGGCATCGACAACCCCTCGCGCGGAATGGAGCTCCATCCCCATCACTTTTCCGGAGGGATGCGTCAGCGTTGCGCGCTGGCCATCGCCCTCGCCATGGCCCCCAAGATACTCCTCGCGGACGAGCCCACCACGTCCCTAGACGTCACCGTTCAAGCCCACATGCTGGACCTTCTGCTGGAGGCGCGCCAAAAAACGGGTGCCGGCATCCTGCTCATCTCTCACGATCTGAGCATGGTGGCGCGAGTCGCCGACCGCGTGGCCGTCATGTACGCCGGAAAGATCGTTGAAATCGGGACAGCGGAGGAGATTTTTTACGACCCGCGCCACCCTTACACTTGGGGGCTTTTGAGGGCCCTGCCCTTCGTGGCCATGCGAACAGGAACGTTGCGTCAGATCCCGGGCGCGCCTCCCTCGCCGCTGTGCCCCCCTCTGGGCGACGCTTTCGCGGAGCGCAACGAGTACGCGTTGGCCATCGACTACAGAGAAATGCCGCCGATGTTCGAGATAAGCGACACCCACAGCGCCGCTACCTGGCTTTTGGACAAACGAGCTCCCCGCGTGACCCCGCCTGCTGGTGAAAATCCAAGGCGACCCAGGCGAGGCGCGGGCGGAGAGGCAATCGTCAGGGTGCGGAATTACGCGCGGCGTTTCCAGATAAACCGCTCCTTCACGGTGGAAGCGGTGCGGGGAGTGACCTTCGACCTGCGCCAGGGCGAGGCGTTCGGGCTGGTGGGGGAGTCCGGCTGCGGAAAGTCCACCGTTGCCAAGGCGGTGATGGGGCTTTACACTCCGACCGCGGGAGAAATTTATTTCCGGGACCGCCTGGTTTCGGAAAAAAAGTCCTATCACCGACACAGACGAGAGATTCAGCGAGGAATGCGGATAATCTTTCAGGACTCCGCCGCCGCGCTGAACCCGCGAATGACCGTGGAGGAGATCCTATCGGAACCCTTCGTCATTCATCGCGTGTTTCAGGAAAAACGCCAGATGCGTGAGAGGATTAGGGAGCTGCTGACGATGGTGGGGCTGGATGACTCGTACCGCGCGAAATATCCGCCGGAAATATCAGGAGGACAGCGTCAGCGCGCGGCTATCGCCCGAAGCCTCGCGCTGAAGCCGGAACTCATCGTCGCGGATGAACCGGTGGCCTCCCTGGACGCCTCGATACAGACTCAAATCGTGACGCTGTTTCAGCGCCTACAGAGAAAATATGGATTTACGTTCTTGTTTATCGCTCACGACCTTTCCATGGCGCGTTTTTTCTGCGACCGCGTCGCCGTCATGCACGCGGGGCGGCTTGTGGAAATCGCCCCCACGGACGACTTGTTCGAAGACCCGCGGCACCCCTATACCAAGGCGCTTCTGTCCGCCACCCCGATCCCCGACCCGAAGTTGGAACGCTCCAAAAAGATAATCCCTTTCAACATGAAACTAGAGGTGAACACAAAGATGCGGGAAGTCTCTCCCCAGCATTTCGCGCTGACCTCGTGAGCTTTATAAGGGTTGCCAAACACAATACGGCCGCGCGGCTCTGTACATAAGGAAATAGGTTGTTTGTCGCCCCTATAAAATAAATAATCTTAGCGAAGGCGCCCTTACTCTTCTTCCTCTTCTCGCTTGTGCGCGGCAATGACTTTTTTGGCGATATCGGCCGGGACCTCCTCGTAGTGAGAGGGACTCATGGAAAAGCTCCCCTGGCCGGAGGTCATGGAGCGCAAGATAATCGCGTAGCGGAACATCTCCGCCAGCGGCACCTGACCTTTCACCACCTGAAGCCGCCCCCGCGCCTCCGTGCCGATGATGCGCCCGCGTCGTCCGCTGAAGTCGCCCATCACATCGCCCATGCACGGTTCCGGGACAATGACCTCCACGTTCATAACTGGCTCCAGCAGCGCCGGTGACGCGTCCATGACGCCCTTCCTGAACGACAGTCGCGTAGCGAGCTTGAAGGACATTTCCGAGCTGTCCACATCGTGATAGGAGCCAAAGAAGAGCTCCGCCTTGAAGTCCACCACCGGAAAACCCGCCAGGGGGCCTTTTCCCATGTATTCGTGAAGGCCCTTCTCCACGGCGGGAATATAGTTTTTGGGGATCGCGCCGCCTACGATTTTGTCCACGAACTCAAAGCCCGCGCCGCGCTCTAGCGGGGTGTAGCGGATGCTCACGTCGCCGTACTGCCCGTGTCCACCACTTTGTTTCTTGTGCTTGCCCTGAGCCTCGGAGGTCTTCTTTATCGTCTCGCGGTAAGGAACCTGAGGCGTCTTGACGTCTAAGTCCACGCCGTACCGTTCCTTCATCTTCGCTAACACAATGTCGATGTGCAGGTCGCCCATGCCAGAAAGCACGTTGTCGTGGGTCTCCGGGTTCTTTTCGAAGGTGAGACTACGGTCCTCCTCCAGGGTTTTCGAGATGGCGTTGCCCAATTTATCCTCGTCCGCGCGGGTCTTGGCGACGACAGCGACGCTGTAGACCGGCAGGGGAAACTCAATGTGCGGAAACAGGTACGAAGCCCCACCTTTCACCGCCAGGGTATGACCCACCTTGGTGCTCTGGAGCTTCGGTATCGCCACGATGTCGCCTGCTATGATCTCTTTTACGTCCTTGCCGTCCTTGCCCGTCATCAGCTTAAAAGTGCTGACGCGCTCGTCCTCGCCCTTTTTGATGTTGTAGATGTTGTTGCCCTCGGAGGACAGAGTCCCAGAGTGTACCCGGATGAACGACAGTTTGCCCACGTAGGGATCGACCATGACCTTAAAGCAGAGCGCGGAGAAGGGCGCGGAGACGTCGGGAACGACCTCCACCGGCGCGCCGTCTTTTTCGGCTTTGACTGGACCTCGATCTAGGGGCGACGGGAAGTAGTCCACGATGAAGTCCAGCAGTTGATGAACTCCCACGTTCATCGCGGCGGAACCCATGAGAACGGGCATGACGCGCCGCTTCGCGATGGCCGCCCGGAGCACCCGCGCCAGGTCGGCGTCACTGACGGCTTCACCCTCTAGGTACCGCTCCATCAGGGCGTCGTCCATCTCCACGGCGGCCTCGACCAGGATTTCCTTGGCCGACGCGGCGGCCTCGGCCATGTCCGCGGGCGCCTCTCCCTCGGTGAAACTCCCATCCGCCGCGTAGATGTAGGCTTTGCCTCTCAGCACGTCCACCACGCCTTTGAAGGACGCCTCCGCCCCGATGGGCAGGAACACGGGAAGCGCGTTGGGGGAGAACTGCTCCTTGACGTCGGACAAGACTTTGCCGAAGTCCGCGTTTTCCCTATCCATTTTGGAGATGTAAAAGACCACGGGGGAGGCGTTCTCGGAGGCGTATTCCCACGCCCGACCGGTCTGAACCTCGACGCCGCCCACGGCGCTGACCAGGATCAAAGTGGCGTCAGTCACGCGGATAGCGGCGCTCATCTCTCCGGTGAAGTCCGCGAAGCCAGGCGCGTCCAGGGCGAAAAGGGTCTTGCCCGCGCGTTCCATTGTTAGAAGCGAGGCCCCAATGGAAATCTGGCGCTTCTGCTCCTCCGAGGTGAAGTCGCTGACTGTGTTGCCCGCCTCCGTCTTGCCCATACGGGAGACCTGGCCGTTGCAGAAAAGCATGGCCTCGGCCAAGGTCGTTTTCCCGGCTCCACCGTGCGCCGCCAGCGTGAAACTTCTCGTGTTCTCAGGTTGACGCGATCCCATAATACCCCTCCTCGATATGACTGCTCACGGTAACTATTGATTGTTCAGGGTCATGGATTGAAGCAGGAGTGTCTTTTGTCCCCGCAATCCTTTTTCATGACATTGTCCAGGGAGAAAAAGGGTTTTAGTAGGTTAAAGTCTCTCAGCATGGCCTCAAAAACGATTTTCGCGTCGGCGGTCGAGAGCTCGCCGTCGTTCACGCGGCGCTGCAGCTCCGTCAGGGCCATGCATTCGACCAGGAGCGTCTTTTTAATCCTTTCGGGCCCTTTCGCGGCGTCGCTCAGGGAAAAAGTTTCCAACAGGTCCTCAAAAGCGATTTTCGCGTCGGCGGCCGAGAGCTTGCCGTCGTCCACACGGCGAAGCAGTTCCGCCAGCGCGTAACTTCTCGTGTTCTCAAATTGGCACGGTCCCATAATATCCCTCCTCAATTCAAAACAAAGGGGCGCGGCCCCTTACTCCGTCAGCGCTTCCGCGGCGTCAAGCTCGTTCTTTTTCACGGCGTTGCCCAAGAGGGAAAAGTCTTCCTCCATGGCCTCGAAAGCGATTTTCGCGTCGGCGATCGAGTACTTGCCCTCACCCACACGACGAAGCAAACCCGACATAGCCAGCCCTCCGGCCAGGAGCGTCTTTTCGGGCCAGTTGCCCACAGTGTCGCTCAGGGAAAAACCCTCCAGTACAGCCTCGAAAGCGATTGCCGCTTCGGCGATTGAGTACTTGCCCTCATCCACACGGCGAAGCAGCTCCACCAGCGCGTAATTTCTCGTGTCCTCAAATTGACGCAGTCCCATAATACCCAACAACCTCCTCCATAAAGATTCCTTTAATAAAAGTCCAATGGGAACAAAAATGCCCCCGATTCCAACTTCAACATGGAAAAGGGGGCAAGGGATTACTTCAAAACGGGAGCGAGGGCGGCGTCAATCGCGGCGGTTACCTCATCGGGACGCGCCTGCCCCTTCGTCTCTCGCATGACGAGGCCCCGCAGGAACTTCACCTTTTTGGCCGTGTCCTTGCCGGATCGAATATCCGCCACCACGTCGGGGTTCGCCTCAAGGATCGTTCGCGCCAGGCTCTCCAACGCGTCGGCCCCAACCCCGCCTTCGACGACCCCGATCGTTTTCGCGGCGTCGTCCAGGGAAAAACCCTCCAGCATGACCTCGAAAACGCTTTTCGCCACAGTGGTTGAGAGCCTGCCGTCATCCACGCGGCGAAGCAGTTCCGCCAGGGCCTGGGGCCTCACGTCGATCTCATCCACGTTGACGCGCCTCTCGTTGACGGCCCGCAACACCTCCGTGCGAACCCAGTTTCCGGCCCGCGGGGGGTTCGCTCCCGCCGCCACGCAGGCCTCGAAGTACCGCGCCACGTCCAAGGAGTCCGTCAGAACCGTCGCGTCTACCTCAGAAAGGCCCATTTCTTTCACGTAACGTAACGCCTTCTCACCCGGCATCTCCGGCAGGCAGGCGCGCGCTTCCTCGATCCATTCCGGCGTCACCACCAGCGGGGGCAGGTCTGGCTCCACGATGAACTTGCGGTAAAACTCTTTTACTCTAGAGGCCGTCGTCACGCCTTTGGCGTCGTTCCAATGGCGTGTCTCCTGCAAGACCTCGCCGCCCTCTTCCATGAGTTTTTTCTGGCGCGCGATCTCATACTCAATGGCGCGCTCCAGGGCTCGGAAGGAGTTCATGTTCTTGACCTCGACCTTACGGCCCCACCGCCCGTCGGAGCACTTCATTGACACGTTGGCGTCGAAGCGCATCATCCCCTTCTCCAGGTCAACGTCCGACGCGCCCGAATAACGCACGCGCCGCCGCAGCGCCGTCACGTACTCCACGGCCTCCCGCGCCGAGGACACGTCCGGCTCCGACACGATCTCCGCCAAAGGCAGCCCGGAGCGGTTGTAGTCCACGTAAGAGGCGTCCGCCCCCTCCAATCGCCCGTCTGGGGCGCTGTGGTGCAGCTTGCCTACGTCTTCCTCCAAATGCAGACGGTTGATACGGATTCTTTTTGGCCGACCCTCGTCGTCCTTGATTTCGAGCCAGCCGCTCGCCGCGATGGGTAGGTCGCTCTGGGTGGTCTGGAAACCCTTTGGCAGGTCGGGGTAGTAGTAGGACTTGCGGAAGAAAAACGTCGTGGGCTGCACCGCGCAGTTCAACACCAGGCCCGCCAACATTCCCTGGCGCACCACGGCCTTGTTCAGCGCAGGCATGGAACCAGGCAGTCCCGTACACACGGGGCAAATGTGGGAGTTGGGCGGGTCGTTGGCGTAGTCCGCCGAACAGGCGCAAAACACCTTGGACTTCGTCTTCAGTTGAATATGAATCTCTATGCCAATGACGGGCGTGAAGGTCAGGGCGGTCACGTCAGTTCCCTCCTTTAAAAGCGACCGGGGCAAAGGCGGTTTGAGGCGATCCCAGGGCTTTTTCCAGCTCAAAGCCTATGTTCAGCAGCTTTTTATCGCTCCATCGAGGCCCCACGAGCTGCAAGCCCACAGGCAGGCCAGCGCTGGTGTATCCCACGCGAAACGAGAGCCCTGGCAAGCCCGCCATGTTCACGGGCAGGGTGTAGAGGTCGGACTCGTAGCCCTTCATCGCGTCCTCGTCGGTCTCGCCAATCTTCCCCGGTAGGGAAGGGGTGACAGGCTGCAAGATGGCGTCCACGCCCTCGAAGGCCTTCTGGAACTCCGCCGCGATTAAAGTACGAACCCGCGTCGCCGCCACGTAGTATTCCTCGCTGCGGACGGGCTCCGTCAGGCACGTTCCCGCGATGATCCGCGACTTCACCTCCGGCCCAAACCCCTTGGAGCGCACCTCCTCGAACATCTCTTTAAGCCCGGAGGCTGTGGTCACTTCGAGCCCGTAGCGCACGCCGTCGAAGCGCGCCAGGTTCGTGTGAGCCTCCGACGCCGCGATGGCATAATAGCAGGCTACGGCATACCGAGCCACCACCGGAAGGGAGACCTCCGTCATCTCCGCCCCAGCTTCCTCCATGAGATGAACCGTCCGCCTCATGGCGTCCGCTATGGGCGGGTCCAGGGTGAAGCCCTGGAACTCCTTGACCAAGGCAACGCGTTTGCCCTTTAGGTTGACCGTTTCGTCTTTGTCCCCTAGGGGGAGTGAGAAATCAATGTTTTTGGCAACGCTGGTGGAGTCTTTGGGGTCGTGTCGCGCAATGATCCGCATGATCAACGCCATATCCTCGACGCCGCGGGTGAAAGGGCCAATCTGGTCGAGGGAAGAGCCATAGGCAATCAGCCCATAGCGGCTGACCAGCCCATAAGTGGGCTTCAATCCGTGCACGCCACAGTAGGACGCGGGTTGGCGAATGGAGCCTCCCGTGTCGCTGCCCAGGGCGAAGGGCGTGTAACCTGCCGCCACCCCTGCCGCGCTGCCGCCGGAACTGCCGCCCGGCACGCGAGTGACGTCCCAGGGGTTCGCCGTAGGTCCGAACGCTGACGAGCCGGTGGTATTCCCCATAGCGAACTCATCCATATTCGCCTTGCCGAAGAGCACCGCGCCCGCGCTGGAGAGCAGCCTCCACACCGTGGCGTTGTAAGGCGGGGCCCAGCGGCCCAAGACGCGGCTGCCCGCCGTTGTGCGTATCCCGTGGGTACACATGTTATCCTTCAAAATGACGGGAACGCCCGCCAAGGGGCCTGGGTCCTCACCCCGCGCGATTCGCTCGTCCACCTTTGCCGCCTGATCCCGCCCTGTGTCAGCCGTCATGGTGATGAGCGCCGACACCTTGTTTTCGTGGGCTAGGGCTCTGTGAAGGCACTCGTCAAACACCTCCTGCGCGGAGAACTCCTTTTCCCGCACTCCGGCAGCCACTTGGCGCACGCCCATTTCGCAGACGCTCATAGCCTATTCCTCCATAATGCGCGGAACCTTAAAAAGGGAGGTCGCGTAACTCGCTCGGTCGGCCAATATCTCCTCCGCTCTGGGAAACGTATCCGACACGTCCTCACGCAACGGGCACGCGTTGGACTCCGCGAAACAAAAGGGCTCAACGCTCGTCAGGTCCAGCTCCTTGAACCTGTCCACCATTTCGAGGAAGTTGTTGATATAGCGCACCGCTCCCGCCAGCTCCGCGTCCGTCAGGGACAACCTGGCCTCCGCCGCGATGGCGCGCACGTCCTCGCCACCTAACTTCATAGCCGCACTTCCCTTCAAAAAAATATCGATGGTTTTTCAAATCCGGGGGCAAAGCGCGGTTCGACGGCTTCGCTTGACCCACCTTCATCCGGTAACGCCGCTCTTCCCTGTGAAAAGACTCAGAAATTCACGTATCACATAGTTTTGAATTATACCACAACGAGAGCGGCGGGCCCGCGTTCCTTCTCGCCGGTTTTGGGGCAAACGGAGGGCCGCGCGCGGCGAGGCTTGCCAGGTGAGGCGGCCGAAGTGGAGGGAGCGTGAAGCGGAATGAACCGCGCGAATTTGTTGTGATTCCAAAGTGTTAGGTGGTGGAGCGGACATACGCGTGGCTCGAAAAGTTTCAACGTCTTTGGAAAAACCGCGAAAATAAGTCGCGTACTTCTGTACAAATGACTGTTCTTGAAGCTTGAGCTTCTTCTCAAGGTACCACCTACAGCTTGCCAGAACTCTTTCTCCCGCTCGTTTCACGTAGAGCGCCGCGTCATCCATGATGACGCCCCCGCCTCTCTCGTTCCGGTAAATCGCTGGGCGCGTCAAAAGAGGGGGCGATCCCTCGCCCCCTCGCGCTTTGCCGCCTTTTGTCTCGGGTTAGAACGTTACCTGCGTGCGGAAGCGAATCTGGCCGGGGTCATTACGACCGTCCCAGGCGTCGCTGAAGGAGACCTGCTCCCAAGACAAGCCGAACAGAACGCTCGGATTGTACTGGTAGCCTACGCCAATACCCCACTGGGTCAGCTTGCCGTCGTCGGTGGTGCCTGTGGGCGTGTCGGCGGTGAGGTTCGTGAAGTACTCGAAGGTGGAAAACTTGTCGTTCCACTGCTGCTGGGCCGCGATACGCCAAATCGTAAGGTCGGAGTGGACTACGTTGTTAGCGGAAACAAGCCCTTCAAGTTCTTTAAACGCCCAATCGTAGTTGTTGAACAAAGCCCTTGGGCCAGTGGGCATGAAGAAGCCGTTATCAACCATGTCGAACTCCAGCCACAGGCTGGTAAACTTCAGCATGTCCTGCTTCACGTCAATGACAGCCCGCCAGGCCTTGGCGTCTTCCTGCAACCACGCGTTGGTACCAGATCGCACGGTACCGCCAAAGTCCTGCAGGTAATACATACCCTTCAAAGCTATGTTCTCGTTGAAGTTAAAGCGAAGTCCGCCAAAGGCCGTGTAGATGCTCGAAAGCTCCAGATTCGCGCTTGCGAGCTGATCGGCCGAGTCGTCACCGAACAGATACTGAATGCCCAGGTCAAACCCAAAGCGCTCCGAGAACTGAAACTGACCCGCCAGGTAGAGTTCCCAGAAACCAAAAAGAGCCGATCCTGGGCTGAGAGTGGACAGGTCGAGGTTCGTATGCGTCGCGTAGAACCAAGCGGTACCGGCCCCAAAGGTCTTCTTGAGGCCAATGGCGTCCAACGCGCGGTCGTACAGCCAGGAGTCGGTACCCATACCCATGTGCTTGCTGAACGGGTTCGATCCGCTGTCAAGGTAGTAAGGAACCTCCAACGCCTCGTAGATTTGACGCCCCACAAACATCTGAGCGTCTCCCCATACCGGGAAGTCAACGTAGAAACGGTCGTAGAACGCGTCCACCGACCCAGAAGCGTAACGACCTGTGTCGGCCCTAAGACGAGCGTAGAAATGAAGGTTCTCATCCTCCCCAAACCAGCGCTCTATGAAGAGACGCGCCCTAGCCAAAGGGGTGAAAGATTCCGTCCCTCCCCTTGGATTGGATAGTGACGGATTGGCGTCCATGACCTGGGTCAAGTCCTGACGCAACACGCCGCTGATCTTCCACCCGCCCAGGCGGCTTTCCATAGTCCCCACGCGAACGTCCAGCTCGTCAACCTTGACGCTCATAGCGTCCAGCTCGTCTTTGAACTCCGCTACCAACTTCTTGAGCATCTCGACGTCCTGCTTGCTGGCCTTGCTGAGGTCACTCAACGCCAGGGCGCGGGCCAGAGCGGAGGCCATCTCGTAGCGGGTGGTGGGCTGCTTGCCCTTGTAGGTCCCGTCGGGATAACCGGACAGAACGCCCTTGGCCGCCAACTGACCGAT
>JAITGK010000180.1 GCA_031280635.1 Synergistaceae bacterium
GACAACGCGAACTTCGAGGTGGAGCTGATCGTGCCGATAGCGATGGAGGAGGGTCTTCGGTTCGCGGTGCGCGAGGGCGGCCATACGGTGGGCGCGGGCGTCGTCACTCAAATCATTCAATAGCGTGAAGGCGCAGAGGGCTATCAACGTGGCAAAAAAAATACGTATTCGCCTGAAGGCGTTCGACCATAAGGTTCTCGACACGTCCGCGTCGCAGATCGCGGAGACGGCGGAGAGAAGCGGGGCCGTGGTTTCTGGCCCCATCCCTCTCCCCACTGAGATCAGCAAGGTGACAATCCTCAAGTCTCCCCACAAGGACAAGGACGCGCGGGAACAGTTCGAGACGAGGACGCATAAACGTCTCATCGACATCATCAACCCAACGCAGAAGACTATGGATGCGTTGATGCAGCTCAATCTTCCCTCTGGGGTGGACATCCAGATCAAACTTTGACCTCCCGTTGAGGTTTGATTGGCGTCAGGGGAAGCTCTGGCTGAAAGGAGAGAAAGTGATGGGTATAGGAATCTTGGGGAAGAAGATTGGCATGACTCAAATCTTCAACGAGCAGGGACAGGCCGTGGCCGTGACGGTGATTGCGGCTGACCCTTGTTCTGTGATTGCCATTCGCACCCCAGAACAGAACGGGTACTCCGCCGTTCTTCTCGGCTATGGCGCGATGAAGCCGCACAAGCTGTCCAAACCCCTTAAGGGCCTTTTTGACAAGGTTAAACTTGAGCCCAAACGGACGCTCCGTGAGTTCCGATTGGATAAAACGGACGAATATCAGGTTGGGCAGGAGATAAAGGTGGATTTGTTCGAGTTGGGTGAGAAAGTTGACGTCAGCGGAGTCAGCAAAGGTAAGGGGTTTGCCGGGGTTATCAAGAGGTACCACTTTGGCGGCCAGCAGTTCAGCCACGGAACGTCAGTCATGCATCGCCACGGCGGCTCCAGCGGCGCCATTTCCTATCCAGGTCGCGTGTTTCCAGGAAAGCGGATGCCGGGACACATGGGCAGCGAAAAGGTGACGCTCAAGAACCTGACGGTTATGGCGGTGGACGTGGAGAACAACCTCCTTCTTCTCAAAGGGGCCATCCCTGGGGCTAAAAACAGCCTCGTCACCCTCTACAAAAAGAAGTAGCTCAAGGAGGGTTGAAGATCATGCCTACAATCAAAATAGTGGATTTCAATGGTCAGCCTGCGGGGGAAATGACGCTCTCCGACGTGGTTTTTGGCGAACGCCTGCACGTGCCCGCCATGCATCAGGTGGTAGTGGCCCACCTGGCCAACTGCCGTCAGGGTACCCACTCCGCCAAGACGCGGGGTGAGGTCTCCGGCGGCGGTAAGAAACCTTGGAAGCAGAAACACACCGGCCGGGCTCGTCAGGGTAGCACGCGCTCCCCCATCTGGACACATGGAGGCGTCGCTCACGGGCCCAAACCGCGGGATTATCACCAGAAGGTCAACAAAAAGGTGCGCCGCCTGGCCATGTTGAGCGCCCTTTCGATGAAAGTCAGGGACGAGCTGCTTATGGTGGTGAAGGGTTTCGAGCTGGACAAGCCCTCCACGAAGGCCGTGAAGGGCTTTATGGAGGTCGTCCGCGCCGAAAAGGCCTTGGTAGTGTACCACGCCGCCAACAAGAACGTCGTGCGCTCCGTGCGCAACATCCCAAACGCGAAGGTTCTGAACGTCGCCAGTATCAACGTATATGACCTTCTCAACTGCAAGACCCTGATCGTGACCCCAGAAGTGGTTGCGCGCCTGGAGGAGGTATACGCGAGATGAACCTGGTCGCCTACGACATCATCATAAGGCCGATATTGACGGAAAAGAGCAGTTCACTCATGGAACAGAACAAGTACACCTTCGAGGTGCACAAAAGCGCCAACAAGATACAGATCCGCCAGGCGGTGGAGCAGATTTTCAAGGTGAAAGTACTGAGCGTCAACACGATGAACGTCTCCCCGAAGCCCAGGCGCATGGGGGCCTTTATTGGGAAGACGCGTTCTTGGAAGAAGGCCATCGTGGCCTTGCCAGAGGGGCAGCGCATCGAGTTCTTCGAGGGCGCCAGTGTTTAGGAAGGGGTAGCCAATATGTCTATCAAACAATTTAAGCCCTATACCCCAGGTCGCAGGCAGATGACCATACAAAGCCGTGAGGACGTCACCGCCGAGAAGCCGGAACGTTCGCTGACGGTGGAGCTGCGCAAAAGCGGCGGTCGGAACAACACGGGTCGGATTACCATGCGCCACATTGGCGGCGGCCACAGGAGGACCTACCGCATCATCGACTTTCGCCGTAACAAAGTGGGGGTTCCAGGGAAGGTGGCGACGGTGGAGTACGATCCCAACCGCAACGCCCGCATTGCCCTCATTCACTACGCCGATGGTGAGAAGCGTTACATTCTTCTTCCCAAGGGACTCAAGGTAGGGGATACTATCCTGGCCGGACCCGACGCGGACATCACGCCAGGCAACGCGCTGAAGCTGAAAGACATGCCGGTGGGCGCCGTCATTCACAACTTGGAGCTGGAACCCGGACGGGGCGGTAAGTTAGTGCGCGCGGCGGGAACGTCAGCGCAACTCATGGCCAAGGAGGGCAAGTACGCCTATATTCGTATGCCCAGCGGCGAGCTTCGCCTGATATTGCAGGAGTGTATGGCCACCGTGGGACAGGTGGGGAACGAAGACCACGAAAACATCTCCCTGGGTAAAGCCGGGAAAACCCGTTATCAGGGACGCCGTTCCTCGGTGCGAGGCATGGTCATGAACCCTGTGGATCACCCCATGGGCGGCGGCGAGGGACGGAGCAAGGGCAACAAGCATCCTCTTTCTCCCTGGGGCACCCCGGCTAAGGGGTACCGCACGCGGAAGAACAAGCCTTCCGACAGGCTCATCGTCCGCCGCCGTTACGACAAGTAGACGCGAGGAGGACTTTTAATGGCTCGTTCGGCGAAGAAAGGACCCTATGTGGAGCAACGCCTCTTGTCCAGGGTCGAGGAAATGAACACGTCGGGAAACAAAAAGGTGCTAAAAACCTGGTCGCGCCGTTCGACGGTGGTACCCCAGATGATCGGCCACACCATTGCCGTTCACAACGGCCGAATGCACCTTCCGGTGTATATCAGCGAGAACATGGTGGGACACAAGTTGGGGGAGTTCGCCCAGACCCGCAAATTCGGGCGTCACGCGGGGCAGGAACGCTCCACCAAAGGAAAGTAGGAGGGGCGAAGGAATGGAGGCTGTCGTTAAACAGGCGAAGGCCATGGTTCGTCAGATCAGAATATCTCCGACCAAGGTCAGGCAGGTTCTTGCCCTGATTCGCGGGAAAAAGGCGGAGGAGGCTATGACGATTTTGCGTTTTAGCCCCCAGAAAGCGGCCCGCATCGTGTTCAAGGTCTTGCAGAGCGCCATAGCCAACGCCGAGCACAATTACGGGATGGACACAGACAAACTGCACGTTCTGGCGGCCTACGCCGACCAGGGGCCCTCGATGAAGCGCTTTCGCCCGGCTTCTATGGGAAGGGCGCATCCGTATGTGCACCGCACATCCCATGTGACCGTCACGGTCACGGAACGTTAGGAGGGGCTGATTCGTGGGGCAGAAAGTACATCCCGTGGGGTATAGGCTGGGTATTACGACGGAGTGGGAGTCCAAGTGGTACGCGGGGCCCAAGGACTACGCGCGTAAACTGCACGAAGATATCAGGCTTCGTGAATGGATTATGAAAGAATGGAAAGACGCGGGGATTTCCCGTGTGGAGATCGAGCGCGTTGGTCACGTGGTGCGCTTTACGATCTGGACAGCGCGGCCGGGGAGCCTCATTGGCCAGGGCGGCGTCAAGATACAGGAGCTCAAGGACGACCTACAGAAGCACACCGGTGGCAAGGTAATGATCAACGTGCAGGAGATCAAGAACCCCGACGTGGTGGCGCAGCTCGTGGCGAGGAACATCGCGTCGTCGCTGGAGAAGCGCGTCTCATTCCGCCGCGCGATGAAGCAGGCCATCTTTCGAGCCACAAAGGCAGGGGCCAAGGGCATCAAGGCCCAGGTGGCCGGGCGACTGGGAGGCGCGGAGATCGCCCGTACTGAGTGGTATAACGAAGGCCGTCTGCCTCTTTCCACCCTACGGGCGGACATCGACTACGGTTTTGCGGAGGCTGTGACCATGTATGGCGTCATCGGCTGCAAAATCTGGATATACCGCGACCGTGAGAACGAGCGCTCCATTCCGCAACGCTCGAAAAGAGACCGTGACCGGGGAGGGCGGTAAGTTATGCTCATGCCCAGCAGGGTCAAATACAGAAAATCGCACCGTAGCCCACTTCGTGGAATTTCCAAGGGAGGCGTGACGGTGGCTTTTGGGGAGTGGGGTATCCAGGCTCAGGAAAATGCGTGGATCACCGCGCGCCAGATCGAGGCCACTCGCGTGGCGATTTCGAGGAAGATGAAAAAGGGCGGGAAGATATGGATTCGCATCTTTCCCGACAGACCCTACACGAAGAAGCCGTTGGAAACGCGCATGGGCAAGGGGAAGGGCGCCCCGGACTTCTGGGTGGCCGCGGTGAAGCGCGGCCGCGTGATGTTCGAGGTCGCCGGGGTCTCCAAAGAAGTGGCCGAGCAGGCTTTTCGCACCGCTTCCCACAAGCTGCCAATCAAGGTGAAAATCGTGGCAAGAGAGGGTATGGGTGGTGAACGGTAATGGACGCGACGAAACTTCGGGAGCTCGGACTGGACGAGCTTCAGGAAAAGTATCGCCAGTACAAGGAGGAGCTTTTCAACCTTCGTTTTCAGAACGCCATTGGGCAGCTTCAGAACACGAATCGTATCAAGGACGTCCGCAAAACAATCGCCAGAGTGCTGACCGTCGCGGGCGAAAAAACGCGCGCGGCGGAGAATGGCAGGAGGTAGGTCATCCATGGAAGCTATGACGGAAGCGAAAGTGGATATAGGTCACAGGAAGGCGCGAGTGGGCATCGTCGTCAGCAATAAAATGGACAAGACCGTGGTGGTCAAGGTCAGTCGGCACGCCGAGCACCCTCTGTACGGCAAGCGCATCGTCAAGACCAAAAAGTACGTGGCCCACGACGAGGAGAACGTCTGCCGGGTGGGAGATCAGATCCGCATCCGTGAGACGCGCCCCTTGAGCAAGACGAAAAGATGGGAATTGGTGGAGATCGTCCGCAGGGCCCCCATCTTTGATTCTAGTATACCTGGGGAGGAGCAGCCATGATTCAGTTGACGACAGTATTGAACGTGGCGGACAACTCCGGAGCGCGGAAACTTTTCTGCATCCAGGTCATGGGCGGCAGTAAGCGCAAGTGGGGTAGCATCGGTGACACGATAGTCGCCTCCGTGCGCGAGGCCATTCCCAACAGCAACATCGCCAAGGGCGCAGTGGTGAAGGCTGTCATCGTCCGCACGAAAAAAGAGGTGCGGCGTCAGGACGGCTCCTATGTCCGCTTCGACGACAACGCCGCGGTCATCATCGACAACAACGGGGAGCCCAAGGGCACGCGAATTTTCGGCCCCGTGGGCAGGGAGCTGCGCGCGAAAAAGTACATGCGCATTCTCTCCCTGGCGCCCGAAGTGGTTTAGGAGGCCCTGTCAGCCATGTCAATGAGAATAAAGAAAAACGACCGGGTCCGTGTCATCGCCGGTAAGGACAAGGGCAAAGAGGGTAAAATTCTGCGCCGTATTCCCGAAAAAGACTTGGTGGTGGTGGAGGGCGTCAACATGGTCTCCCGCCACACAAAACCAAGCCAGAAAAACCCCCAGGCGGGCATCATCAAGCAGGAGGCCCCTATCTACGCCTCCAAGGTCATGTTGGTCTGCCCTCAGTGCGGCAAGGCCACGCGAGTGGGGTGCTCCTTCTTGGAAAGCGGTAAAAAGGTCCGCGTCTGCAGGAAATGCAGCGAGATCATCGACCGGACCTAGCGGACAACGGAGGAGGAGACGCCATGACGCCGCGTGTTTTGGAAAAGTACAAGACGGAAATTTGCCCTGCCCTCATGAAGGAGTTCGGGTACAAAAACGTGATGCGGTTGCCGCGCATTGAGAAGGTCGTAGTGAACATCGGGGTGGGGGACGCCAAGCTCGACATCAAGTTCATGGACGCGGCCATTGCGGAACTGCGGGCCATCACGGGGCAACAGCCCCTTTTGAAACGGGCAAAAAAGTCGGTGGCCGGGTTCAAGGTGCGCGAAGGAATGCCTGTCGCTTGCGCCGTCACCCTTCGGGGGACACGGATGTGGGAGTTTCTGGACAGGCTCATTTCCTTGGCCCTGCCAAGTATTAAGGACTTTCAGGGGGTGTCCAGGCGCGGGTTCGACGGGCGCGGAAATTACAACCTGGGCCTGCGCGAGCAGCTCATATTCCCGGAGATAAACTACGACAAGGTCATCCGCTCCAGAGGGATGAACGTGTCCATTGTTACGACGGCAAAGAGCGACGAGGAAGCCCACGGGCTCCTCAAGGGCATAGGAATGCCCTTTAATCGTTAAGAAAAGGGGGAAACGGCGAGAAATGGCAAGGAAGGCTATGATGCACAAGGCGACCCTCCCCCCCAAGTTCGAGGTGCGGCGGCATAACCGCTGCCCGTTGTGCGGCAGGGTGCACGCCTACATGCGTTTGTACGATATGTGCCGCTGCTGCTTCCGCAAACTCGCCCGCGAGGGCAAAATACCCGGCGTGGTAAAGTCGAGCTGGTAGGGAGGCGACGGAATGTACGTTAACGACCCCATCGCGGATATGCTCACGAGAGTGCGCAATGCGAACATGATATACAGCGAGAGCGTGGACGTCCCCACGAGCAAGATGAAGCTGGCGATTGCCCGACTCTTGAAAGAAGAGGGTTACATCAAAAACTTCAAGATCGTCAACGACCCCAAGAAACCCTACGCCTCTATCAGGATATTCTTGTCCTATGGCGCAGAGCGGGAGCGCGTCATTCAGGGGCTTCGGCGGATCAGTAAGCCTGGGCGGAGGATTTATGTGGGTAAGGACAAGCTCCCTCTGGTCATGGGCGGGCTGGGCCTGGTGGTAGTCTCCACATCCCAAGGCCTGAAGACGGGGGCGGAGGCGGCCAAGCTCGGCCTGGGCGGGGAAGTCCTCTGCTACGTCTGGTGAGGAGGACGGAAGATGTCTCGTATAGGACGAAAAGCGGTGTTCCTCCCCAAAGGAGCGACCGTGACGGTCAAAGAGGAGAAGATCATCGTGAAGGGCGCGAAGGGTGAGTTGGACACGCCCCTCATGCCAGGGATTCGCGTGGACGTGGAACAGGATAAAGTGACCGTGAGCCGTGACAACGACGAAAAGCAGACCTGCGCGTGGCATGGTATGACGCGGGCACTGATCGCCAACATGGTCACGGGCGTCACGGAGGGATTTCAGAAGACGATGGAGATCGTGGGCGTGGGTTGGCGCGCTCAGATGCAGGGCAAGAAGCTGATGTTAAGCCTGGGGTACTCCCACCCCGTGGAGTACGAGCCGCCCAAAGGCATTGAGATCGTCGTCGAAAACCCCATCAAGTTCATCATAAAGGGGATCGACAAGCAGATCGTGGGAGAGACCTGCGCCATCATCCGCGGCTACCGTCCACCGGAGCCCTACCACGGTAAGGGTATCCGCTACGCGGACGAGCACATCGCCCGCAAAGCCGGCAAAACCGGCGCGAAATAGCGGGAGGTGGATTGGATGAAGAAGAAAAGCAGGAACGACATGCGCGTGATTCGTCACCAGCGTTTGCGCCAAAGGCTGGCCGGGACGGCGGCGATTCCTAGAATGGCCGTCTACCACAGCCTGAGCCATATTTACGTGCAGATCATCGATGACGATAAGGGGTACACCCTGGCGGCGGCGTCCACCCTGGAGAAACCCCTACGGGAGTCCCTGAAGGGGACCTGCAACGTGGAGGCGGCCAAGGTCGTCGGGAAACTGGCCGCGGAGCGCGCCAAGGCGAAGGGCATTGAGGCCGTGGTGTTCGACCGAGGTGGCCATATGTACCACGGGAAGGTCAAGGCTTTGGCGGACGCGGCTCGGGAAGTCGGGCTCAAGTTCTAAAGGAGAGAATGGCGAATCATGATCAAAAAGAGGATTGATGCCAAAAGCCTGGAGCTGAAAGAGCGCGTCGTCGCCATCAACCGGGTGAGCAAGGTCGTCAAGGGCGGCAAGCGCTTCAAGTTCGCGGTACTTGTGGTGGTGGGCGACGGGAACCGCTATGTTGGCGTGGGTATCGGCAAGGCGAAGGAGATCTCCGAGGCCGTCCGCAAAGGCATCGACAAGGCGGGGAAGGACCTAGTGGAGCTGAAGCGTATGGGCAGCACCGTGCCCCACCCCATACAGGGACAATTCGGCGCGGCCCGGGTTCTTTTGAAGCCGGCTCCCGCTGGTACGGGCGTCATCGCCGGCGGCGTGGTGCGCGCTATCATGGAGCTGGGCGGGGTGAAGGACGTGGTCACGAAGGTGGTGGGGCGCACCTCGAACGCCATTAACGTGGCGTGGGCTACCCTCGAAGCCCTGAGGGGTAGTCGGACGGTGGACGAGATATTCAAGCTCCGCGGCAGGAAGAGCGCCGAGGCCATGACGGAGGCCCCCAATGGTTAAGATCAGGGTGAAGTGGGTCAAGAGCGCAATAGGGTTTCCCGCGCGTCAGAAGAGAACCATTGAGGCTCTTGGGTTCACGAAGCTACAATCCGTGGTGGAGCACGAGGACACGCCTCAGATCCGTGGCATGATCGAAAAAGTCCGCCACCTGGTGGAGTGGACGGAGAGCGGCCAATAGAGGAGGAAATGAATGATGAACCTTCACGATCTCAGGCCCGCTCCGGGCGCTAGGCGCAAGGCAAAGCGACTGGGGCAGGGCATTGGCAGTGGGACGGGCAAAACATCGGGCAAGGGCAACAAAGGGCACAAATCCCGCACAGGCGGCGGCGTCCGGCCCGGCTTCGAGGGCGGTCAGATGCCCCTCGCCAGAAGGGTGCCGAAGCATGGCTTCAACAACGCTCGCTTTGCCAAAAAGTATCAGGTGGTCAACGTGGAATCTTTGTCTAAAAAGTTTGAGAACGGACAGGAGATCACCGTTGAGACCCTGTACAACGCGGGCCTCGTTCGCTCTCCTTTCCAGCTCGTGAAACTTCTCGCGAAGGGCTTCTTGGAGAGGTCGTTGACGGTCAAGGTAAACGCGGTCAGTCAGGGCGCCCGAAAGAAAATAGAAGCGATGGGCGGGAAGGTCGAGGTGGTCTGACGTGCTCGGGTCTTTCGCCGACGCATTCAGGCTTCCCGATCTGAAAAGACGGATACTCTTCACGCTGGGCGTCCTTTTCATCTTCCGGATGGGGGCGCACATACCCACCCCCGGTGTGGACGCCGACGCGATAGCCAACATCTTCAGGAGCAGCCCCGGCGGTATGTTGGACTTCCTAAACACGTTTTCAGGCGGAGCTCTGAGTCAGGCCAGCATCTTCTCGCTGGGGGTAGCTCCTTACATCAACTCCAGCATTATCATGCAACTCCTTGTGGTCATCTTCCCGTTTCTAGAGAAGATGCAAAAGGACAACGAGGAAGGGCGCAAGAAGATCATCCAGTGGACGCGCTACGGCGCTATTCTCTTCGCCGTTGTGCAGGCCATGGGCTTGACGACGCTTCTGCGCAGCCGGATGCTTTTCGCGGGTGGTGGACTCGACACCCTGCTGGCCGTGCTCACGGTCACGGCGGGGTCCGTGGCGGTGATGTGGATGGGAGAGGAACTCTCTGACCACGGCGTGGGTAATGGCATATCCCTTTTGATATTCGCGGGGATCGTATCGCGTATCCCTGACGCGATTCTTCAAACGGGAGCGCTTTTGTTCAGTGGCGACACGAACATCCTCGCGGTGGCGGTAGGACTGGCGCTGATGGTGGCGGTGGTGGCGGGTTGCATCCTGCTTCAAGAGGGGCAGAGAAGACTGCCGGTGCAGTACGCCAAGCGCGTGGTTGGGAACAAAGTCTACGGGGGGCAGAGTACCTTTATTCCCCTAAAGGTGAACCAGTCGGGCGTTATCCCCATCATCTTCGCCGGGTCGCTTCTGATGTTCTTTGTCTTCTTCGCGGGGTTCATCAGCGCGGAGCTGGCGCTCTATTTCCAGTTCACCCCCAACGGAAAATGGTATCAGAACCTGGCCTACTGCGTGATCAGTTCCCTTCTGATTCTTTTCTTTTCGTATTTTTACACGACGGTCGTGTTCAACCCCAATGATATCGCCAACAACATGAAAAAGTACGGGGGGTTTATCTTGGGCATTCGGCCAGGGCAGCCAACCGCTGATTACATTACGAAGGTAATGGAGCGCATCACCCTGGGCGGGGCTGTTTTCCTCGCCCTCATCGCGTTGGTTCCCAACCTCATGTCGTGGGTGATGAGCGTGAACGCCTTTTACTTCGGGGGCACGGCGGTGTTGATCGTGGTGGGGGTCGCGCTGGACACGGTGCACCAGATCGAGGCCCAGCTCCTCATGCGTCACTACGAGGGCATCTTGAAAAAGCCGAGGGGTAAGGCCGGAAGCCTGCTCCGCATGTAGCCAAAGGAGGAAGGAAGACTCATGCGCTTGGTTCTTTTGGGGGCTCCGGGCTCCGGCAAGGGCACCCAGGCGGAGTTTTTGAAGGCGGAGTACGGCTGTGCCCACATCTCCACGGGCGATATCCTGCGGCGGAACTTGAAGGATGGTACGGCGCTGGGACTTGAGGCGAGGGCCTTTATGGACAGGGGCGAGCTGGCGCCTGACGATGTGGTGGTGGGTATGGTCAGAGAACGGTTGCGGGGTGGCGGTGGCGAAAAAGGCTTCCTTATGGACGGCTTTCCACGCACGCTTCCGCAGGCGGAGGCCTTGGGGAAGATATTGGAGGAATTGAGCTTGCCGTTGGACGCGGCGCTGCTCCTAAGGGTGGATGAGGAACTCATCGTCCACCGCCTGACTCATCGGAGAAGCTGCCGTTCTTGCGGTAAAATATGGAACCTCCTAGCAATGCCGTCCGGCGCGGAGGGAGAGAAAACCCCGTGCCCCGAGTGCGGGGGGGAGCTTTACCGCCGCGATGACGACGCGGAGTCCGTGATCCGTAACCGCCTGTTGGTCTACCATGAGCAGACGGCGCCTCTGGTGGAGTGGTATGAAAAGCGGGGCAAGCTGCGTATCGTTGACGCCGTGGGCTCCCCAAAGGAGATATTCACGAAGATAGGGGCGGTTTTGGGCTGATGGTCCACTTCAAGACGGAGGAAGAACTTGTCCTAATGCGCGGCGCGGGGAAGGTAGTCGCCGATATTCTGGACGCGCTAAGGGAGACTGTTCGGCCAGGGGTTTCCACCGCGGAGTTGGATCGGGTGGCGGAGCGCTACATCCACGCCAGTGGGGGAACGGCTTCCTTCAAAGGGTACTGCCCCACTCACGCGGAAAGCCCCTTTCCGGGGACAATATGCGCTTCCGTCAACGAGGAGGTCGTGCACGGCATTCCCAGCGACGCTCGTATTTTGGAGGAAGGAGACATCGTCAGCGTGGACGTGGGGGTCTTCCTCAAGGGCTTCCACGGAGACGCGGCTTGCACCTATCCCGTGGGCGCGGTAGGGCCCGCGCGGGGAAAGCTCCTGGACATCACGGAGAAGGCGCTGGAGCTGGCTTTGGCCGAGGCCGTGGCGGGTCACACCGTGGGGGACGTGGGCCACGCCGTGGAGAGCTACGTTTTGAAGCAGGGATTTGGGATCGTGCGCGTCTATACAGGGCACGGTTTAGGGAAAAAGCTACACGAACCGCCCCAAGTGCCTAACTTCGGGAAGCCGGGGAAGGGCGTTACCCTGCAAAAGGGAATGACCCTAGCCATAGAACCCATGGTAATAGCCGGGAAGGAAAAGGTCAAGCTCGGACCGGATAGATGGGTTGTCGTCACCGCCGACGGTTCCGACGCGGCGCATTTCGAGAGGTCTGTCGTCATCACGGACGAAGGGCCGGAAATCCTGACCCCGTGGGCAAAATGTTAGATGAGTACCGCGTGGGACAGGTTGTCATCTCCAAGAGGGGCAAAGATGCTGGACGGGCATACGTGATTATAGGTTTTCTCGGTAGGAAGCTGGCTCTGGCTGACGCGCTGAGGTTCAACGTCGGTCGGCCCAAGTACAAAAATCCGAAACACGTAACGCCCACGCCGCGCGTCATCGGCGAGGCGGCCGCGTGGGTCGAAGCGGAAAGGAAAATCGATCGCGGGGAGCTGTGCCGCTTTTTGGAGAGCGCTTGCGGACTGGAACGGAGAGGCGGGGGTGCGAATGGCAAATAAGGAAGGCGGAGGCAAAGAAGAGGTTATCGAGGCCAAGGGAGTGGTGTCGGAACCCCTTCCCAACGCTATGTTCCGCGTGGAGCTGGAGAATGGCCACAAACTTTTGGCCCACGTGTCCGGCAAAATGAGGATGCACTTCATCCGCATACTGCCAGGTGACAGGGTTTTGGTCGAGATCTCTCCTTATGACCTCACGCGGGGCAGAATCATCTACCGCTATAAATAACGGCTGTATGTTAGGGGAGTGTAGGTCATGAAGGTGAAACCATCGGTAAAGCCAATATGTGAATTTTGTCGTGTGATCCGGCGCGAGGGCGTCGTGCGTATCATTTGCAGCCGCAACGCGCGCCACAAACAGCGCCAGGGCGCGAGGAGGTAAAGAAATGGCTCGTATAGCGGGAGTAGACCTCCCTAGGGAAAAGCGTATCGAGATCGGACTGACCTACATTTTCGGGATCGGCCTGCCGTCTTCTCAGAAAATTTTGACCAATGCCGGGGTGAACCCCGACACGCGAGTGAAGGACTTGACAGAGGAGGACACGCAGAAGCTTCGCCGTGAAATCGAAGACCACTACAGGGTCGAGGGTGACCTTCGCCGCGAGGTTTCTATGAACATCAAGCGCCTGATCGACATTGGGTGCTACCGGGGGATACGTCACAAGTTAGGCCTGCCTGTGCGCGGGCAGAAAACGAAGACCAACGCCAGGACGCGCAAAGGGCCGCGCCGCACTGTAGCCAACAAGAAGATGGCCGGTAAGTAAGGAGGGGTATCGGTGGCTAAAAGAACTGTCCGTAAGGGCAAAAAGCGTGAAAAGAAGAACATAAATTATGGAGTGGCGCACATCTACTCGACCTTCAACAACACCATCATGTGTATCAGCGACAAGGGCGGCAACGTGCTGTCCTGGGCCAGCGGGGGTAACGTAGGTTTCAAAGGCACGCGCAAGTCCACCCCCTTCGCCGCGCAGATCGCTGCCCAGCAGGTGGCCAAAGGCGCTCAGGAGGCGGGAGTTCAGGAGATTGACGTTATCGTTAAAGGGCCCGGGCCGGGGCGTGAATCGGCCATTCGCTCCTTGCAGGCCGCGGGGCTTCAGGTGAATCAGATCAAGGACACGACCCCCATCCCGCACAACGGTTGCCGCCCCCCCAAGAGACGCAGAGTCTAGGCTTCTTGAACGGCCCTGCGCGCCCTTGGCGCGCGGCCGACGGGGAGGGCGCGTCTTTGGCGCGCGCTCAGGCCGGGTCTCGACTTCCGTCGAAGATAGGAGCATGAAAATATGTTAGAAACATTAGAAATCTTGCGGTCTGAGATGAAGATAGACGAAAACGACTCCAACCACGGCTGCCTGGTGCTGGAGCCCTTGGAGCGGGGGTACGGAATGACTCTGGGCAACGCTCTTCGCAGAGTGTTGCTCTCATCTATAAAGGGCGCGGCCATATCGTCGGTACGTATGGAGGGTGTTCTGCACGAATTCAGCACCCTCCCCGGCGTGCGCGAGGACGTGATCGAGATTCTGATGAACCTGAAGCACGTTCCGGTGCGCTCCCACAGTAGGGAAATGCGCGTGCTCCATCTGAGCCTGGAGGGTCCCAAGAAGGTGACGGCCAGGGACATCCAGGTAGACAGCGAGGTGGAGTTCGTGAGGCCGGACGCAAAGATCTGCACGTTGGAGGAGGGCGCGAACCTGACGATGGAAATTTACATTGAGCAGGGGACGGGGTATTTTTCCTCGGAACGCCCTAGGCCCTCGTACCTGCCGGTGGACGCGCTCCTCACCGATGCGGTGTTCTCGCCGGTTTTGCGGGTCAACTACGAGGTGGAGGCGGCCAGGGTGGGTCAGAGGACGGACTTCGAGCGGGTGGTGCTCAACCTATGGACCAACGGTATAGTGACGCCTGGGGCCGCGGTTTGCGAGGCGGCTGAGATCATTCGGGCCTACTTCGGGCGGGTGTCCATGGACCTGGAACAGGGCAGCGGCGAGAGCAGGGGCCTGCGGGGGCGTTTTCTGGACGGGGATTCCTCCATAGGGAGGCGCTTTATCGGTGGGGAGCAGGAGATACTGAACCGTCCTGTCCGCGACCTGGAGTTTTCTATTCGCAGCGAGAACTGCCTTCTGCGGGGGGGTATTCACACCATAGGCGACTTGCTGCAAAAGTCCAGGGAGGACCTTCTCAAGATCCGTAATCTGGGAAAAATCTCCCTGAAGGAGATAGGGGAGAGGCTTGACGCCGCTGGGTTGAAACTTCGGGAGAAGAATCCGGCCAAAGCGTCGAAAACGAAAGAACCAAAGGAGGAATAGGACATGAGACACCGTATGGATCATAGAACTCTAGGGCGCTATGGAAGCCACCGGACCATGATGCTTGTCAACATGGCCGCCAGCCTTTTCCTGGCGGGGCAGGTGAAAACCACCATCACCCGCGCCAAGGAGCTGCGTCGCGTGGCCGAAAAACTCATCACTCGCGCGCGGGGAGGCACCATCCACGACCGTCGCGTGGTGCGCGCCCGTATGCCCCACAAAGCGGCGGCCTTGAAGCTCTTCAACGAGCTGGCCCCGCGCTACGCCTCTTTCGACAAAGGCGGTTACACGCGCATCGTGAAACTGGGATACCGGGTGGGAGACGGCGCGCCCATGGCTCTTATTCAGCTCATTGAGCAGTAGAAGAAGGCTTGCCGCCCCCCACAAGAGGGGCGCAAGTCCCTATGGAACCAGGCCTACCAGGAGAAATGAAGATTGGAAAACAGCGTATCTGATCCCGTTATCGCCCTGAGGGAAGTGGGCTTTTCTTACGACAAAGGCCGCCCGGTTCTAAAAGGACTCTCGCTTTTCGTCTCGCGAGGTGAGAGGGTTGCCGTTTTAGGACGTAACGGTTCCGGAAAATCAACTCTTGTAAAAATTTTGGGCGCCCTGTTGACCCCATCGCAGGGCACCTGTTTTGCGCGTGGACGAGTGAGCCTAGTCTTCCAGAATCCCGAAAACCAGATTGTCGGGGCCGTCGTTGAGGACGACGTCGCTTTCGCCCCGGAGAACCAGGGCGTTGAACCCATCGAAATTGAGCGGAGGGTCGTGTGGGCGTTGGAGAAGGTCGGACTGCTCCATAAGAAAAAGGCCCTTTCCTCGGCGCTGTCGGGCGGTGAAAAGCAGCGCCTGGCCCTGGCTGGAGCTCTGGCGGCCATCGGGCCAGGCGTGTCCGCTTGTTTGGTGTTGGACGAGCCCACCGCGATGCTAGACCCCCAAGGGCGCGCTGAAGTGGAAAGCGTTCTGCGGGAACTTCACGCGGCCGGGACAACGATTGTCCAGGTTACGCACCAGATCGAGAACGTGACGCTGGCCGACCGGGTGCTGGTACTCTCTCAGGGAGAATGGATATGGCAGGGGGACCGCGAGGCGTTCTGGGACGCGGCGGAATCTCTGGGCTTCAGCCTTCCTCCTCTGGTTTCCCTGCGGCGGCGCTTGGTCGCTAAAGGGATTACCGTGAACGCGAACTCCATTGATGACCTAGCGGAAACTATCGCCGCTTTTTTCTCCAGTCTGGGAACGGAGGAGGGGGAACGTCTTTGCCCAGACGTCTTGCCACTTTCGTTTTTTCAAGTGCGCGATCTGGGATGCGGCTTTGGCGCGGGCACGCCTGTGGAGACGCGGGTCCTAACAAACGTCTCCTGCGCCGTCCCTGCGGGGAAGTGGTTTTCCATCCTTGGCAGAACAGGAAGCGGTAAATCGACCCTAGTGCAGCACCTAAACGGCCTTTATCCCATCCAAAGCGGTGAAATTTCCATACTCTCGGAAGGGGAGTTTGTTCCTTTGCCGAAAAAAGGGACGGAGCTGCGGAATCTAAGACGACGGGTAGGACTGGTATTCCAGTCCCCAGAGGATCAGCTTTTTTCCCCAACGCTACGCGAGGAGCTGACCTTCGCTCCACTGAACTGGGGCCTCTCTAAGGAAAAAGCGGACGCCGCGGCCGCGCGAGCAGTGGAACTTGTGGGACTGGGCCGGGAGTATTTGGAACGAAGCCCTTTGCGGCTTTCAGGTGGGGAACGTCGTCTTGCGGCGATAGCCTCCGTGCTGTCTGCTGACCCAGAGTGCCTTGTGTTGGACGAGCCCACAGCCGGCCTCGACGCTGTGTACCGCTCACAGGTGGTGGAACTCCTGTCTCGGCTGAAGGGAGAAGGAAGAACTATCGTTACAGTGACTCACGATTTCGAGATGGCCTTTGAGTGGAGCGACCGGGTTTTTGTTATTGAGGGGGGGCGCGGGCTCTTCGAGGGCAGCGTGGCCTCCGCCCTGTCGGCTCTCCTTGAGCGGGAAAGCGAAAACGTCATGTTGCCGGAGGTACTGAGGCTCTGCGGCCGCCTCAAGCGTCAGGGTCTTTGCGTTCCACTCACCTGGGATGTCGATGGACTTTTTGAGGCGTTGCATGAATCCACGCGTTTGTCTTAGTCGTAAGGCGTCCGACCCTGCTCCAAAAGGTTCTGGAGGGCTTTCGCTCGATGTGAGATTTGATTTTTCACGGCGAGGGGAAGCTCGGCAAATGAGACGTCACAGCCGTTGGGGATGAAAAGAGGATCATAACCGAAGCCGCCCGCTCCCGTTTCATGTTCCGCCAAACGTCCCTCGCAGACGCCTTCGGTGGCCAGAGTCCACAGGAGTCCGCCATCTGGGGAGGGTATCGACAGGGCCACAACCGCGACGAAACAGGCGTATCGGTTCTCCCGTCCTTCCATCTGAGACAGGAGCCAGCGGTTGCGGTCGGCGTCGCTTCCCTCCACGACCCGCGCGGAACGCACCCCCGGACGCCATCCCAGGGCCTCGACCTCAATGCCGCTGTCGTCCGCCAGACTAGGCAGGCCAGAACTCAGGGCCCACGCCCGCGCCTTCAAGACCGCGTTCATAGCGTAGGTTGCGCCTGTCTCCTCCACCTGAGGATGAGGAAGGCTCTCTGGCGCGAAAAGCAGCTTACCCACCATCCCGCGCGGCAGAAGAGCCAAAAACTCCGCGTACTTGTCCCGATTGCCGCTGGCCAAAACAAGGGTATCCAAAAAGAATGGGGCTCGCGCTCTGGTCATCTGGGAAGCTGCCACACCGCCGTCAAGTCCACCGGGGCCCCAGTGGAGGTGACTTTGGAGTCCACGAGGAAGCGCACCTTGGTGACAGGCGGGAAGTTGTCGCGCATCGTGCGGACAACCCCTGTGATGAACAGCGTGCTGGGCCGAGTACCCACCGCGTTCAACCCGGAGACGAACGCGCTGGAGAAGTCTAGATACACCGTATCAACGTTGCGGAAAACGTGTTTCACGGCGACGTCCTTGCTGAAAAACCCACTTAGAGAAAGGAGCTTCGAGACCGCTTCTTGGATATTATCCTCCTGGGCGTGGGTGATGACCTCGACCTTTTCCACCGTCAGGGTTCCGTCCTTTGGGTAGTAAAGGGAAAACTCGACCTTCTGCGCGTCCAGCTTGGCCTGGGCGGCGGGGAGCGCTGTCGCCTCGCTCAGATCGGCGTTGCCCTGCTGGCCTTTGTAGAGGATCCGCTGATCTAGCAAGTCCAGCATATAGGAGGTGGAGACATACCCTAGGACAAAACAGAGCATAACTACCCCGCACCATGCCAGCACCCGCAAGAGCAGGGGTGCTTTCGGGCGCTGCCTGTCCCTTTCTCGGCGGGGGTCCAGCCTGCTGCGATCCTGCCCCCGTTCCTGAACTTGGGATATAGGACGCTTACGCTTGGCGTCAACGCGCTCCTCGAACTCCCGCTCAAAATCCTCCATATGATGTTCCCTGCCGTTTTTGCGGCGCACGCGAACCACCCCGTCATTCCGTCTATTACTTGAAATAATTTTTTATGCCGTCCGCCATGGCGTCAGCGAGCTTCTGTTGATAGCCGGAGTGAGCCAGAAGTTTTGCCTCCTTGGCATTGGTGATGAAGCCCGTTTCCAGCAGAACCGCGGGCATACCCGCCCCTCGCAGAACGAAGAAAGGAGCCTGAGCTACGCGCTTCATCGGCAGACCCTGGACGTTCCCGGCGTTGTAAAGGGCCTCGGCGGCGGCGGTACTCTCGTTGATTTTCTCATTCGCCAGCATGTCGCCCAGGATTTTCAACACGAGTTCCGTCCTGCGATCCGAGGCGGCGCCGCTCTCGGCCTTGTCCTCCGTGTACTCCCGGTTTTCGATCTTCGCCAGGGTCAAGGCGTCCTGGTCCGTTGGAAGCGCCATGAGGTAAATCTCGAACCCAGCGGAGTTTTTCCCCGGCGGCAAGGAATTGACATGGATGCTGACAAACATGTCCGCGTCCGCTCTGTTGGCAAAGTCCGTCCGCTCTTGCAGTTTCAAGTAGACGTCCGTGCTCCGCGTCATTTTCACATCAAAGCCCCTGTCCTTCAAAGACTTTTCCATTTTTAGCCCAATGGCGAGGTTAATGTCCTTCTCCCTGAGTCCATTGCTTACGGCCCCCGGGTCGTTTCCTCCATGGCCCGGATCCAGAACCACCAAAAGTTTCCCCTTTTTACCTGGCGTTTCCCGCACGACAGTCTCCCGCGCAACGGCGGGCGTCGCTGGGGCAGCAACCTCCCGAACCGTCATGGGGGTGTTGAAAATGAAGTCCAACACGATGCGGCGGGGTTCGTTCAACACCAGCTTCTCGATCCGGGCGCCCGAAGCCGTGAATGTCAACAGGGCGGAGCCGTCGGCGTTTTTGGCCAGGTCCACTTTAACGTTCTCATAGGGCGATGGAACTCCTGGAACGGTGGGCGTTGTCCTCGAAAAAGCCATGGAAAACCTGCTTGATTCGACCTTCACATCGGGATTTGTCCCGTCACTGCAATCGACGACAGCGCGGATTTTTTCTTTGGAAAAGCTCCATCGCACGGCGCGAATTTCCCCCGAAGCGTTCGCTGAAACAGCCGCTTCTGCCGAAGCGCCGCCCGTTCTTTCCGATGAAGGGACAACGGTCTGTCCCAAGGTGGTTTGCCGCGTTTCTGGCAAGAGGATGGGGTTTTCGATCAGGGCGGGCGGTGGGTCCTGATTTTTGGCTTCCCGCGCGGCAACAGGCGCTTCCAGAATGACAACCTCCCGAACGGCTGTGGGTGAGGTGAAAACGAAGTCCAACACGATGCGGCGGGGTTCGTTTAATACCAGCTTCTCGACCTGAACACCGGACGCGGTGAACGACAGCAGGGCAGATCCATCAGCGTTCTTCACCAGGTCCGCCTTAACATTCTCATAGGGCGAGGGAACCCCTGACACGATAGGGACCGTTCTCGAAAAAAGCATGGAAACCTTCCCCGAAGCGGTCCGCAGCTCAGGGTTCGTTCCGTCGTTACAATCGACGACGGCGCGGATTTTTTCTTTGGAAAAACTCCATCGCACGGCGCGGATCTCCCCTGGAGCGACCACTTGCTGAAGGGGAGCTTGCTGAGAGGCGGCTTGCCGCGTTTCCGTTGAGGTAAGGAGCGCGACCGGGGTCGGCGGAGGGTTTGGGGCCGCGAGGCTTTGCACTTCCTCAACGCTTAACCTGTCCCCTGGCCCACGCCCCACGAAGTGCTGAAACAGGCTCAGGGCGGAGGATACATCAAGCCACCACTTCCCGTCCTGGGCATAGCAGGGCCCGTACAGCGGCGCCAGTTGGTTGTTGTACCAGGCCGCGACGGCATTCAGAACAATCCTTAGGCTGTCGTCCCCCCGTGAAAGCACCAGTTCTTCGCCCATCGTCGAGGCATTCAGGCCCAGCAGGGCTCCAGCGTCCGCTACGGACAGGGCAAAACCCATCTCCCCGTCTATCACGGGAACCTGCCCCAGAGCGATGCTTCCTCTGTAGAGAGTCGCCATCCCCGCCTCCGAGGGAACGGCCGGGATCAGAAAAAACAAAAGAGCCCACGTTAGAAGAAGCGAAAACAAGGCTCGCAAAGGTTCAGCGTTTCCGCTGGCCTCCTTTTGTACGCCGCTTGGTATCATTGCTGGGCCCGGTACTCC
Organism: Synergistaceae bacterium; assembly: GCA_031280635.1. GTDB lineage: Bacteria > Synergistota > Synergistia > Synergistales > Aminobacteriaceae > JAITGK01. The sequence goes on from JAITGK010000180.1 coordinate 20,262, forward strand.
CCGACGATGACATCCGCCGCCGCCAGAGCCTGCTCACGGCTGACGTCCAGGTGTGTTACCAGACGGAAGGTGTCTGGCGCGGTTTTGTTGAAAATCACCCGCTTCCCGCGGCACGCCGCCAAGAGCCTGTCCGCGCTGGCCTCATCCGGTGTCGAGAAATAGACCATGTTTGTGGGCCTGTCCGCGCTGAAAACGCGAAGCCCTCCCTTTTGAAGGGCCTCCCCAATGAGGCGGGCGTTCTCGTGATCCTCCGTCAACCGGGCAATGTTGTGCTCGAAGGCGTAGAGTCCCGCCGCCGCGACAATCCCCGCTTGACGCAGACCTCCGCCTACCTTCTTTCTCCAAAACCGCGCGCGCTCCACGAAGTCGCGGGAGGCACAAATCAAACTCCCCAGAGGAGCCCCCAGGGCCTTGGAAAGGCAGATCTGGACGGAATCCACATCCTTCACCAGTTCCGAGGGCTTGACGTCTAAAGCCACAGCGGCGTTGAAAATCCGGGCCCCGTCCACGTGCACCGCCAACCCGCGGCTGTGTGCCCACTTCACGAGCTCGGCCATCTCTTGAGGGGAGACCGCATGCCCGCCGCCCCGGTTATGGGTGTTTTCTAGGCACAGAAGCTTGGCTTGGACGAAGTGGACGTTGCCTTTGGGGTTCAGTCGATGTTCCAGGTCGGCAACAGAGGGAAGGCTTTTCCTATCGTCCACCTGCATAGGCGCGATGCCGCCCAGAGCGCTCAACCCGCCTCCCTCGTAATTCAGAATGTGGGAGTCCTGACCCAAGATGGCCCCATCGCCTCTAACGCAGTGCGTCAGAAGAGAGACCAGGTTCCCCTGAGTCCCGGAGGTCACGTAAAGCGCCGCCTCCTTACCCAGGAGTTCCGCTCCCTTTTTTTCAAGGCGTTCCACCGTGGGATCCTCGCCGTAGACGTCGTCCCCCACTTCCGCCTCGCACATCGCCCGACGCATCTCGGCGCTGGGCTTCGTCACCGTGTCGCTCTTCAAATCTATGGGAAACAAAAAACACACCTCCGAATAAGGATCCAAAGTCCCTTGATTTGTCAAGGGTTTATAGTCCGCCGCACAAGCGAGCCCAGGGCAACACGTCCTCCGCGACCCTTATCCCCACCGAGGGCGCGCCATGCCTGCCACCGTGGAAGTCCGAGCCCGCCGTGGGGTAGAGTCCGAACTCAGCGGCCAGCTCCAGCGAGCGGTAGACTTCCGCCGCGTTGTTGCCAGGAGACCAACACTCCAGACCCCACAGGCCGCCTGCTTTCAGCCGAGAGAGAAGGGGCGGGATCTGGTCCAAGAGGGCTGTTTGGCGCGGGTGAGCCAGGACGGGCAAACCACCCGCTCCACGCACCAACTGAAGGCACTCTTCCGCCGTCATGAAAGACTGGAAGACATGAGCCGACGCTCCACGCTTCAAGTACCTGTCGAAAGCGACTTGGAGGCTGGGAACGCACCCCTTGGCGCAGAGCGCCTGAGCGATATGAGGCCGTCCCACGGAGGAGCTGCCCGCCTCCCTAGCCAGGGTTTCCGCCTCCGCTAGCGTCACATCACAACCCAACGCCCGCAGTTTTTCACAAATTTGGGCGTTGCGTATATTCCGCGAGTTCCTGTTCCGTTCCAGCCCGACCCTTAGCGCCTCGTGACGCGGGTCAAAGGCATAGCCCAGGATATGCAACACCCTATCGTGGGTCGCGGAAAGCTCCACGCCGGAAACGCCTTGGATCGAGAGCCTCCGACACGCCGCCAAAAAGGGCTCCACGCCGTCCACCGTGTCGTGGTCAGTGAGGCTGGCCACGCAGACCCTTTTTTCCTTCAACTCACGGACAAGAACCTGCGGGGACAGGGTACCATCCGAAAACGCGCTGTGAATGTGCAGATCGATCTTCAACATCAGACGCGCATCCTGAGCGCTCCTTTGCGTTCTTCACTCACCTTCGAGCAGTATTTGATCTAGGTCAAACAGCGACGACACGTCGAGAAGCAGGATCAGACGGCCGTCCGCGGGCTTCGCCACCCACATGACGTAGCGTTTCTCCAAGGTCGTGGAGAGCTTCGAGGCGGCCTCCAACTGGGCGTCGTAGATCGTGCGCACCTCCCGCACGGCGTTCACGATGATGCCAAACATGATGTCGCTCACGGAGAGCACCACGATCCGGGCCTCTTCCGTCAGAGCCGTGGAGTCCATGCCGACCTTGAGCTCCATGTCGAACACGGGGACGATTGTACCGCGCAGGTTGATGACGCCGCGGATGTAATTCGGCGCGTTGGGCACACGGGTGATAAACGGCGGAACTCTCACGATCTCCCGCACGATATTGATGTCGAGCCCGAAGTCCTCCTTCCCTAGGGCGAAAACCAGGTTGATGTGCTCCTGCCCTAGGGACTCGACGTTGATGTCCTTCGAAGAGTTGACGGGTGTATCCTTTTTCGTCTGCGCAGCCATGCCGCCCGACCCCCTTACGTTGTGCGTTCTAGAATCCATTTGTATTATACCAGGGGACAGGCCCAACGGACTCCGCCTGTGTATGAGTGAACGAAGCCCCACCCTTTGTATGGAGGACGTCAGCGGCGTGGAAACAGCGCTGTCCGGCATCTGTTTCCAGCAGGAGCTCCCCATCGCCGCCGATGCCTACACAGAGGCCGCTGAAGGTCTCGCTGCCCGCCTCCACCGTTACCGTCTTGCCAACGGTGACGCATTTTTCCCGATACTCCCCCAGCAAAGGGCCAGCCCCCTCGCGCTCTATAAGAGCGACCCCCCCGAAAAAATTCTCGACGACGCAGGCAATGAGCTTTGCTCCATCAAGCTTCGCTGACTCTGTTTCGGAACACAGCCACCCGGCGCGCCTCGCCACCTCCGGGGGAAGCGGTTCGGAGGGCTCGCGGAGGTTCAGGCCCACGCCCGTCACGCAGTAGTCCAGCGTACCGCCCTGAATGGCGGACTCTGAGAGAATCCCGCAGACCTTCAAGCCGGAGGACAACAACAGGTCGTTGGGCCATTTCAAGGACAGCTCCACCTCCAGCAGGGACTTTACCGCCTTGGCCACGGCCAGCGCGGCGGCCACGTTGGTTAGGTACGCCGATGAGGGCGGCAGGGCGGGGCGAAACAGCACGGAAAAATAAAGCCCGCATCCTTTGGGGCTCTCCCACCGACGCGCGGCCCGGCCACGGCCTTCCGTCTGTTCCCCGGCGGCTACTACCGCGCGGAGTAGGCCCTCATGGGCTAGTTGGTGCGCCCGACGCTGTGTGGTAGTCACGGACTCGTGAAACTCCACGTTCTCCACAAGTCCCGCAAGCCTTGCTCTCAACCGCGCCTCCAAACCCGACCACAGCCTCGATCCTTCCCCGGACGGGTTTTCGTTTGGATTTTCACTCAAGTTTTTCGAGTCCAATGTCCTCCCCCTATCTCCACGATTCCATCACAAAATTAAGTATGATAAACTCTCTTCGTCGCAAACGATTCATATCATATCGATTGTCCGTCGATATGTGAAGCAAACATGAAAGGATGTTTTCGGACTTGATACAGGCCAACGTTTCCATATTGGAGGAACTGCGCGCCCTAAAGCGGGAGCTGCGGGACAACCTTTGACCTGCCCGCTCTGACCGCCAGGGCGTCAAAGCTGGAAGCCGAGACGTCGAGCGCGGATTTTTGGTCCCGGGAGGGTGGACAGGAAGCGCTGCGAGAGTTGTCCGCCGTGAAAAACCGCCTTGATAGGTGGAAGCAGGTCCGCCAAGAGATGGAAGACTTAGAGGTCCTTGACGCGTTGCTGCGCGAGGAGGACGACGCGGAGCTTCAGAGAGAGTTTGCCGCGCGCTCTCAGGGACTTCGCCACGCGCTCTCACAGCAGCGACTTATGCTTCTACTGGGAGGGGAGTACGACCAGGCGAACGCCATCCTGACGGTGCACGCCGGCTCTGGCGGCCTGGACGCTCAAGATTGGGCGGAGATGCTGTTGCGCATGTACCTGCGCTGGGCCGAACGCGACGGCTACAAAACCACGGTGCTGGAGGCCTCCTCCGACGCGGAGGCGGGACTTAAAAGCGCCACGGTGCTCGTCGAGGGTGAGAACGCCTATGGCTACCTGAAGTCCGAAAAGGGCGTCCACCGGTTGGTGCGCATATCGCCCTTCGACGCGGCTCATCGGCGGCAGACCAGCTTCGCGTCGGTGGGGGCGTCGCCGCAGCTTCCCGATGACGTGGAGGTGGAGGTGCGCCCCGAAGACCTGCGTGTGGACACGTTCCGCGCCAGCGGCGCCGGGGGGCAGTACGTGAACCGGACAGACTCGGCGGTGCGTATCACGCACATTCCCACCGGAATTGTGGTAAGCTGTCAGAACGAACGCTCACAGCACATGAACCGCCAAGTGGCGACGCAGGTGCTGAAAAGCAGGCTTTATGAACGCGCGATGCAGGAGCGTAGCGAAGAACTAGCCGCCGTCGTCGGCGACAAGAAGGAAAGCACATGGGGCAGCCAGATACGTTCCTACACGCTTCATCCCTACACTCTAGTGAAAGATCACCGTACAGGCGCGGAGAAAGGCAACATCCAAGCCGTGCTGGATGGCGACATCGACGACTTCATCATGGGTTATCTGCGCTGGAAGAAAAACTGAGCGCGCGTCGAGGAGTTGTTTTTTTGAGCCGGCTGCTGCTTCAGTCGGCCTGGGTGTTTCTGTTGCCAGCCCTGTTGCAGACCCCGGCCCTCGCGTTTCCCTTCGTCCCAGAACAGCCCATGATCTCAGTGGAGAAGCTGCGTTCAGGCATGAAGGGTCATCTGCTCACGGTACTGAGAGGCACGAAGCCCGTGCGTCTGCCGGTGGAGATCGTGGACGTGCTGCCTCAGCGCGGGGCCGTGAGGAACCATATTCTGTTTCGCCTGCTGTCCTCGCTCGAAAACGGCGGCGTCCGTCTCTCTCAGGGAATGAGCGGTTCCCCTCTCTACGTGGGAGGGAAACTGGCGGGGGCGGTCAGCGCGGGGTGGGATTTCAGCGACCATACCCTGGCTTTGGCGACGCCAATAGAGGAGATGTGCGGCGTGTTCTCCCGCCCTGATAGGCCTATGGACTTGGGGCGTGGAAAAAAGGTGTTGGAGTTGTCCCTGCCTTTATCGGCGGGGGGGGTAAGCCATCAAGCGGCGGCGGGGCTTGGGGCGCGCCTGGGGGTTCCTGTAGAGACCACGCCCTATGGGGCATCCGGGGAACTGCCTTTGAGTGGTTCTCAGCTCGCGCCGGGAGAGGCTGTTTCCGTCTTGTTGGCGTGGGGCGACGTGGAAATGTCCTCTGCCGGTACCGTGACAGCTACCTCCAAGGACGGGCGTTTCCTGGCCTTCGGTCACTCCTTTCTAGGGCGGGGCGCGGTGAACTTCCCCGCCGCCCGCGCGCGAGTGCACGAAACCGTACTCAGTCGCGTTTTTCCGCACAAAATCGCCTCTCCAGTGTCCCTGGCGGGGACGGTGACTCAGGATCGGACCGCGGGGGTGGGGGGACGCATGGGGTATTTCACGCCCTCCATCGCGGCGTCCTTCGTCTTTCGGGACGCCGACGTTTCGGGTACGCCTGTCGTGAGGAACTTCCGCGTCGTCCCGGACGCCTACTTGGGGGTCAAGCTACTGGAGGGCATTTATGAGGGGCTTTTCGACGACCAGTGGGATCGGAAGGGGCAGGGCACGGCCGCCGTAACCCTTCGCGTGGAGGGGCGCGGCCTGGAACAGGGCTGGACGCGCACGAATGTCTTCTTCTCAGATTCTGACCTGAGCGGCTCCGCGCTGACGGAGTCCTCCGCGATTATAGCCAGGGTGCTGACCCAGGCCTACCGGGAGGTGTTCCCCATAGGTTTCAAATTGGACGTCACCGTGTCCCAGGAGCCAAAGATGCTGTTCATTGAGGACGTGCTCGTCTCTCAAGACGCCAGCCCCGGCGACGCGTTGTGCGTTCAGGTGTCCCTGCGCCCTTGGCGGCGCGAGCCCATTCAGCGGAGCTTCGAGGTCGTTGTCCCGAAGGATGCTACGGGAGTCTGCGAGCTGGTAGTGCGCGGTGGAGGGACGAACTCCCTGGGACAGATCGCCCTGGATGGGGGCTGGAAGGCCATCGACGGCTTCGATCGACTGCTGACGGAGCTGGATGCGGCGGACGCCAACAACGAGTTGATCGTTGAGCTGTTTCACGACCAGGTGGACAACAAGGGCCGGAAGGACGGTAAAAAAAACGTGGCGGAGCTCCTGCCCGAGGAAAAGGAGTTTTTGAGTGAGACGAAGGCGCGACGCATAAAAGAGGGAACTCTGCGAGTCCTGCGGTCGGAGTACGTGGTGGACGGGATGATGAAGCGTCTGATCAACCTAGGCGAGGACGGGGCCGAAAAATGACGTCGAGCGGAGGGAGGTTCATCACCATTGAGGGCATCGACGGCAGCGGCAAGAGTACTCAGGCGGCGAAATTATGCGGTTGGCTGGAGGACGTTCTGGGACCGGGAGGCGTGTTGCGGACTTTCGAACCCGGTGACTGGGACAGCGGGCCATTGCTACGCCGTCTGTTGCTGGAGGGCGCGGGCATCACCCCGCGGACGGAACTTTTGCTCTTCCTGGCGGACCGGGCCGGGCATGTGGACGCGAAAATACGCCCGGCTCTGGAAAAAGGGGTTTGGGTGGTCTGCGAGCGTTACACGGACTCCACCCTCGCCTATCAGTCCTGGGGGCGGGATTTGTCCTTCGAGGATACCCGGAGGTTCCTGGACTGTTGCCGCTTCCCGGAGCCCGACATGACGCTGCTCCTGGACATTGAAGCGGCGGCGGCGGCGGCGCGTCTGGAGCAAAGGGGCGGGTTGGACCGCATAGAGTCCGGCGGGTCCGATTTCATGGCGCGGGTGGCGGGGGGGTACAGGGAACTGGCGCGGATGTCTCCGGAACGTTTTGAGGTCGTGGACGCGGGCATGGACGCTGAGGCTGTCGCCGCCGCCGTTCGCGGGCGCGTTGGGAAGTTGACGTGGGGGCAGCGGTGAGGGTCGGCAAGCGTGGCGGGGGGAAAATAGAGGTAGGCGGTGGCGGGGCGCGGCAGCAGGCCTCGACGCAGGCGGCCCCTGTGAAGCCCTCCTTTGGAGCAACCATGGGGAACGCTTTGGAGGAGCTGGAGGTACGCACACTTCTGGACAGACTTGATATTGTGGCGGCCAAGTTGTCGATCTTTCCGGCAGAGAGTCTAATTGCCGAATATCGGTTTATCCTGAAAGAGCTTTTGGCGCGGGCGATGCGGGGTTTCAGCCTGCGCCGTGACCTGAAGTGGCGGCATACAGACCGTAATACCTACGTTACGATAGAGAAGGCTGAGGCTGCCCTGTCCGAGCTGGAGCAGGTTTTTTCCCAAGAGGGCGGACGGGCCCGGGCCCTACAGCTAATGGAGGAGATAAAAGGGTGTCTGATCTCGCTCCTGTTTTGAACGTTCCCTTCGCGGGAACCCCGGGGTGGCGTGGAATCCTTTCGACCTTCTCAACAGGGTCCGTCCCTCACTGCTGGGTCGTAACCGCGCCGTATCAGTGGCATGGGGCGCTCCTAGAGGCAATGGCGCGCCTGTACCTGTGCGACGCGGGCAAGAGCGGCGACGGCTGCGCGGGGTGTGAAGGCTGGGTTCGCGACAGGGACGGAGTCTTCCGCCACCCCGATCTGTTTGTAGTGGGGGAGTTAGACAAAGCGGCCAACATCGACGCTTGTCGTGGGCTGATCCACGACCTGTCTTTGAGGCCAGTAACCGCCCGGCGGCGTTTGGGCGTGCTCCCGGCGGCGGATAAACTGCTGCTTCCCGCGGCTAACAGTCTTCTGAAGATCGCGGAGGAGCCTCCTTCTCACGCCTGCCTTCTCTTCTTGATAGAGAGGGGTGGCTTTCTGCCCACGCTGAGAAGCCGTTCGCGTCTGACGGTCATGGCGGCGGCCTCCTCTGTCGAGCCGCGCCCCGTCCCCACAGGGGAGGCGGACTGGCTGGACTGGCTGGGAAGCGCCAAAAACGAGGAGGACATGGGGGGGATGCTGGCGTCATGGACGGCGCACCTCCTGCGGAGGGGGGACCCGGAGTCGGCCGCCCGGACGGAGCGGCTTCGGCTGCTTGTATCGCAGAAAAAACTTTCGCAGACGATGGTCTGTGACCTTTTAATTCTGACACTCAAGGAGGGACTTCCCTTTGAGCATATATTTGGCGGTTTTCGGTAAGCCCCGCTACCTTGGCCTGGTGAACATAGAGGAAGCGGAGGTTGAGGCGGGGCGGTGGATCCTGGTTAGGACGCTTCGGGGGCTAGAGATGGCCTTGTTGGGCGGAACCTTGTCGAAGGAGCAGGAGGCGAAGTATCGGCGAGCGTGCTCCGACGAGCCGGGCGATGAACACACCAGGGGGCCAGAGCCCATGCTGCAGGAGGTGGAGTTGGTGGAAACGGCGGCGCGGGAGCACTTTCAAGAGAACCGTCAGCTTCACCAGGACGAGGATAGGGCTCTGATCCGCGGCCGCCAGCTTTTGCAGTCCCATGAACTTCAGATGAAATTGGTGGACGTGGAATACATGATGGATCGCAAGAAGCTGTTTTTCTACTTCACCGCTGAACAGCGGGTGGACTTTCGCGCCTATGTCCGCGACCTGGCCAGGGAGTTCCGCACTCGCATTGAGATGCGACAAATCGGCGTTCGCGACGAAGCCAAGACCGCCAGAGGCGTCTCCCCCTGTGGACGACCTTGTTGCTGCGGTTGCTGGCTGCACCGCTTCACCCCCATCAACATTCGCATGGTCAAGGAGCAGAACTTGGCCCTGAACCCCACCAAAATATCGGGCATCTGCGGCAGGCTGATGTGTTGCATGGCCTATGAACAGGAGACCTACAGCGAACTTTGGCGCCGACTCCCCAGCCCTGGCGCCAAGATTAGGACAGATCAGGGAAACTACGTGCTGGAGGGCGTGGACCTACGGACGGAAAGCGTCAAAATCCGCTTTCCAGAGGGGCAAGAAGTTGCCGTCCCCATCGCGGACTTCGCGCTTTTCAAGGAGACCGTCCAGCGGGGTGAAACGTGGGAGAAAACCGCGCCGGAGACGCCGCGCCGGTCTCCGTTTTCGTCAGGGAGTCTGCGGATTGCCTCCGTAAAGTCCAGGGCGTTGAGCGTCCCGGTCAGAAGGCTCAAGCCAGAAAAAATCTCTATTGAAGAACACATTGCGGGAAGGTTGGCGGAAAAGGCGCCTGAGTTCAAGAAGGTCCCTGAGCCTAAGATGGAGGGCCTTGCCACAGTGGCTGTCGCCCTGGGCGAGGCCCGCTTTCCAGAAAAGCGTCACGGAAGGCGCGCAGACGGCCCCAGTTATGAAAAGCTCGCTCAACCTACGCATGAAAGACCTGCGCGCGAAAGAGAAAAACCCGGAAAGCCCGCTCCATCCGCCAGAGAGACGGGAGGACAAACGCCAAGGACGGTTTTCCCAGGACGGGAGCGTTCCGGACCGCCCACCGAGGGCGGATATAAAACTGGGGATAGGCAGAAAATCCCGCGACTTCCGCCCCACCGGCACAACGGAGGACCGAAAAAGGGGGGGGCGTAGATGGCCTTTTTCGCGCGGCTGAAAGAAAAACTCCAAGGCGTCAAAGAACGTTGGAGCGACGGTATCGCGTCGCTTTTCAGAGAAGAACCTTTTGATGAGGCTTTTTGGAACGAACTGGAGGAGGGGTTGATCGCGGGCGACGTAGGGGTAGACCTATCTGAGAGCCTTGCCGGAGAGTTAAGGCGCGAGGCGAAAAAGAGAGGGATCACCTCGAAGTCTGAGCTTCGGACCGTGTTTGTGTCGATAATCGCGGAGCGGCTTTCCGCCGTGGAAGGGATGGGGCAACCCTTCGAGGCCGGGGGTCCAGAACATCCATCACTGGTGCTGCTGATGGCGGGTGTCAACGGCAGCGGAAAGACGACCTCGTCGGGAAAACTGGCCATGCGTTTTTTGAGCGAGGGGAAAAGGGTAGTGCTGGCCGCCGCGGACACGTTTCGCGCGGCGGCGGCGGAACAGCTTCAGGTCTGGGGCGAACGGGCGGGGGTGAGGGTGGTGGCTCAGAAGCAGGGAAGTGACTCCGCCGCCGTTGCTTTCGACGCCTGGCAGGCGGCGCGGGCCTCCTCCTCCGATGTGCTGATCGTGGACACAGCGGGGCGACTTCACGCCAAGCGCAACCTGATGGAGGAACTTGGGAAAATTCACCGAGTGCTGACGCGGGAGGCGGGTCCGGAGCGGATCAAGACCGTTTTGGTGTTGGACGCGGTGACGGGGCAGAATGGTCTCGCGCAGGCGACCGCCTTCAACAGCGCTGTTCCCTTGTCCGCCGTGATCCTCACCAAGTATGACAGCACCTCCAAGGGTGGGGTTGTTCTTCCCATCGCCTGCGATCTGAAGATCCCCATACGCTACATCGGCTTGGGAGAGGACATTGAGGATTTGAGTCCTTTCGACCCTTCCGAGTTCGCTGCGGCCTTGATGGAATAATCATAAATAAAATACCTGGAGGTGAAACCGGATGACTGACCTTCACGGTCAAACACCACTCAAATCTCTGACCACTCGGTCGAGCTTAACGGAGCTGCTGCGGGCGCTATACCGCATGGGGCTGGATTACTGCGTTCTGCCGCCCAGTGAGAACTTCGAGGACTTCGCCGTGTTCACCAAGGACCAACTAGTTTCTCTGATCGAGATCGACAGTCCAGAGACCCTCATTGCCGAGATACCGAAGATGACTCAGAGCGCCTTCAAGCCTTTCGCGGTTTTCCGACCCGGTTCGCCACCGGACGGCTTCGCGGATTCGGAAAACCTCCAAGCCCTCACCGTCGAGGAGGACGGAGCCAGCGTATCGCCGCTGAAGGAGGCCCTCCAACCCAGGGCCCCTAGGTTTCCCCCCTGGTGGGAGGCCCCTGTGCCCTTCGCTATGTGCGAGTATGGCAGGCTGCACGTGAACCAGACGGCGCTCCTGATGTTCGGACCCGATCTGACGCGCCTTTCCGCCCGCGACATTCCCGAAAAAAACGAGTTTCTTGTGACGCTGGAAGGCAAGGGAAGCCCTTGCACCTTGACGTTCCGGCGTCTCGAAAAAGATATTTTCATGTTGGACGACTGCACCAGCGAGGTGGCGGAGGCCGCGGACATCGCCTGGTGGGCCGCCGTGGGCAAGGCCTGGGCCGCCTCCCTCGACAAGGAAGGGTGTGTCTACCACCGCCGCGTGGAAAAGGACGAGGGAGCAGGCGGTGAGACGGCGTACTTCTGTGAGTGGGGAGGGGATTTCCTAGGATATTTTTGCGTCAAAAAAAACGCGGATGAAAGCGAGAAAGAAGCGAGAAAAAAAGAAACAGCCATGACGAAACTTCGCGCCTTGGCGGATAAGCTGGCCCTACTGAGCCCTCTTGAGAAGAGCGGGGAAGCGAAGACCGAAAGCGCGGAGGAAAAAGAAAAAAAAGAAATAGAAGAAGCCGAGGGCGAGACGACAGAAGAAGAAACGGAAGAAGGGCTGGAGGAGGGCAACGAGGCATTGAAAGCTTTGGGACCTCAAACGATGGGACTTTTGACGCCGGGCACCGAATTTTTTGTTCTGGGCGAAGCGAACGGCGAGGCGAATTCGGGAAAAGAGCCTCAGGAGGAAGACGAGGGAAACGGGATGCTGAAGACCCTGGGACCTCAGACGATGGGGATCTTGGCGGCGGGTACCGACTTCATCGTCCCGGAGGAACCGGACGACGAGGACGACGCGAAGGAACTGGAAAAAGCGTTAGGGAGGAAGACGGGTGACTGATCTTTCTGTGTTGGAAGGCCCGCTGGTGAAGCGGATTACAGGTGTCCTCTACTCAATAGAGGAGGAGGAGCGTTTTACCTGGGCGCTGGAAAAACTGCGTACACTTTGGGGCAGGTCCGATATCGTCAGCAATCCCATGCCCTTTACGGCCACGGACTACTACCGCGACATCGCTCCAAGGCTTCTGCGGCGCTTCGTGAGCTTCGAGGGTTTGACGTCCGCCGGGGGACTGGCCGACTGGAAGCGTCAAGCGATAGCCCTGGAGACGGAGAGTCGCGCCCCCCGCGCCATCAACGTGGATCCAGGGTACGTGGATGGGGCGCGACTGGTCTTGGCGTCCACCAAAGACCACGCGCATCGGGTCTACCTGCGCGACGGAATCTTCGCCGAGGTGACGCTGCGCTTCCGTTCCGGGAAATGGACGCCTTTTGACTACACCTATCCCGACTTCGCCGGCGACCTCTACGACGAGTTCTTGACCACGGCGCGAAAAGCTTGGCTCAAAGGGAGAGTGTTATTTAAATAATGATATTTTTAAACTAAACACTTGCAGCACAATGATTTTCAAAAATAATGACACACGTGTTGAAAAACCATATGACACGCGGATTTGTCGCAATGTGAT
>JAITGK010000184.1 GCA_031280635.1 Synergistaceae bacterium
CCTGGAGAAGTTTGGGTTTTACTCCGGCATTTTGTGTTAAAGCCTCATATTTTCCAGTTGTTTGATAGCGTTGCAATAGGTTGTACCCCATCCAAAACTCACCTCCAGGCGTTGCGTTATCAATAAAGGCTTTTCTCCACGTTCTGACGCTTGAACTACTCTTTCTTGAAACTCTTATGGCTTCATTCTTATATTATCTACTGCCAGGTTGAAAACCACCGGCTTTAGCCGGTTAGCTTTCAGCAATTTTTTGTTTTTGATATGCTATTCCGTGAGGTGGTGTATCAATCGAAGATAGTGCAATATTTGAAAGGAAGAAGTTCGCGCTTACCGCAAGAAGAATATCCAAATTTGAAGAAACGGTACTGGCGCCAGCATTTGTGGGGAAGAGGATATTTTTGCGCAACAGTAGGGACAGTAACAGAGGAAATGATAAAGGAGTATATAGAAAAGCATAAAGAAGAACACGAACTAACGGTACATGACGAGTTTCAGTCGTAAACTTTAGAAGGCTTAAGCCTTAGGACTTCCAGCAGGCTTTAGCCTGGATGCGACTTTCAGTCGTAAAAAGAACCCGCCGGCTTTCAGCCGGTGGTCGTTCAGTTACATTTTTGCAATACGCTCTAAAATCAGTTTAAAATGACATATGGGGCATAATTTGTTAATTTACATGCTCCAAACCGCCAAACTTTCGATAGATAACACTGCGTTATGTTGGATTGGAGATTTGAGATCCTAGAATATCCTTGCTTTAGCGAGGGGAGTGTGTCAAAATAAAAACGTTTCTGGTTGACATTCATCATGTGGAAAACTGTAGTGGGGGAGGTTTTTCCCTTGTGGTTTTGGTTACGCTCTCGGCGGAACGGACAGAGAATTTCGAGTAAAGCCAAAGTTTTCCTTTCGCTCCTTCCCGCGCTGGCGGCGCTGGCGGCTTCTATGTCGTTCGCGGAGATACCCAACGACGCGCAGATCACCGCTGACCGGATGCGCTTCGACTCACAAAGCGGAGACTTCCTGGCATCGGGCAACGTGGTCATCCAGGCGGGGGGCTTGACAGCGCACGCCCCCAAGGGAACCGGCAACATCCAAAACAAAGAGGTGCACTTCACAGAGGGAGTGCTGGTATCAGGCGACTGGCAGGGTGATTGGGTTGATCTCTCCTCGCGGGCCGCGTCGCTCTTTTTCGCCCAGACGCCCACCTACATCGCGGAGGGAAACGTGAAGGGAGAGTTTGGCAAGATTTGGATCGACGCGGACAAACTCTACATGAAGGGCGACGACATTGCGGCCCTCAATGTGCGCCGTCTGGAAGACCGTGAGAAGGACGTGGTTTTCGGGGCCGAGGACGTGAAGGGTACCCTCCAGAAGGGGGTTTTGTCCTCCATGACCGCCAAACGCTCTGTTTGGCTTCGGGGACGCCCTAACTCCGCGGGGGACGCGGTGGACATTCGAGGGGACACGGCCGTCTACTCCGTGGAGCGCGGCAGCGTCGTGATCAGCGGCGGCGTCAAGGCCATTCAGAAGGGGCGGACCCTCACCTCCCGCTCTATTGTCTACTTCCCAAACTCCAACAGGGTCGAGGCGATGGGGGGAATCTCAGAGGGCCAGGGCGCCCCAGCCCGGATCACTATCGACATGGGTCAGGAAAAGCGGGAGCAGAAGCGGTGAGTGAACGGAAACTTTCGACCCGGGAATTGCGCAAGAGCTATAAAGGCCGTCTGGTAGTGAGTGACGTGAACATCGAAGTGGGGCAGGGCGAGATCGTGGGACTGCTGGGACCCAACGGCGCTGGAAAAACCACCTCTTTTTACATGATCGTGGGACTAGTGCAACCGGACGCGGGCGTCGTCTTCGTGGGGAAACGCAACCTGACGAATATGTCTGTGTACCGTCGCGCGCGGGAGGGTATCGGCTACCTGCCTCAAGAGTCCTCGGTGTTTCGCAACCTGACGGTTCGCGAAAACCTGTTGCTGGCCTGTGAGGAAACGGGCTTAAAACAGAGGAAGGGCAAGATGGTGGAGGCCTTGATGGCGCGGTTTGGCATCGCGCGCATCGCGGACACCAAGGGCTATGCGCTCTCCGGCGGGGAGCGCCGTAGGCTAGAGATCGCCCGCTCCATGCCGTTGCAGCCCAACTTCATCCTTTTGGACGAACCCTTCAGCGGCATCGATCCTATCGCCGTCAGTGACATACAAAACACGATTCAGAGCCTGAAAGAACAGGGGTTCGGCATCCTGCTGACCGACCACAACGTGCGCGAGACCCTCTCCATCACAGATCGAACCTACCTGATCCACGACGGGCGCATCATACTGAACGGTACGCCCGCCGAAATGCGGGAAAACCCCCTGGCCCGAAAATTCTACCTGGGCGACAATTTCCAGTGGTGACTAGGGGAACTTTGTTTAGCGCCTTTGGCTCTTTTTTGCGCAAAATTTTCAATGAGTTTGCCTTATGGCTTTCACCACGGTTCTTCCGCGCCTTTTCACTCTAGGCGTTTTTGCCGAGGCATGAGAAACCCCGCGCGCATGGTATGATGGGGACACATTGACAGGCCGGCGCGGGCTCGGCGGAAGGGGTGCGGGGGTTGAAGGCGTTGCTTTTGGGGGCGGATGGATTCATCGGAAGCCACTTGACGGAAAAAATCTTGGAGACGACGGACTGGCGCGTCACGGCGTTCGATCTGAACGACCGGAACGTGGAGGGCTTCAAAAAGAGCGCGGACCCGCGACGGTTCGCTTTCAAAAAGGGAGACATCTTCAAGGAAGACGCCTGGCTGGAAAAACAGGTGGCGGCGAGCGACGTGGTGTTGCCCTTCGCGGGAATCGCCAAGCCGGCCTATTACCTTAGTCACCCCCTGTGGACTTTTGAGCTAGACTTCGAGCAAAACCTGAAGGTCGTGAGGATGTGCGTGAAACACGGCAAGCGGGTGATCTTCCCCTCGACCTCCGAGGTC
Organism: Synergistaceae bacterium; assembly: GCA_031280635.1. Taxonomy (GTDB): domain Bacteria; phylum Synergistota; class Synergistia; order Synergistales; family Aminobacteriaceae; genus JAITGK01. The sequence goes on from JAITGK010000184.1 coordinate 2,957, forward strand.
TATGGTCTCACCAGCGACGAGGTGCTGAATGAGGACGAAAGCCCTCTTATCGTGGGCCCCGTGGACAAGATGCGCTGGATATACAGCTGCGGCAAGCAGATGATGGACCGGATCATCACGGCCTATGGTCAGGAGAAGGGCTTGAAGTACACGATTTTCCGTCCGTTTAACTGGGTGGGGTCCAGGCTGGATACCCCAGAGGACGCTCAAAACCGCACAGCGCGTTCCATCACGCAAATCGCCCACGACGTGCTGGAAAAGAGCGAGGTCACGCTGGTGGCGGGGGGAACGCAGCGCCGCAGCTTCACCTGGATAGGGGACGGCACGGACGCGCTGATGGCGCTGATCCGCAACGAGGGCGGCAGAGCGGACGGGCAGATATTCAACATCGGCAACCCCGCCAACAACGCCTCCATCCGCGAGCTGGCGGAGACGGTGGTGGACGTGATGAAGGGCATTCCCGAGTACGCGGCCCGGGCGGAGAGGGTCCGCTTCGTGTCCGTCCCGGCGGAGGAGTACTACCGCAACGGCTACGACGACATGAAAAACCGCGTACCCTCCGTCGAAAAGATGAACAAACTCGTGGGCTGGGCTCCGAAGGTGGGTCTGCGCGACGCGGTGCGCATGACCCTCGTCCCCGGACGGCCATGAACGTGAAAATTCCGCCTCTCCTGACAGCGGCCCTGATTGTTTTGTGCGGCCTCTGGGGACTTGGCGACTGGGGGTTGCTGGACCCCGACGAGGGCCGCTACTCGGAGATTCCCCGCGAGATGATGGCGACGGGGGACTACGTCACCCCCAGGCTCAACTACGTAAAGTATTTCGAGAAGCCCGTCCTGCACTACTGGTTCACGGCAGCCTGCTTTGCCGCGTTCGGCCAAAACGAGTTCGCCTCCCGCCTGACCCCGGCCCTCTGCGGCCTGGGGGGCGTTTTCGTGGCTTTTGTCCTGGCGCGGCGGATCTACGGCCTCCGCGAGGCTGTCCGCGCCTCGGTGATCCTCTCCACCTGTCTTTTGTGGTTCGCCATCGCTCGTCTCAACATCCTGGACATGACGGTCTCGTTTTTTATCACGGTCTCGTTAGCGGGGTTCTGGCTCGGGCTGACGGAGCGGCGGTATCTCTTGCTGTTTTACGCGGGCATGGCCCTCGCCACCCTGACCAAGGGCCTGATCGGGGTCGTCCTGCCGGTTGGGATCGTGTTCTGGTACGTGGTTCTGACCCGGCGCTGGCGACTGTTCCTCCACGCGCTTTACCCGCCGGGCGCCGCCCTGTTCCTCGTCCTTTCCGTTCCGTGGTTCTGGGCGGTCTGCTCAGCGAACCCCGATTTCTTTTACTTCTTTTTCGTTCAGGAGCACTTCCTACGCTACGCCACTCAAATGCACGGGCGGTATCAGCCCTTCTGGTTCTTCGTTCCTATCCTGGCGGGCGGCCTCATTCCTTGGGCGGGTCTTCTGCCCGACATGCTGAGAGGGACGCTTCCGCGCCACGACGACGCGGAGCGTTCTGGGCTTTTTTTAGGGCTCTGGTTCGCCGTCCCGTTTCTCTTTTTTTCGCTGTCCAGCTCCAAGCTGATCCCCTACATCGTGCCCTGCCTGCCGCCTTTGGCGATACTCGGCGGACGCGCGCTCACGTCCATCGCGGACGGGGATGTGGGGGCCGCCAAGCGTTTCGGACGCCTGAACGGGGCTTTGTTGCTGCTTCTGGCCGCGGCCGGGGTCATCTATCCCCCACTTCAGGAAAAAATACCAGCTTCGGCGCTGTACCCCTACACCCTGCCAGCCTCGATAAGTCTAGCGGCCCTCGCCCTCTGTGGCTGGAAGCCGCGTCTTCGCCACATGAACATACCCCTCACCACCCGCGACCCGCGCGCCAACCCGTCGCCCCAAAAGATGGTCATGGCGCTTTGCCTCCTGGCCTTCGTCAACGCGCTGGTTTTCGCGCGGGGGTTCACCTTGGAGGCGGGACTCATCTCCTACAAAGAACCGGCGGCGGCGATTCAAGAGCGCCTTCAGCCGGGAGACGTGGTGGCCGGCTATGGGGATATTATGCAGGGTTTGGGCTTCTACCTGAAGCGGAGAATCGTTTTGGTGAACGCCGTGGGAGAGCTGGAGTTCGGCGCGCGGCAGGAGAAAGACCCCCGCCGCTGGTTTATCGGTCGGGAGGAGCTCAAGGCCCTGTGGGACGGGAAAGAGCGGGTTTTTCTCGCGTCGGACGGGCGAAAAATGGAGGAATTGGAGCGTTTGCTTGGGAAAAGTACTATAATATGGCGGGACCAGACGCGGAACGACGTGGTCTTGTCAAACAGAGGACTGGAATAAGCGGGTCTTTTGGGAGCTAGCCCTTAAAAGGTTCGCGCGGGAGATGAGCGCCGATTGAGAGAAACGCTGAACAACATGCCTGGGGAAGCGCGGACGTGTCCCGCTGTGGAAATTTCCGTTATTGTCCCTGTTTTCAACGAGGAAGAGAGCCTTCCTCACTTGTTTGAGCGCCTTTTTCCAGCTCTCGACGGGATGAAACGCCCTTACGAGGTAATTTTCATCAACGACGGCAGCCGCGACGCGACCCTGCCGCTTTTGCTGCAAGCGCGGAAGCGCCGCCCCGGCGTGACGCGGGTCGTGGATTTCAACGGCAACTTTGGGCAGCACATGGCGATCCTGGCGGGCTTCAACCTGGCCAAAGGGAGCGTGGTGGTCACCCTCGACGCGGACCTGCAAAACCCGCCCGAGGAGATTCCCCGCATGGTGGAGCAGGTGGACGGGGGGCACGACGTGGTGGGGACAATCCGGAAAAACCGGCGGGACTCCCTTTTCCGCGTGACGGCCTCCCGGATCGTCAATCGCCTGACCAACCGGATCACGGGGCTGGCCCTGCACGACTACGGCTGTATGCTGCGGGCGTACCGGCGCGACGTTATCGACATCATCAACGAGTCGGCGGAGACCACGGCCTTCATTCCGGCCTTGGCGCAGAAGTTCGCCACAAACCCGGTGGAGATCGAGGTCTCCCACAACGAGCGGGAGCAGGGGCAGTCCAAGTACAGCCTGTTCCGCCTGATCCGGCTGAACTTCGACCTGATGACGGGCTTCTCCCTGGCGCCCCTCCAGGCCGTGACTATGGCGGGCATCCTCATCTCCGCCCTGAGCGTCCTCTTCGCGGCTTACATGTTCGTCCGTCGCCTTTTCGTGGGTCCGGAGGCGGAGGGCGTCTTCACGCTGCTGGCGATTCTTTTCCTGCTGATGGGCGTCACGATTTCCTGTATCGGCATTGAGGGAGAGTACGTAGGACGCATTTATCAAGAGGTACGCAAACGCCCCCGCTACGTGGTGCGAAAAATTTACGAGGCGGATGAAGCGCGGGGTTAATAAAATGGCGGACGAAAAAGACCTCAGAAAGCGCGCTGTGGTTTTCGCCTACAGCTCCATTGGGCATGATTGTCTGGAGGAGCTGTTGAGCGCGGGACTGGACGTGGCCGCGGTGTTCACCCACGAGGACGACCCCGCGGAGGAAAAGTGGTTCCGCTCGGTATGGGAACTGGCGGAATGGAACGGCCTTTTTGTCCGCGCCCCGGAAAAGCTCGGCGAGGCCGAGGCGGGCTTGATCCACGACCTTCGGCCTGACCTAATTTTTTCGTTTTCGTACCGCAAAGTCATTCCCACTTCGATTTTGGATCTGGCGCCGCTGGGGGCCTTCAACATCCACGGAGCGCTCCTGCCCCGCTACCGGGGGCGCGCCTGTATCAACTGGGTCGTCATCAACGGGGAAACGGAGACGGGCGTGACGTTGCACCACATGACGGCGCGGGTGGACGAGGGACGGATCGTGGACCAGGAGGCCGTCCCCATCGGCCCTGACGACACGGCCCATGACGTTTTCAAAAAATTGATCCCCGCGGCCCGAAAGATGCTGCGCCGCGGCTTGCCCTCCATTCTAGCGGGGACAGCTCACGGGTGGGAGCAGGACGAATCGCGGGCCACGTACTTCGGGCGCAGGCGTCCCGAGGACGGGCTCATCGACTGGCGGAAAACGGTGAGAGAGATCTATAACTTGGCGCGAGCCGTCACGCACCCCTTTCCGGGAGCGTTTACCTTCTGGCGTGGGAAAAAGCTTTTCGTCTGGGAAGCGCGTCCGTGCCGCGGGAGTGCCGCCGCGCCAGGCGTCGTTACGTCGTCATCCCCCCTGGAGGTGGCTGCGGGGGACGGCGCTTTGCGAATTGAACGAGGCCAGTGGAGTGATGGAGAAGAATCGAAAGGAGATGAACTGGGGCTGCCCGTCGGCGCGAAGCTGACAGGGGAGGGCCGTTAAAGCATGAGCTGCGAGCTGGCTGTCAAGGTGGATGTAGACACGCTGAAGGGGTATCTGGAGGGCGTTCCCCGTCTCTTGGACATTTTTCGCGAGAGAAAAATCAAGGCCTCGTTCTTTTTCTCGATGGGACCGGACAACTCCGGCAAGGCGATCCGCCGTATTTTCCGAAAAGGTTTCATTTCAAAAATGCTGCGCACTCGGGCTCCGAGCGTCTATGGGTTGAAAACGCTCCTGTACGGCACGCTTCTGCGGGCTCCGATGATCGTGGCGTCAAACCCAGGTATTCTGAGGCGTGCGACCGCCGAGGGGCATGACTGCGGTATCCACTGTTGGGATCACGTTCTATGGCAAGATCGCCTGCGGAGGATGACCCGCGAGGAGATTCGAGGGGAGTTCGCCAAGGCGGCTGAACTTTTTTCTAAGGTCGCCGGCTCATCCCCCAGGAGCTGTGCCGCTCCGGGTTGGCAGGCGTCCTTCGACAGCCTAACCGTACAAGATGAGTTGGGCTTCGCTTACTGCAGCGACGTGCGGGGCGGACTACCCTTTTTCCCGCGCATGAACGGCGTGACGTTCCGCACCCTGCAAATCCCCACAACCCTGCCCACCCTAGACGAGTTGTGGGGCATGAACGGCATGGACGCCGAAAGCGTCAACGATAAATATCTGGACATGCTGGAGCCGGGGGTAAACGTGCACACCGTCCACGCGGAGATGGAGGGCGGCGGCATGGCGGACGCCTTCACGCGCCTTCTCGACTGCTGCGTTGACGGCGAGATGGACTTTCCGACCCTGAGTGAGGTAGCGGCGCGTTTCCGCAAGAGCGCGGCGGCGGCGGACGTGGAGATGGCGGAGCTCTCCGGGCGGTCGGGCATGGTGGCCACGCAGGCGCGAAGGGGATGAGAAGATGGCCGTTGTTATGAAAGGCGCGGAGACCGCCGCGCGGATGAAGAAATCCCTTATGGAGGAGCTGACCAGGCTGAAACAAAGGGGTGTCGAGCCCAAGTTGGGCATTATCCGCGTTGGGACGCGCCCGGACGATCTGTCCTACGAGCGCGGCGCGCTGGCGCGGTTCAGGGAGCTGGGAATCGCGGCGCAGGTATACGAGTTTCCTGAGGACGTGGAGGAGACGACGTTTTTTTCGAAGTTCGCAAAGATCGACGCCTCCGCGGATGTGCATGGAATTTTGTTGTTCCGCCCTCTGCCGAAGCGTCTGAACGAAGACAAAGTCCGCCGGTCGATCCATCCTTTGAAGGACGTGGATGGGATGAATCCCGTCAACATCGCGAAGGTGTTCGCGGGGGAGTCGGACGGCTTTGCCCCCTGCACGCCCGCCGCCGTCATGGAGATGCTGGCGGGGGTAGAACTGGCGGGGAAGAGCGTCGCCGTCGTGGGGCGCAGCATGGTGGTGGGCCGCCCTCTGGCCATGTTGATGGTAAAGCGCGACGCCACCGTCACCATCTGTCACACTAAGACCCGAAACACCGCCGAGATATGCCGCGCCGCGGATGTGGTTGTCGCGGCGGTCGGCAAGGCTGGAATGCTGACTTCCGCTTTCGTTTCAAAAAAAAGCATCGTTCTCGACGTGGGCATCAACGTGGACAAGAACGGAAACCTCCGCGGTGACGTGGATTACGACGCCGTTGCCCCGCGCGTCTCTATGATATCCCCGGTACCCGGCGGCGTCGGCGCGGTGACCACCTCCGTCCTGGCCTCTCATGTTCTCAGAGCGGCGAGCCTGCTGACGGCATAACAAATTTGGAGGGTTTGCGATGAAGGGAAAACGGGTTTTATGGGCGGCGACGCTGTTCTTCTGCCTGCTAGCGGGAGCGCCGTTGCTTTTTGCCAGCGTCCGGGGCATGCAGCCCGAGCAGAGGGAATCCTCGGATAGCGTGAGCGAAATATTTTTTTCCACGGCGGAGCGGGGTACGCCCTTGCAGATGCGCGACCTCCTGAAGAATGGGGTGGACGTGGACGAGCGGGACGAGGAAGGGAACACGGCCCTCATTTTGGCATCGGCGGCGAACCGCAATCCTGAGATGATTCGGGTGCTGGTGGAGGCCCAAGCCGACGTGAACGCCAGGAACAAGGACGCCCTGAACCCGATGATGGCGGCGGCTGAGAGAAACATGAATCCCGCCATTGTCACGGAACTGGCGAAGGCAGGGGCCAGAGTTGACGACAGGGGAACGGCTCAGACAACGCCCCTGCTCTCCTCCATTTTTGTCAACCCCAATCCGGCTGTGGCCCTTGAGCTGATTCGCCTGGGCGCGGACGTCAATCTCCCCAACAAGGACGGGACAACGCCCCTGATGGCAGCTTGTTTTGAAAACCGAGGCCCCGAGATCGTCGAGGCCCTGCTGAGAGCCAAGGCGAACGTGAACGTCAAAAACGCGATCGGGGTCACGGCTCTGATGTTCGCCGTGGGGACGTCAGAGGGTCTGGAGAGCGTCCAACTTCTGCTCACGTCGGGAGCCGACGTGAGCGTGGGCAACGTTCGAGGGCAGACGGCGCTCCACTACGCGGCGGCGGCGGGTAGTGGAGCGGAGATCATAAAGCTGCTGCTGGACTCTGGAGCCGACGTAAACGCCACGAGGGACGACGGCAAGACCCCGCTGATGATGGCGGCCAGGAGGGGCGTCAGCGCGGAGACGGTACACCTCCTGCGCGAGGCGGGGGCAAACGTGGCCGCCAAGGACAAAGAGGGGCAAACGGCCCTGGACATCGCAAGAACAGCGAAGCGGGGAGACGCGTCTTTATACGAGTGACGCTACCCTGCCCTGAACTTCCCCGTCCTCAAAAAGGAATCGATCGCCTCCGCGGTGTCCTGACGCCAGTGGAGCCGTTCGTGGGAGGTGGGTACCCAGAACTCGTCGCGAGCGGGCACGTTTCGCGCCGAATCCACTGTAACCAGGCCGTCGTGTTCTCCCCGCAGGAGCTGCCGCCTCAGGACATCCGTCCACGTTCCGACCACGACGCCCACGTCGGGCGGGGGGACGTTCCGTGGCGGCGCGATGTGGGGCCCCGGCTCCGCCAGGTCGGACAGGCCTTGAAAAACACGACGGAACAACGGCGCCAGAAGCGCTCGGTTGCCGTGACGCGAGCCCTTGTTGGGGGTTCCGATCAGGACGATTTTGCCCAGCCCCGTCACGACCCGCCGCGACAGGTACTCCCGTATGATGAGCCCCCCCATGCTGTGTCCCACGAAATGGACGACGCGCTCTCCCGCTCTCGGCAGGCGTTCGTCGAGATACAGTTCCAGCGACTCGGCGCAGGCCGCCACGTTCCGAAAGGTGGTCGGAAGGTTGGGCGTCAGGGGGCGGTAGCCCCTTTGTTCCAGCTCTCTGGCGAGGAAGCGCATGTTGCGCCCCCGTCGCAGAAAACCGTGGACCAACACAACGTATGGCTCAACGTTTATGGCGGGTTGCATAACCGTACGCGGAAACGCGAAGCCAAAACTGGATATAAGCGGCAAAAACTTTGCGCGGAAAAGAGTCAACAGCTTTAATACGCCTTCGCGAAGATCGTCTTGCGCCCTTCCCCGCCGGTGAGGAAGCATTTGCCCGTGCCGCCGTCCAGGGGAACGCAACGCGGCGTGGCGCCGCCGGTTTCGTCTTTGATGCGCCGCTCGTCCTCCGGCGTGCCCGCGAAATACGCCTCCACAAAGCCGCCTTTCTTCTCCAACAACGCCTTCAGCTCGTCGTAAGTGGCGGCAAAGTGCGTATTTGCCTCCCGAAACGCCTTGGCCTTGCGATACAGCGAGGACTGAGCATCGTCCAGAATTTTCAGCGTCGTGGGCACGAGGGCGTCTTGGGCCACGTCGATCTTTTCTCCGTTGTCGCGACGCACGACCCGCGTGGTCCCGGCCTTCATGTCCTTGTCACCCAGCTCCAAGCGCAGGGGCACGCCCTTTTGTAGATGCGAGAAGAACCGGTCTCCCGGTCTCAGGTGGAACTGTGTGTCGATGGAGGTGTGAAGACCGCCCAGGGCCTCGTTCAATTGATGAGAAAATTCCCTCGCCCTCGGCAGCAGAACGTCTTCGAGAAGACGCTCGTCCTCGCTGATAGGCAGAATGACGGCCTTCGTGGGAGCCGCGCGGGGCGGCAGGACAAGCCCGTCGTCGTCGGAGTGTGTCATGATGATCGCGCCAATCAACCGCGTTGAAACGCCCCAACTCGTGGTCCAGCACTCCTCCAGCTCCCCCGCTTTGTTCTGGAAGCGTATGCCGAACGCCCGCGCGAAGTTTTGCCCCAGGAAATGGCTTGTTCCCGCCTGAAGAGCTTTGGCGTCGCTCATCATCGTCTCGCAGGAATAGGTGTTCATCGCGCCTGGGAATCGCTCGCCCGCCGTTTTCTCCCCTGGCACCACCGGCAGGGCCAGGATATCCTCCATGACCTGGCGATAAACCTCCAGCATACGCAGCGTCTCCTCCATCGCTTCCTCACGGGTGGCATGGGCGGTATGGCCCTCCTGCCACAGAAACTCCGACGTGCGGAGAAAGAGACGTGGGCGTTTTTCCCAGCGCATGACGTTGCACCACTGGTTGATGAGCACCGGCAAGTCGCGCCACGACTGGATCCACTTGCTGTACATATGCCCAATGACGGTCTCCGACGTGGGTCGGATGGCGAAGGGTTCCTCCAGCTTCTCACCGCCCGCGTGAGTGACCATCGCGCACTCCGGGGCAAAGCCCTCCACGTGCTCGGCTTCTTTTTCAAGAAAAGAGTTTGGGATCAGGAGCGGAAAATAGGCGTTGACGTGTCCGGCGCGCTTGAAAGCGTCGTCGAAGTGGCGCTGCACAGACTCCCATATCGAGTACCCCGTGGGGCGGATCACCATGCAACCCCGCACCGGCGCGTAGTCCGCCAGCTCCGCCGCCTTGATGACGTCCAAATACCACTGGGAATAATCCGAAGCGCGAGAAACAATATTACGAGCCATTGAGAAAACTTCCTTTCTATTGCTTTGGAGCTTTGTCTCCGGTCATAAGCTCCATCAGATAGACAATTTATAGCGGTTTGCGTCATTGCGCGTAAAAGCAAGAGGACTGGACGCAAACAGCAAAAACTTTGCTCGGAAAAGAGCCAACGGCTCTAAGCGTCAAACAGCGCCTTTGCTTCGGTCAGTTTTTCCTTGAACGTGGCCATTGTGTGCTCAAAAGGTTCTGGGCTTTTCAGACTCACCCCAGCTTTCTCCAGTATGTCCAGCGAGAAGCCGCTCGCGCCGCTTTTCAGGAAGTCCAAGTAGCGCTCGCCGCACTCCCCGCTCAGGAGCGCCCGCGCGAACGCGCCTGCGGCGGTAAAGCCCGTAACGTACTTGTAGACGTAAAAGGCGGAGTAGAAATGGGGAATTCTCGCCCACTCCACGCGGATAGGGTCGTCAAGGATCATAGAGGGACCGTGGTACTTGGCGCAGAGTTCCCCCCACAGGTTCTGGAGCCGTTCCGGGGCCAGAGGCTCGCCCGCCTCGGCGCGGCGGTGCGTCTCCCGCTCGAACTCCGCGAACATCGCCTGCCGGAAGAAAGTCGTCCGAACCATGTCCAAGTAGTAGGTTAAGAGCCACTTCCGTTGAGCCAAGCGCTGAGTCTCTGGCTTCGATTCGCTTTCGCGCAACAGATGCTCCAGCAACAGCGCCTCGTTGGTGGTAGAGGCCACCTCGGCTAGCAAAATCGTGTAGTCGGCGTAGACCTGCGGCTGCGCCTCGCGCGAGTACCATGAATGCAAGGAGTGCCCCATCTCGTGAGCTATCGTGAACACATCACGAAGCGTGCCGTTGTAGTTCAGCAACACGTAAGGTCGCGTCCCGTAGCTCCCCCAGGAGTACGCGCCTTTCCGCTTCCCTTGGTTTTCGTACACGTCGATCCACCGTTCCACGAATCCACGCCGGAGGACGATGCTGTAGTCCTGACCCAAGGGGGCCAGCGCCTCGGCTACCTTCTCTAGCGCCTCTTCGTAGGGGATGTGGGTCAAGGGTTCCTCAGACAGGGGGACGTTCAAGTCGTAAAAGCGCAGCTCGTCCAAGCCCAGTACCCGCTTACGGAGGGCCATATACTCATGCAGCAAAGGCGCGTGGACGTTGGCCGTGTCCACCACGTTGTTGTAGACCGAAAGGGGCACGTTGTCCGGAAAAAGCGCTCTTTCCAGGCTGTTGGAGTAGCGCCGCGCCTGAGCGTAAAAGAGGTCGCCTTTCACCGATCCCGCATAGAGCGCCCCTATCGCGTTTTTATAAGCGTCGTAGGTGTTGTGAATGCCATCGAACGCGGCCTTTCGAACGTTCCTGTCTTTGCTTCGACTGAGTTTATAATAGCGCTCTTCAGTTAATTGCGTGTCCTGACCGTTTTCATCCTGGATTGTTGGGAATTTCATGTCGGCGTCAGTCAGCATGGTGAAGGCGTTCCGCGCCACACTCCCGATCTCCTGGGTTTGGGCCAGCAATTCCTCCTCGCGCCGCGATAGGATGTGCTCTTTATCCCGCAGAAGCTCGAAAAAGTAGAAACGATAGAGCGCCAGGCTGTCATTTTCAGCCATATACCGTTCGATTTGACCCTCCGACAGAGCGAGAACTTCGGGCTGGAAGAACGAGACCGCGGAGGAATGCCGCATAGAAAGGTTCTCGACCCTCTCCGTCAGCTCTTGGTGGCGCGTAACGCGCAGGTCTTCATGGCTCTTCATGTTGGCGTAGACGTAGAGGCGTCCCAGTTCTTTGGAGACGTCCTCCTCCTCGCGCAGAAACGCCAGCAACGCTTTGGCGGAGACCGCCGTCTTCCCCGCAAAGGACGCCAGTGCGTCCACTCTGGGAATCAGGGCGGTAAAGGCCTTCTCCCACGCGTCAAGGGAGGGGTAGATGTCCTCCAGGTTCCACTTATATCTTTCTTCGACCTCCGCTCGTTCAGGTACTTTGCCCGCGCTGGCCGAGACTTGGTTGACTGCTGGGAGCAACCTAAAAAAATTTCTCAAAGATTCAGCACCTCAATTTTTAGAGCCTTTGGCTCTTTGATAAACAAAATTTTTGCGGTAGTTATGAGCTTTTACACGCTGTGTTGGAGTTCATAATTATGCAAGTCGCTATAGTAAATCCTTTTGTACAATCATACAAAAAGAGATATAATTGATAGAAAGCTTAAAGAAACGCTGATTAAATGGGGTTCTTAGGGGCCTACGGCCCCTAAGTGGGGTATGGGGTGAAGCCCCATATGGTTTAATCAGTGTTTCCTTTAATATAATCTTACAACATCAACAAACCGATGTCTATAAAAAAAGTGAAGGCGTCCACTCTCTAGGGGAGAAGATGTAAGACTGGTTCCCAATCTTTGCCGATCTTAGACTTCCCTCGCTTTAGCGAGAGAAATGTGTTAATGTCTCATTAATTCTCGATGTACTATTTTCATAAGGTCAGGAATCTCAAGCTGTTGCGGACAATGCCGTTTGCAATGACCGCAATTTATACATTGATCCGCGCAAACCATTCGTGACCTTTGATAAATCAGTGAATCATTCATCGGTTTATTAAAAAGTTGATACTGATTGTAAAGTTTAAACAAATTTGGTATATCTAAACCTTGAGGACAAGGCATACAATATTTACATTCGGTACAAGCGATATTCGCTTTTGATTCATAAATTTTTTGAATCGTGTGTATTAATTCCATATCTTCTTCTGACATGACATTTGGCTGGGAAACCGCAAAGACTCTCAAATTGTCTTTTAACTGTTCTATCGCGCTGGTTCCGCTTAGAATAACAGACACTTCAGGCATATCGTAAAGCCAACGGAAACACCACTCCACCAAAGAACGTTTTTCGGGATATTCACTCAATAATTTTTCGACCTCTGGCGGTATGTTATTGATAATACTACCGCCCCTAAGTGGTTCCATAATCACCATCCCTTAGAGCATCTAACATAACTAAGTTAAAGTGAAAGAGTGACAAATTAAAGAAGCACCAAGAAATAAAAAAGCTAGATGAATGTCAGCTCTGCGCTCATAACGTACAGCAAGTCTAC
>JAITGK010000030.1 GCA_031280635.1 Synergistaceae bacterium
CTGGCGCTGCTCATCGGCGGAGGCTTCTTGATCTACAAAGAAATTATCTCCTGGAGGATTCCCATCGTCTACATCGCCACCGTCGCCGTCACGTCCCTATTGTTCGGTCGCTCGAACGTCTTGGCCGAGGTCATGAGCGGCGGACTCGCGCTGGGCGCGTTTTTCATGGCCACTGACTACGTGACAAGCCCGACAACACCCCGCGGACAGGTCATTTTCGCTGTCGGCTGCGGCGTGATCACGTCGCTGATAAGAGCTTTTAGCGGATACCCAGAGGGAGTATCGTACTCAATACTAATTATGAACGTCACCGTGCCGGTCATCGACAGGTGGACGACGCCGCGCGTTTTTGGAGAGGTGAAAAGCCATGGGAACGGCTAACATTCATATTTCTGCCAGCAGGCAAAACCGAGAGAAGATACTCCGGCTCGGCGGAATCCTCTGTCTCGTTACCGCGGTGACGGGTATCATTCTCGGCGCGGTGTACTCAATTACCCTGGAGCCGATCCGCAGGACCCAGGAGCGACTCCAAAACGAGGCGCTTTCAGGGGCGCTTCCCGGAGCCGAGGCCTTCACGCCCATGGAAGTCGCTTCCAACGCGGATCCCATGGTCCAAGGCATTCACAGGGGATCAAGCGGAAACAAGACGGTGGGGCACAGCATCTCTGTGACGACCAAAGGGTATGGAGGCCCCATCCAGATTGTCGTTGGCGTCGCCGAGGACGGCGCCCTGCGCGCCATTCAAATTCTGAGTCAATCCGAGACCCCTGGACTCGGCGCAAAATCTTCGACCCCCGCCTTTTTGGGGCAGTATTCAAACAAAAAGGTGGAGCGCCTGACCGTAGTCAAGGCCTCACCCGCCGTTCCCGAAGAGGTGCAGGCTATATCAGGCGCGACGATCACCTCCAACGCGGTCAGTGATGGAGTGAATGCGGCTTTGGCTCATTGGCGCACACATTTGGCTGGAGGGAAGTAAGGATGAATCCTTTTAAGATAATCAAAAACGGTATCATCAACGAGAACCCGACCTTGGTGCAGTGCATTGGGCTCTGTCCCACTCTGGCCGTTTCCACCAGCGCCGTTAACGGCGTCGGCATGGGCATAGCGGCGACGGCGGTGCTGGTGGGCTCCAACATGGCGGTTTCGGCGATACGCAAGTTCGTGCCCAACGAGATACGCATCCCCATCTTCATCGTGCTCATCGCGGGGTTCGTCACGGTGACGCAGCTTCTCATCTCCGCTTATGCCCAGGCCCTGGACAAGGCGTTGGGCATCTTCATCCCCCTCATCGTCGTCAACTGCATCATCCTGGCGCGGGCGGAGGCCTTCGCCTTCAAAGAAAGCGTAATGGCGTCGCTTTTCGACGGCATTGGAATGGGACTGGGTTTCACCGTGGCCCTGACGCTGTTGGGCGCCATGAGGGAACTCCTCGGCAACGGCACCGTGTTCGACGTGGTCGTCACGCCTGCGGGCTATCAGCCGGCGCTTCTGGCCATTCTCGCCCCGGGCGGGTTTATCTCCCTGGGAATTTACATGGCGCTTTTCCGCGCCTACCAGAACCGCGCGGCAAAGAAGCAAGGTCTGGAGGCCCCTGATACGTCCGAAGGTTGCGCTCACTGCGCCGCCGCTTCTATTTGTGGTGGATTCGGAGACGCGAAGGGAGAAAAATCATGAGCCTGCTTTGGTTGTTCTTGGGTTCGATATTCGTCAACAACATCATTTTGTCGCGGTTCCTGGGGTGTTGCCCGTTCCTGGGCGTTTCCACTAAGTCGGATACCGCGAAGGGCATGGGCGTGGCCGTTATCTTTGTGTTGGTCTTGGCCGCCGTCATGACGTGGTTAGCGTATCACCTGGTGCTCGTCCCGCTGCACCTGGAGTACTTGTACACTCTTTCGTTCATCTTGATCATTGCCGCCTTGGTTCAATTTGTGGAGCTGGCGTTGAAGAAAATCAATCCCGCGCTGTACAAGTCCCTGGGGATATTCCTTCCGCTGATCACCACCAACTGCGCGGTTTTGGGCGTGGCCGTCATCAACATGAATGAAAGGTTCACGTTGATCGAGTCCGTGGTGAACGCGCTGGGGTCGTCGGTGGGTTTCTTGATCGCCATTGTCCTGATGGCCGGCCTTCGTGAGCGCATGAGTCGTAGCGCCAACATTCCAAAATGCCTTCAGGGGCTGCCGATAGCGCTGGTCACGGCGGGCTTGATGTCCATCGCTTTTATGGGCTTCAGTGGTATCATCAAATAGGAAGGGTGGAAAAGCTATGATTTTAGGAATAGTTTACCCCACCATTATCATGGGGGTATTGGGGTTGTTGTTCGGGGCGTTGCTTGCCTTTGCCTCCATAAAGTTCTTCGTGAAAATCGACGAGAGGGTTTCGTTGATTCGTGAGATTCTCCCCGGCGCCAACTGCGGCGGCTGCGGGTATCCCGGGTGCGACGGATACGCCGATGCCGTTGTCAGCGAGGGCGCCAACACGGGGCGTTGCGCCGCCGGCGGTCCAAACTTGGCGGAGAAGATCGCGGCCATCATGGGGGTGGCAAGTGAGGCCTTCGTTCCGATGCGGGCTTTTCTTCGATGCCAAGGCACGGCGCGAGTCTCCGCGCGTACTGTGGGCTATGACGGCGTGAGAGACTGCCGCTCGGCCTCCATTATTCCCGGAGGCTCGCCAAACGCCTGTCCCTATGGTTGTATCGGATTTGGTGCCTGCGTCACGGTCTGTAACTTCGGGGCGCTTTCTATCGTGGACGGACTGGTGCGGGTGAACGCGGCGAAGTGCGTCGGCTGTGGCGCTTGCGTGGATATTTGCCCTAAGTCTGTGCTGGGGCTGACCTCGCGGTCCTCCGCCGTTCAGGTTTTTTGCAATTCCAGCTGGAAGGGACCCGACGTGAAAAAGGTCTGCTCCGTCGGTTGCCTTGCTTGCGGTCTATGCGTTCGCTCTTGCCCAGCGAAGGCGATCACGCTGCAAAACAATCGGGCCCTGATTGACACGAAGCTTTGCACGAACTGCGGAACCTGCGTCACGAAATGCCCAGCCAAGACCATAGGACCCTTGAACGTCCGGCGTGTCGTTGAAGAGACGGCCGACAGCGAATGTGCTTGAGGTTGAAGAAAAATTCGAGAAAAGAAATTTTACGCTTTAGGGGGTCTTTTTTTTCATTTTTTCTTCTTTTTCTTATCGCGGCGATCGTCCTGGCACGTTGGGACGCTGTGATAGTTCTGGAGCGGGCGGAAGTCCACATGAACACGCTGACGTCTATTTCCGTGGAGGCCCCGCGAAAAACGGCGGAGAAGGCCCTGGACGGTTCTTTCGCCTTGCTGCGTGAGTTGAACGGTAGGCTGTCTCGTTACGCGGAAGCGTCGGATATTTCCAAAGTCAACGCTTCCGCGGGCATCGCGCCGGTAAAAGTCGCCCCGGAGACCTGGGAGCTTTTGCGGAACGCCTTGACCCTCTCCGAGGCAACGGACGGTTACTTTGACCCCACTATTGGGCCTTTAACCGACCTTTGGCGCATTCTCTCAAAGGAAGGGAATGGGAGCCTCTCCGAAAAAGAGATCGCCGCCGCGCGAGACCTTGTGGATTATCGGAGTCTTTCCCTCGTCTCTCCCGATTGGGTTTTTTTGCGTTCGAGGGGCGCGGCCCTGGACCTTGGGGCCGTCGCCAAGGGCTACGCCGCCGACAGGGTGGCGGACTACTGCAAAGCCCTAGGGGTGCGTTCTGGGCTGTTGGATTTAGGAGGAAACATCTTGGTTTGGGGTTCGAGAAAGAGACCTTGGCGGATCGGTATTCGGCATCCGCTTGAGGGGAGGGACTCCACCGCCTGCGTGCTGGAGTTTGACCTTGCCCCAGACCAGACGATGTCGGTGGTCACCTCGGGCTCTTACGAGAGGTTTCGAGAAGTCGGCGGCAAAAAGCTGTCGCACATTTTCAACCCTCATACGGGGGTTCCCATCGAAACATCCCTTCTGTCCGTTTCTGTAGTCGATCCCTGCTCCGCAAAGGCCGATGCGCTGGCGACAGCCTTTTTGGTCATGGGCGAGGAAAAGGCGCGTGAGACCCTGCGCCGCTTCCCAGGAACAGAAGCCGTTTTTATTCACCACAACGGAGAAAAGATAGTGGTTAGTAAAAATCAGGAAGTCACTAATCCTTAAGCTATTTGACATACTCCCCTCGCTAAAGCGAGGGAACTTAGGCTCGTCAAAGATTGGGAGCCAGTCTGATTTTAAAAGTCCTCGTATGGGAGGAGTATGTCAAGGAACGCTATATAAAAGGGAGAGATTGAAGTGCCGAGATGCGGGATTGTGGGGTTGCCGCTTTGTGGGAAGTCCACAGTGTTCAACGTTATCACGCGAGCCGGAGCGGAGGTGAAGCCCTACGCCAGCGGCAAGACGGAGCCCAATCGCGCCCTGGTCAGCGTGCCGGACGCGCGGTTCGATAGACTGGTGGAGATATTCGAACCCAGAAAAGCCACTCCCGCCACAGTCGAGTTCGTGGATTTGGCGGGTTTGTCCCGCGACGCCAGCAAGGGAGCGGGACTGGGCAACTCCTTCCTCTCCTTCGCGTCGGAGTCGGACGCGCTCCTGCATGTGGTGCGCGTCTTCGCCAACCCGGACGTTCCCCACCCGGAGGATACGGTGGACCCCCTGCGCGACTGGCGGATCGTGGAGATGGAACTGATCTACCGTGACCTGAGCGTCATCGAAAACCGCCTCTACCGCCTCTCAAGTAAGAAGAAAAACACACCTGAAGAGTCCGCCGAGGTAGAGCTTCTGAGAAAACTCCAAGATCACTTAATAGAGGAAAGCCCGCTCCGCGAGTACCCATTAACGGATGAGCAGAAAAAACCCCTAGCTGGTTTTGCCTTCTTGACCCTGAAACCAGAACTCGTCGTCTTAAACCTGGACGAGGGACAGGACGTGGCGCCCCAGGCCGAACCCTTGGAAGCGGAGCTCCGCGAGAAGGGCTTGAGCTCAGTGCGGCTCTTTGGCTCTCTGGAAATGGACTTGGCCCAGCTTGATATCAGGGAACAGGCGGAGTTTATGAAAGATTTGGCCATCGAGGAACTGGGGCGCGACCGCCTGATCCACGAGGCCTACCGTTTGCTGGGGCTGATCTCGTTCTTCACCAGCGGCAAGGACGAAGTGCGCGCCTGGACGCTGCGTCGGGGGGACAGCGCGACGAACGCGGCGGGCGTGATACACTCCGACCTGGCTCGGGGGTTCATCCGGGCGCAGGTCGTGACCTATGAGGATTTCATCAACGCGGGCGCGACCCTGGCCGCCTGCCGCGACAAAGGCGTGTTGCGTTTGGAGGGCAAGGACTACCTCATCAAGGATGGGGACATGATCGAGATCCGCTTTAACGTTTGACATACTTCTATGAAAAAGGGGGCGACAACGACGCTGGACTGTCCTGAGCGGGATTGTTCCCGGCTTGCTGAGAGCATAGAGATGTGGGCGTACTTAGGATTCGAGCCCTGGGAACATCTGGGGTCCAGCGCGGTCTCCATGAAGGGCGTCGCCCGGAAGATCACCATGGTCAAAAACAGCGTCTTGGGGGTTATCGCGAAGTACTATGCGTGGGATTACGTGGTTTGGTCGTGGCAAAACGCCGCCGACCCCGCCGGGTACCTGTTGCGGGAATGGAAGCCCTTGCCTGACGTGGTGACTCAGCGCTTCTTGCTGGTAGGCGCTCCGTCTCCAAAACGCAAGGCAAGGTCTTTCTGGATGGGGCTTATGGGCTTTCTGGAGGTTTACGCCTATCTACCGGGCAAGGATTACCATCGAAAGATCAAAGACTTGATCCCTCCTGTGGAAATGGCGCTGGGCGCGCCAAAAGGCTAGGGTCTCAGATTTCAACGTCGCGCTCCCACCTGTACACCGCTTCATCAGCGATGGCGAGCATCTGACGGTCTCCGCCGCTGTTGCCATAAGCGTATATTTTGGAATACGCCTCCAAGTTCGCCTTTGCCCGGATCCTTCTCACCTTCTCCGCCCCCCTGCAATTCGGCGTGGAGAAGCGCCCGGTCAAAACACCGCCAGAGACGCCGAGCTCGGTGCCTATGACGGACACGCCATAACGCTCGGCCCAGAACTCGACCCAGTCTTTGAAGGAGGCGGTGACGATGTAAACGTCATCACCCGACGTCAGGTGCCGGCTGAAGGCGTTCATGGCTCTGGGCAGCAGGTTTTTCTCAACGCGCATCTCCGCGTAACTTTTGGCGGCGTACAGATAATCTTCGTGCTTGACGCCTGTCCATAAATTGCCCGCGAAGGCCTCTTTTATCGCGTCCCTCCCGAACGCCCCCTGACCTAAAGCGCGGCAAAGCCCGGCGGTCACCGCAACGCCCACGCGAGGCCACCCAAAACGCGCGATATGGAAGTCCATGAACGTGTCGTTTTGGGTCAAGGTTCCATCGAAATCGAACAAAGCTATTCTTTTTTTCATAGTGAGAGCAGTTTACAAAACCATTCCCGAAATGTAAAGGAGGATTTCTCCCATGGGTTGGTGGGGAAAGCGTGGTGGCGGAAGGGTGGTGGAGGCGTATCTGTACTCCTCCGACAGGGATCGCATCGTGGCCTTGGTGCTTAAGGTAGGCGGCAAGGTGACGGAGGCTCTGAAGGGTTCCGTCGATGCCCTTGTTGCCAGGGACTCGGAGCTTGCGAGGAAGATCGTGCGGGACGACGACGATGTTGACGCCATGGAGCAGGAGATCGATCACGAATGCCTGCGGGCCATCGCCATGCGCCAGCCCGTTAGGGAGGACCTGCGCTTCATCTTCGCGGTGCTGAAGACCATAACGGACCTGGAGCGTATCGGGGACCAGGCGGTCAACATCGCCCGGTGGGCTTTGGAGCTGAAAAAGTACCCCTATTCAGAGACAAACCCCCTCATTCCCGCCATGAGGGACACCGCCGAGGGAATGCTTCGGGATGTGCTGGAGGCCTTCAGGGCATTAAATGGAGACCTTTCCGTGGAGATATGCCGTCGTGACAACCAGATCGATCGGATGTACTCACGGGTGTTTAACGAGTTCATCGGTCTGATGGCCTCCTACTCCTCGAACGACAAGGGCCTTATCCGCTTCGCCGCTGGGCAGATGTGGGTGGCGCGTCACCTGGAACGGGTTGGAGACCACATCACCAACATCGCGGAGCGGGTCTACTTCGTGGCCAAAGGTCAGGTTCTTTCGAAGATGATACACGTGCTCGCTCCCTGGGAGGACGAACGGAGATGACATAATATCCCCGCCTGACAAGAGCGAGGTACGGAACGCTGGGGTAAAGCACGGGGTCGCCCAAGAACACCGAACGCGATGTTCCAGGCGACCCCGGCAGATTCAAGGACTCAGCGAGAAAGTGGGGCGGGAGGCCTTTGCGACTCTTTGATCTGAAAGACAACGCCGCTTTCATGTTTTTCGGCGTATGTCCATCCCCACGAACACATGGCTTCCAGTATAGGCTTGGCCATAACGCCCAACTCGGTGAGGGAGTACTCCACCTTGGGAGGTACGGTGTCGAAAGTCTTCCGGGCCACCAGTCCATCGCGTTCCAGCTCGCGCAGCTGTTGGGTCAGCATCTTCTGTGTGATGCCGGGGATGCGACGCCTTATCTCCCCGGTCCGCAGCGTTCCATGCCTCAAGTGGTACATCACGAGGGTCTTCCACTTCCCCCCTATGATCTCGAGAGCCAAGGTCAGCGGGCATTGGTATTCCCGGTATTTCATCGTCCTTCCCCTTTCTGTCGCGGACTTTTCCGCAAGTGCATAAGGCACTTAAAAGTACCTACTGTATTTTTAGCAAAAATACCTGATAATATTAACTATGCCGCTCGCGCGTGGCAATACGCTTTTTGAAATCTTTTGTGAAGGAGGATGTTGAGTTGCATTTTTTCGAGTTTACGGAAGAACAGAAGATGTTGCGCAAGGCCATTAGGGAGTTCGTGGAGGCCGAAATAGCCCCAAAGGCCGCGGAGTGGGACGAAAAAGACGTTTGCCCAGTGGAGCTGTTCAAAAAAATGGGCGAAGTCGGGATTAACGGGATTTTCACCCCCGAGCAGTACGGAGGCGGGGGGGGCGGTTTTGTGGGACGCACCATATGTCTTGAGGAAATTTCCCGCTACTCCGCTGGTTTGGGCATCGCCGTAATGACACATCACCTGGGTATCTATCCCATCCTTCAATTCGGAACCGAAGAGCAAAAGAAAAAGTACATTCCCGA
The DNA here is from genome assembly GCA_031280635.1 of Synergistaceae bacterium. Lineage (GTDB taxonomy): Bacteria > Synergistota > Synergistia > Synergistales > Aminobacteriaceae > JAITGK01. The sequence goes on from JAITGK010000030.1 coordinate 8,222, forward strand.
CCTTTGTTCGGGAGCGAAGATCGGCGGTCTTGCCGTGACCGAGCCCGGTGGTGGCTCCGACTTCATGGGGCAGAAAACGGTTGGTGAAAAAAAGGACGGGGGCTGGGTGTTCAACGGGAGAAAGTGCTTCATCACCAACTCCCACATCGCGGACACGACGGTTCTCACGGCCAAGACGGGTGAGGACGAGAAAGGGCGTACCAAACTCAGCGCCTTCATCATTGAGAAGGGAACCAAGGGGTTCGAGCCTGGACGCAAGGAGCATAAGTTGGGGCTTCGCGGCTCGGTAACAGGCGACGTGGTGTTGACGGACGTCAAGGTTCCAGAAAACGCTCTTCTTGGTAAGGAAGGCGGCGGCGCTAAGATTGGCATGGAGGGTATCGGCGAGGTGGGGCGCGCGGGCATGAGCGCCATCTGCGTGGGCATTCTTCGGGGTTGCGTCGAGGAGGCCGTGAAGTTTGCCAACGAGCGCGTGGTGGGCGGCAAAGCCATATCGAAACTCCAGTCTGTCCAGTTTGAAGTCGCCAAGATCCGGACAGCCTACGAGGCGGCTCGTTTGCTCACCTACTACGCGGCGAGCCTGAAGGACGCCGGGCTTCCCTGCGCCAACGAAGTCACCACCGCGAAGTACTACTCCACCGAGGCCGCCGTAGAGGCGTCCAAGCGGACGATGGACCTCATGGGCGGCTATGGCATCATCAACGAGTATCCAGTAGGCCGCTTCCTGCGGGACGCACTGGCCTCAATCCCGTCCGGCGGCACGTCGCATATCATGCAGGTGATTATGGCCGCCAATACTTTGAGCGGTTTCCAAGCGTAACGCTTTCCGGCCATGGAATACAATATCGCTGTCTGCGTCAAGCCTGTTCCCGATCCGAAACACTACGACAAGGTTACCATCGATCCCGTGCGTAAAACCATCACGCGGGAGGGCATTCCCACGCTTTTGAACCCCGTTGACAAAAACGCTTTGGAGGCGGCCTTGTTGTTGCGTGAGAAACACTCCGGCAGCGTGACGGCAATTTCCATGGCCCCGCCCAACGCCGCCGAGATATTGCGCGAAGCCCTGGCAATAGGCGCCGATGAGGCGTACCTTCTGAGCGACCGCGCTTTCGGCGGCGCTGACACTCTGGCTACCTCTTACACGCTTTTCCACGGCCTCAAGAAAATTGAGGCCGCCAGGGGAGGTAAACAACCCTTCGACCTGGTGCTGTGCGGCTGTGAAAGCGCCGATGGAGCCACGGCTCAGGTGTCTTCTCAGTTGGGCGAGTGGCTGGGCTGGCCTCATCTGTGGAACGTGTTTTCGCTGGAAGAAACGGGCGAAAAGGCGTTTTCCATCAAGACGAAGCTGGAAAACGGCCATATGGAGTGGAACGCCAAGTCACCTCTTGTGCTTGGCGTGGCGCGCGAATTGAACAAGCCCCGTTTCACTTCGGTGACGGGTATCATGAAGGCCAAGAACAAGCCTCTGATCGTCTGGGGGCGTGGGGATCTGCCGGACGCTCAGGACGTGTATCTGGGACTCAAGGGCTCCCCAACGCAGCCGGGAGAGATTTTCACCCCGGACATGAAACGCTCAGGAGAGGTCTTGAAGGGGACTTCGGAGGAAATCGCCGCGCGCGTCGTGTCAGTGCTGAGGGCCAACGGAGTCGCCATAGGCGGATAGGAGGGAATCGGATCGTGAGCAAAAAAATATGGGTACATGCCGAGCTTTCGGACGGCAAAATCGCGAACGTGACGTTTGAGCTCCTCTCCAAAGCCCTTGATTTGGCCAAAGAAATGGGAGACGGCGCCGAGGTGGAGGCCACGCTCATCGGTTCCGGATTAGACGAGGAAGCGGGACGATTGGCGGAGTTCGGGGCGAAAAAGATATACGTGGCGGATGAGCCGCGGCTGAAACTCTACTCGCCCGTGACCTATGCCCCCATACTGGCGGACTTGGCGTCGACTCACTCTCCAGAGATTTACGTTTTCGGGGCCACCGCGACGGGCTCCGCCTTGGGACCCACCGTGGCCGCGCGCCTGAAGACGGGAATAGCGGCCCACTGTGTTGACCTTCAGTTCAACGGAGAGAAAAAACTGAAAGCCCTGGTACCCTCCTTTGGAGGCAAGGTTATTGGTGAGATCCTTTGCCCTGGCAAAATCCCGCAAATGGCCAGCGTCAAGCCGGGTATCTTCGTGAAGAAAGACCCCGTTGCCGCCTCAAAGGTCGTGGAAAAGGTAAACCTTGGGCCCTACGCGCAGTTGCTGGACGCCAAGGCGTTGGAACCCGTGAGCGCCGTCCGACGCCCACCCTCTGGCTTGCCCCTCAATGAGGCGCAGGTCGTGATCTGCGGTGGGTTTGGGGTGGGTTCGCAGGAAAACTGGAACCGCCTGGAGGAGCTCGCTGGGCTTCTTGGAGGCGCCACGGCGGCTACCCGACCGGCGGTGGACGAGGGATGGACGGGAGAGCATACGATGGTGGGTACCAGCGGGCAGAGCATTCGCCCGAAGGTGTACATCGGCTTTGGAATATCCGGGGCCACGCACCACATTTGCGGCATGAACGAGTCCGGGGTGATCATAAACGTGAACCGCGACGAAGAGGCGGCCATTTTCCAGGTGTCGGACTTCCGCGTGGTGGGGGACGGCAACGTCGTTCTTCCGGCCCTTCTGGAGGCCGTCAAGGCGGAGATGGCCTGATTCGAACTTAAACTAAGGGAGGTCTTTTTTGATGAACAATTTGTTGATGGAAGTGGAAAACGAAATCGCGGTAGTTACCATCAATCGGCCGAAATCCCTCAACGCCCTTAACAGCGAGACGCTGGCGGAACTCGAACAGTGCTTAGGCGAAATCGAAAAGCGTAAGGACGTCAAGGTTGTGATCTTGACCGGCTCGGGCGAAAAAGCCTTCGTGGCCGGAGCTGACATCTCAGAGATGGTGAACGCCACGGCGGCCGAGGGACGCAACATGGCGTTTCTGGCTTATAGGACCTTCGGGAAGCTGGAGAACATGCCCCAGGTTACCATCGCGGCGGTGAATGGCTTCGCCCTAGGCGGAGGCTGCGAAATCTCCATGGCCTGCGACATCCGCGTCGCGTCCGAAAACGCCAAATTTGGCCAGCCGGAAGTGAATCTGGGTACCCTGCCGGGCTTTGGCGGAACCCAGCGCCTGCCGCGCCTGGTGGGTAAGGGGCGCGCTAAAGAGCTCATCTTCACCGCCGACATGATTGACGCCCAGGAGGCTTACCGCATCGGTCTGGCCAACAAGGTGGTGCCTCTGGCAGAACTTTTGGATTTCTGCAAGAAAATGGCCGCCAAGATCATCTCCAAGGGTAGCTACGCGGTTTCTCTCGCCAAAATGGCGATCAATACGGGTCTCGACACGGATTTGTCTAGCGGCCTGAAGCTGGAAGCGGATCTTTTCGGCCTGTCCTTCGCGACGGCTGACAAGAAGGAGGGCATGTCGGCATTCCTCGAAAAGCGCCAAGCCAAGCTCACCGACTTTTAAGAGGTCATGAAAAATGGCTAAAAAACCGATCATTACGGCGGCTGAAGCCGCTCAATGGGTCAAAGACAACGACATCGTAACATCCAGCGGGTTCGTGGCCAGTTGTATGCCGGAGTCCCTCACTAAAGCTCTGGAAAAGCGGTTTTTGGAGACGGGTTCTCCCAAAAAATTGACGCTCTTCTACGCCGCGGCCCAGGGGAACCGGGACGGAAGCGGCGCGGATCACTTTGCCCATGAGGGTATGACCAAGAGGGTCATTGGCGGACACTGGAACATGGCTCCCAATCTTGGGAAGCTAGCCATTGAGAACAAGATCGAGGCCTATAACCTGCCCCAGGGGGTGCTGTCTCAGCTTTACCGTGACATCGCTGGGCATAAGGTGGGAACCATTACCCATGTAGGGCTCAATACCTTCGCCGACCCCCGCGTTGAAGGCGGGAAGTTAAACAGCATCACCAAAGAGGACATCGTGGAGGTCGTGAACATCGCTGGCCAGGAGCGACTGCTTTACAAACCAATGTCCTTCAACATTGGCTTTATCCGCGGGTCTTACGCGGACGAGAACGGCAACATCACCCTAGAGCGCGAGGTGTGCCCACTGGAGGCGACGTCTATAGCGCAGGCCGTGAGAAACAGCGGCGGCAAGGTGATTGTACAGGTGGAAAAGGTGGTGGCGGCTGGTACTCTAGACCCTAGACTCGTGAAAATACCGGGTATATATGTGGACGCCATTGTTCTCGCTGAGGAAAAGGCTGACCACGCTCAGTGCGTGGGTTGCGAATACGACGGATCTATGGCGGGGGAGTTCCGTGTGCCCCTCAGCAGCCTCTCCTTTCCTCCCCTTGACGCCAAGAAGATCATTGGCCGCAGGGGCGCGATGGAGCTGGTTTCCAACACGGTGGTCAACCTGGGTATTGGTATTCCTGAGTACATCTCAATGGTGGCCAACGAGGAGGGCATTGGAGACTTCATGACCCTCACCGTGGAGGCTGGCCCCGTGGGAGGCGTTCCCCAGGGCGGTCCCAAGTTCGGCGGGTCCGTGAACGCGGAGGCCCTGCTTGATCAGCCCTATCAGTTTGATTTCTACGACGGCGGGGGAGTTGATCTGGCCTTTTTGGGGCTGGCCCAGGCCGACAAGGAGGGCAACATCAACGTCAGCAAGTTTGGACCCCGGATCGCCGGCTGCGGCGGGTTTGTCAACATTACCCAGAACGCCAAACGGGTGTTCTTCTGCGGTACTTTTACGGCAGATGGACTCAAGACCAAGGTGGCCGACAGTAAGCTCGTCATCACCCAAGAGGGCAAGGAGCGCAAGTTCATCGAAAAGGTGGAGCAGATCACCTTCAGCGGAAACTACGCCATCAAGACCAATCAGCCCGTTTTGTATATCACGGAACGCGCGGTTTTTCAGCTGAAAAAAGACGGGGTATACCTTATCGAGGTAGCGCCTGGTATTGATGTGCAGACCCAGGTGATTGACCTCATGAACTTTACGCCAAAGATGGAGGGCACGCCCAAGCTCATGGACTCCAGAATTTTTAAAGACGAGTTGATGGGACTCAAGTAACACTAACAGTACCAAAAACTCTACGGTGAAGAGGTAATCCGAATGAATACTGGTATTTTGGTCCTTTTGATCGCGTTTATTTTATTCGGCGTGCTGGCGTTTAAGCAGTTGAACGCCCTTATCCTGGCGCCTATCGTGACGCTTTTTGTGTTGGTCTGCTTTGATATGCCCTACCTGGGTACCCTCACTTGGCCTTCCTCGGCTCAATGGGATTTTGGAACCGGCTTGATCGGGGCGTTTATGCCCAACGCGGCAAAGTACGTGGCGCAGTACTTCTTGGTGTTTTTCGTGGGAGCGCTGTTCGGAGCGGTCTATCAGTTCACCGGAGCCGCCAAGTCCATCGCCAAGTGGATGGCGAGCAAGTGCCAGGGGCACTTTGTGGCGGGTATCATCATGACCATCACGGGAATTCTGACTTACGGCGGTATCAGCGGCTTCGTGGTGTTCTTCGTCATCTATCCCATTGCTCTCCACGTCTTCCGCGAGGCTGGCGTCACTCGTCGCATCATCCCCGGAGCTATATCGGCGGGAACCTGGACGTGGTCCATGTACGGTCCCGGCACTCCGGCGATCCAGAACGTCATTCCCGTGCGCGAGCTGGGTACCACCCCAACAGCGGCTCTCGTTCCCTCCGTCATCATTACGGTGTTGAGCTATGTGCTGATTTTCGGCTGGTTGGAGTACCGTACCTATTCTTTCAAAAGAAGGGGAATTCCCTTCGAGGACGACGCCATCCGCATCAAACTCTCCGAGGAAGAGCTTCGGAGCGAAGACAAGGACGAGGATCTGCCCAACGTTTGGCTCTCGTTTATCCCCATCATTTTGATCCTGTTCCTCTTCAACGCCCCGTTGTTCCCTAACGCTAAGGGAGAATACAGAGGTCTCCCAGTTGAGATAGCGGTTTTAAGCGGCGTGGCGCTTGCCACCATTCTAATGTGGAACCGCGTCAAAGACGGCATCAACGGCTGGATTAAGGTGTTCAATAAGGGCGCGGCCGACTCTGGCGTGGCCATCCTCAACACGGCTATCGTCGTCGGCTTCGGCGGCGTGGTTCAGCAGACCCAGGGTTTCAAGGATTTGATTGCCTGGCTTCAAACCCTGCAAATGGATCCCCTGTACTTTGCCTTCTTCACAGTAGCTGTGGCGGCTGGCGCGTGCGGATCCGCGTCCGGTGGTCTGGGCGTTGCCTTCAACGCCTTGAAGGAAACCTACATCAAGATGGGCGCTCAGTTACCCTACGTTCATCGTATTGCGGCCATTGCGTCGGGAACCCTGGACAGCCTGCCCCATCAGGGCGCGCAGATTACCCTTCTGGGCATCTGCAAACTCAACCACAAAGAGGGCTATTGGGACATCTTCATCACCCAGATTGTTATTCCAGTCATTGCGGGCATCGTGTTTATCTGGCTGGGTCAGATGGGGTTGTAAGGCAACGATTAAAAAATCAGGCGGCGGGGGGGTTCCCGCCGCTTTTTTCTTTATTTTCTCTGTTTAATATCTTTTCAGTGGAAGCGAAATGAAGGTAAGAAATCCTATAGCGGTTTTCATAATCATACGCAAAGATAAGAGGTCAAAAAACGGATATAAATGGCAAAAACTTTGCGCAGAAAAGAGCCAACGGCTCTAATAAACAATTTCTTGGAGGCGTATATATGGAAAACGAACGAATTATAAAGGCATTGGAGTTAAAGTCTTTGGAAAAGGGAGACACAATCTATTATGTTACAAAAGAAATAATGGGCAAAGAATTATATGGATGTATTGAATGCAACGAAACAGAAATTGAAAATTTAATTGGGCATATAAAAAATGTATTAAATTCATTGGAAAATTTGGATGACAAGGCGAAAGAATTAATACAGGAAAACTATCCTGATGAAGATGCTGGTGAATTAATAATTGACGCTGTGAATTTTTATAACGATTTTACTTTTTCTTTAGGTTATCCGACAGAAGAAACAGTCGCAGGAAATGAATATATTTATGTAAAATTTAATAAAGATTTTGAAAGAGAAAAAGAATTAATTTATGATTATTATTAAAAAATATCTATTTTAGACTCTTCTCCGAAACAACAATTATATCCTATAGTTGCTCGTCGCTGTTTGACGCTTTGCCCTGGATACAATCGTCATGGTTCTTGACGATACCCACGTCCTACGTCCCTTTTCAAAAGCTCCTGGCGTTGATATTCACTTTGATCATGCTCCTAAAGCCAATCAGAAAATTTCGTCTCTTCTCAAGTCTTCGTATCTATTTTATTTACTAACACTCCCTATGGTTAAGTTGGCTTTTATATCTCTTTTTATGAAAAGACATTAGACACGCTCTAAAGAAAAAAATAATGCTTTCTCACTCTAAAGTTGAGGGTTTTAAGAAACCTGGTATAATGAATTCAAGATGAGTCGTACAGGCGACCGCTGCGGCGCTGTTTGGCGCCGGGGAGGAAAGTCCGGGCTCCACAGGGCAAAGACGCCGGGTAATACCCGGTCGGCGCGAGTCGAAGGAAAGTGCCACAGAGAACATACCGCCTGCGGTTTGGGTAAGGGTGAAAAGGCAGGGTAAGAGCCTACCAAGCGTGGGGTAATCCGCGTGTTTGGCAAACCCCGTCTGGAGCAAGACCGAATAGAGGGGGATGAAGTGGCCCGCTGACCCCTGGGTCGGTCGCGTGAGTCTTTTGACTCAGAGGTACGCCGTGAGGCACACCCTAGATAAATGGTCGCATGAACACAGAACCCGGCTTATGCACGACTCATCAGTAATTTTATGAGCGCAAACAAAAGGTTCCGTAAGAGACGGGCACAATAACAGTAGTCAGTGGTTAGCGAAGCAACCGCAGGATATAATCGTCGTTCCAGGAGGCCTTGCTTACCTTTAACGTTTGTCTTTGGAGAGCGTTCTTTTTTTACAAGGTTTACTGCCATATGCCTGAGGATCTCCATATTCTCCGCGCTGTGCCATTTTCTGTTTTTAGGACGTGTTTGAAAAAACTAACTACTCCAACAAAAAACAGCCGTTTTTAGGCGCTTTTTTTAATGTATTTAAATCAAATAGGAGTTTTAAAACACGCCCTAACAAAGGCACGATAAAGTGCGCGTTATCGGCATTTAGGTTTTCGCTCCTGAACACCTGAATGTTCTGCCCCATGTAGGACGGCGAGGGTTGATAAAACGCCGTTTGCGTGTCAAGTCCTACGGTTATGCGGTTGCCGCCGTTTATAGCATAGGCGGGTTGCGCGGCTGTCCAGTCGTTTATCCCGTTGTTCGCATCCAACCGCGTGACGTAAGGGTAAACGCCCGCGCCGCCTTTGAGGTTAATCTTGTCGATACTGCTTGATGTGGCGCGGATTGAGAAGACATTGCTTAGTTCAAATTCTTCCCAAATTCTGCTCTCTCGTGGAAATATTTTCCAATATATTCCTTGTACTCTTGAATCAACCTGTCCTCGCGCTCACGGATATATTCATCCATGTAGCCCCAGTCCGGCTCGCCGTCGTCGGTCGCGGGCAAGAGTATTTTTTCGCGGCGTATCCGAATGTCGTTGATTTCGTGGTTAAAGTTATATTTTTCACTCAACCGCGAAATCAACGGTAACAGGAACGTATACATACGGCGGCTTAAACCGTCGTTTTTCAGTTGGGTAACGTGGTCGCTCGCAACGAAGTCATACGGGTGATAGAACGCTCGCCCTACGCTCCCGCTGTTTGCTATCGTGATACAGTTGCCAAACTCACGAACCCCGGTCTTGTTGGCGATAAAATTATCAACCCCATTATTCATCGCGCTTGACGAAACGTAGGGCTTGTTACCGCTTACATGGTCGGCGGTTTTCAGGCGCTTGCCACGTTGGATAATTGGGAATATACTACATAACTCAAACTCTTTCCAACTCGCCTGATTAAGAGGAAGTAATACCCCCCCCCGAATATTACATATCGGTTTAGTATGCATTGTTTGTACTCCTCTATCAAATATTCTTCGCGTTCGCGAATGTATTCTTCCATAAACGCCCAGTCAGGCTGGCTCTGCTCATCAATGGGCAGCAGTATTGCCTGCTTGTTCATACGTTCCTCATTAAACTTGTAACCGTAGGCGTACTTCGACTTCTGCTGAATGATAGTCGTTTTCAAGAACAGATAAACAAGTCGGTTGCCCTGTCTGCCTTTTAACCGAAACCGCTTCACGTCGTCGGAAAATATACACTCGTAAGGGTGGTAGAACGTCTCTACCACGCTTCCGTTGTAATTCACTCCGAGTACATCGCTGTCTAGCGATACGTTGCTGTTCGATACCCAGTTGGTGATACCGTTGCCGTATTCGGTCGCGCCTATAAATGGGCGTTTACCCGCTTTCATGTCGCTCTTGGTGAGTCGTTTGCCTGCTTTGATAACAAAGATGTCGGTCAGCGGGAACGCGCCCCACTCTCTGTCCGTCAAGTTAAGCATTTGGCGCGCCTCCTTGCGTAAGGCGGTTTTGCTCAAACAAATATCCGCGCCCGTGAGTTATCATGCTAAACTCAAACGTCAGATAATCGGCTATGCTGTTCAAGAAATCCTGCTCCGTCGGGATTTCATCGTTGTAATAGTAGAACGAATGTATCCATTCGTCCGTATCCTCTACTGTGGTCGTTACCATAAACTTACTCGGCGCGTCGTCAATTTTGCCACGCCAGCAGTCAAGCAAGTAGCTTCGGCGGTCTTTGGCGCGTTCGGTTTCCACAAGCCCGAGATGTTTCTTAACCCTAAAATGGAGAAATTTCTAGCACTACACTTCATTTCGATCTTTCAATTGCAGCTTAAACTCTCGTTTTAAGCCAATATTCTCGAAGTGTCTTTGCCAGCTTCGGCTCTTTTCTGT
>JAITGK010000093.1 GCA_031280635.1 Synergistaceae bacterium
GAGAGTGTTATTTAAATAATGATATTTTTAAACTAAACACTTGTAGCACAATGATTTTCAAAAATAATGACACACGTGTTGAAAAACCATATGACACGCGGATTTGTCGCAATATGATCATTACTTGGGCAACACTTTCCTCTTTGGATATAGGCAAAAACCACTCAACATATTTATCGACGGAAATTCCGCCATAAGTGTTCTTTCTTTGGTCAGCGTATGGAGGCGAGGTTACTATGAGATCGACAGTATCATCCCCTATTTGCCGCAAAACAAACCGAGCGTCCCCTAAATAAATAGCGACATTTTCTTTCATTATATTATCGCGGCAATCTTTGTCAAGCCTAAAACTCCCCTCGCTAAAGCGAGGGGAGTCTATCAATGGGCCTCGTCCCTCGCGTCAGCTTCCAGTAAAAGAGCGATGACTACCTGACGGTTTCTCCGCTGGGCGAAGTGGAGGGCCGTGTCCCCGCTGGGAGACTTCGCGGCCAGGTTCGCCCCAGCTTGCAAAAGCGCCGCCACCATGTCCGCCTTGCCGGCGACGGCGGCCAACATCAGAGGAGTCTGACCCTCCTGGTTGGGCGCGTTGACGTTGGCTCCCCCAGACAAAAGCGCGCGGGCGACCTCCACGTGGTTGCGGGTTATCGCGTAAAACAAAGGCGTATGACCGTTTTTATCAATGGCGTTTACGTCCGCCTTGATCTTTGGGGACAGTCTCAAAAGCTCACGGACAATGTTCGGCCTGTTCTGAACAATGGCATAGATCAAAGGAGAATCGCCGCCTTTGACGGGAGAAATGTCGCACCCCGCCTCAATGAGTTCGGTCAGGAGGTTCGTCCTGCCTAGGGCGATGGCCGACTTGATGGGCGTGATCCCATCCTCCACCACGTTGACGTTGGCCCCCGCGCCTAGCGCTCGGCGGGTACTCTCCGCGTTGCCGTCCCGAATGGCCCGGAAAAGCGCCTTGTCCGCCTCGGAAAGCTGTGGAACCGGAGCGTTGCGCGGGCCGGACCCCTCTTCTGTTTTAAAATAATCGAAAGGAGGGGGCAGGGAACGAAGAAACGCCATGAGATCAATAGACTTCATGGATTCGACAAACTCCGAAGGGGCCATAGACTCAAGGGACTCGAAAAATGGAACGGTCTCACGGAGAGACTCTCGAAGGGGTTCGAGTTGTGGAACGAACAGCAACGCTCCCACCGCCGCCGCGATAAACAATACAAGAAGGAAGAACGTTCGGAGAAGCCCCCCTCCTTTTTTTTTCTCTTTCTCCACCTGTTTCGTCCGAGTCGTTTGTTTGGTTTGTTTGGTCCGACTCCGAGGTTTCTCCGGGGTCTCTGGCGGTTGGGCCTTGTCAAGAGACGCCTTCACGTCCTCAGACTGTTCTGGGGGCGCGCTCTTCTTCTTCCGACCTCCCAGCAAAGCGCTTAGGAAGCCTACCTTTTTCGTCGGCGTCTGGGGTTTTTCCGGGCTTTCTGGCGGTTGGGCCTTGTCAAGAGACGTCTTCACCTCCTCAGACTGTCCTGAAGTCGCGTCCTTCTTCTTCCGACCTCCCAGTAAAGCGCTTAGGAATTTCATCCATGTCCCTCCTGCGGAAAGAATTTTATCCTTATTTTACACCAGCGTCAGTAGCTTTCAGCGCACCGCGAAACAACAGTAAACTCCCAGAACCCCTTCTTTGACCTCTACAGTGAGATGGTCTTGGAGGGGCACGTTGCTGATCGCGCAAGGACGCCCCTGTAAGAGAGTCGCGTCATCAAGCTCCCACTTTGTCCCGCGCAGGGCAACACCCTTGCAGACACCGCAAAGAGGCAGAAGGGAGAAGGCCAAAGGATGAACGCGGAAAGAGAGTTTCAGTACCGCCGGGCCCCCAAGGGGCAGCAGAGCCTCCGACTCGTCGGCGAAAGCCTGAACGCTGACGCCGTCCCACAAAGCGGAAAAAACGTTGGCGAAGGTGTGGTCAAAGCGTCCCCCCCAACAACCCGTCACCAGAATGTTTTTCCCCGATCCAGCGCGCTCCAGGCAGAGTTGAAAGTCCGTCAGATCCTTCTCGGCAGGGTAGCGCTCGGTCTCCACGCCAAGGCGTTCCAGCCAGTCCGCGCCCTCCTTGCCGATGCTGTCGAAGTCGCCCAGGGCGCGGCAGGGGATCACCCCAGCGGTCCGGCAGGCCTCCGCGCCCCTATCCGCGACCCAGACAGTCCTGTCCGAGGCCACAGCCCGCAGCCAAGCCGCCTCAGGCGCGCGTCCCCCCAAAACGATGAGTTGCCGCGCGTTCGTCTCGTGGTCAAAGGCCGCGTCCAGCTGAGGAAGGGAGAGGAGGGGTGAAAAAGATGAAGAAGATGAGAAAGATGAAAAAAAAAGGCGAGGAGCCCCATCGCTTTTCAAGGCGTGCCCCCCCTTGATGGACTCACCATTCCGGACCCGGCGTCGTTGAAATCAATATAGTCCGGATCCCCGAAGGCGTTTTTCATGTATTCCACAAATTCCAGCGTGCGGTCTTCCGTGATGAAGGACGCTTGAAGGCGGATAGGGCGTGGGTAGCGCGTGCTGTAGAAGAGCATGTCTCCCTTGCCCAACAGCTTTTCAGCCCCGCCCGTGTCGATAATTGTGCGAGAGTCCGTTTGAGAGGGCACGGCAAAGGCCACCCTCGCTGGAACGTTGGCCTTGATGAGACCCGTTATGACGTCCACGGAGGGTCTCTGGGTCGCCAGGATCAGGTGTATCCCCGCGGCGCGGGCCTTCTGCGCCAAGCGCGCGATGAGACCCTCCACCTCCTTGCCCGCCGTGTACATCAGGTCGGCCAGCTCGTCCACTATCACCACGATGTGAGAAAAACGGTTTTTGGGCAGCGTTTTTTCGTTGTACGAAGCCAAATTGCGGACCTTTGCCCGCGCGAACGCCTCTGACCGGTTCTCCATCTCCCGCACGGCCCAGGCAAGGGCTGAGACAGCCTTTTTGGGGTCGGAGACAGGGTGCGCCAGCAGGTGGGGCAGTCCCTCGTAAATAGCGAACTCCATGTGCTTGGGGTCCACCAAGATGAGTTTCAATTCATCCGGGCCGCGCTGAGAACACATGCCCAAGACGCACGTGTTCAAAAAAACGCTCTTTCCCGACCCCGTCGTCCCCGCCACTAGCAGGTGGGGCATGTCCTCCAGGCCGCAGACCAAGTGCTGGGAGTCCACTCGGACGCCCATGGGCAGGGGCAACACGCAGTCGCTCTTTCGAAACTCCTTTGACTCCATGATGGAGCGCAACATGATGCCTTTGCGTCTCATGTTTGGGATCTCGATACCCACGTACCGCTGACCCAGGATCGGGGCTTCCACGCGGACGGACACCACGGCAAGGGCCATGGTCAGGTCGTTGGCGAGTCCGGAGACCTTGCTGACCTTGATACCCGGCGCCAGCTCCAACTGGAACTGAATCACGGACGGCCCTATGATGATGTGCGCCACGCTGGCCTTAACACCAAAGTTTTGCAGCGTCTGGACGATAGTCTCCGCTTGAGCGTTGACCAACTCACTGCTGTCGTTCTCGTCGCCGACCTCGTCTGGGGGGCCGAAAATGTCCAGGGGTGGGGGGGAAAACTCCACACGCGACCACTCGTCTGGGGGTTCCGAAGAACTCGCGTCAGGCTCACGCGCCGCGGACAACTCGCTTTTGGGGGAAGAATTCAGCAACTTCCTCAGCTCCCGCGCCCGTTCTTCTGGAGTGAGGGAGGCGGGGCTTTGGGGTTCAACGTTCGTCTCCATATCTCGACCTGTCGCCAAAGGCAGCGATTTACGCCACCTCTCCTGGCTTATCTCGGCTTTCTCGTCCCCGGTGGAGGGCGGGAACGCGTCTCTGGCAGGGAGTTCAGGCGGCGGATCCGGCGGACTCTTCGACTCCAGCGAGGCCATGAGTCCCCCCAAAGTCTCCCGCACAATCTGGAAGCCCTTTTCGGAGGAGATTGTCTCAGTATCAGGAATTTGAGGAAGGCGTGACGCGGCTTCCGGGCCTTCTCTTTCTTCTTCTTTCTCCTCCTCAAGGACAGGGGGAGAAAACCTAACGGGCGACTCCACTCTTGCCGACCTCCGGGGGAGCGGGGGGCAATCCTCCACCAGTTCTTCTCCCACCATCATCAGCCCATCAATAGGTGTGGAGGAAGGGGACCTCCACTCGTCTTCCGAATTGCTTTTCTGGGAAACGACCGGGCCGTCGATGGTCGTGAAGACGCGACCCAAGTGCTCTCGCCTCTCACGGGTTGCCGGGTTCTGAGCTGGGGGACGAATGGGCAATTTGACGCCAAAGAGGATGGCCGCCAGCGTGATGGAGGCTATTGCCACCAGCAACGTCCCCACGCCTCCGAGGTTCAGGAAGAAGAACTCGGCCAGCGCGCTTCCCACGCGGCCGGGCTCGCTTATAATCCAAGAAAGGCTACCTCCCGAACGCCGGAATAGACCCAGCATGAAGGCCGTTGAGATGTAAAGCTGTAGCGTCCCCAATATCTGTCCCACGGGACGCGGTACCCTGCGTTTGCGGAACCAGGCGAAGCAGAGATAGAGCATGAACGACACGGGGATGAGCAGCGCCCCTCCCCATACCGTGCGCAGGTCCAGCCCCAACGCCCTTCCCCGCGCGCCTATCCAGGTCACGTCCATCAGCGCCCCCGCCAAGTAGACGACCCCACCCATGAAAAGCAGCACGAGCAACTTGACCCCGCGCCCGCCGCCGCTGGAAACCCTCGCTCTTTTGTTTCGCGCCATGCGCACTCCCCCTACTCCCGCGCCTTCTTTATGTTGCGGCGATGTTCTTCGTAAGTCTTGGCAAAATCATGATAGCCGTCCCTGCGCGCGACGTAATAGTAATATTGGTTTTTCTCAGGGTTCAGCGCGGCCCGCCACGACTCCGCGGAGGGAACACATATCGGGGCGGGTGGGAGTCCTAGGGCAATGTACGTATTATACGGCGAATCCACTTTCAGGTCACTGTAAAGGACGCGCGTCAGATTTTTCCCCTTGCGCTTCCAGGCATAGATGACCGTCGCGTCAATTTGGAGTTCCATGTTCTTTTCGATTCGGTTTTCGATAACTCCCGCGATGGCGGAGCGCTCGTCATCCCAAAACGCCTCGCGCTGCACCATAGAGGCCACAGTGGCCCGCTTCCCCAGTTCTTCCGAGGTCATGAGGGAGGGAAGCTTTCCCCCGAACCGCTCCCACCAAAGGCGGCTCGCGACCCGCACCAGCTCCTCTGGGTTTTTCTCCACGAGGAAATAGGTCTCCGGGAGCAAGAACGCCACCCGCGACTCTTCGCTATCCAGCAAAAGCTCCCGCAACGGCGCGGGGTAGTTCCTGTTCTTCATGACGGCCTCCCGGAACGCGTCGTCTGTTCCTGGAGAAGGGGGAGGAAGATCAAAGGCTTCCCGCAGGGAAAAAATGTCCATGCCAGGGATGAGGGTAACGCTGGCGGACACCGGCCGCGCCGTCGCCAACTGCCGAGCCAAGTCCCAAGGACCCGCCTTGGTGACCCGGTACTGGCCGGAGCGGACCCTGCGGTCGATTCCCAGTTTGGTCATCCACCGCGCCAGATCCTCGGGCGACCCCGTCAGCGCCCCCTGGTCGTGGAAGGCTTGGGCGCACTGACGGGCGTTGAGCCCCGGCTTCACCACCACCACCCGCATCTCTCCCTCCGGCAGAGGCAGGAGCCTGTCCCAGAGCTTGTGCGGGAACCTCATGTGATAAGCGCCCACTGCCCCCAAGACCAGCCCCAGCGCGAAAAGCTCAATGAAAAAAAGCGCCGAGAGCCACGGTTTTTTTATCGTTGGTTTAGCCATTGCCGTTTTGCTCCCGTTCTTGATGATTTTAAAAAAGAAAAAACCTTAGAGCCGTTGGCTCTTTTCCGCGCAAAGTTTTTATCGTTTATATCCGGATTTTGGTCTCTTATTTCCGCGCGTGGTTGCGCAACCCACTATAGAACCCCTGACTCAAGGGACTATTTTATTTCATGAACATAGCGTCTCCGAACGAAAAGAAACGATAGCCTTCCGCCACAGCAAGGGAGTACGTCTCCTGAAGCGCCGCCAGCGCCTCCTGGCCGCCGCGGCGATTGTGCGCAAAGGCGGCCGCCAGCATTAAGAGGGAGCTTCGGGGCAGATGGAAGTTCGTGAGCAGGGCGTCCACCACCTGAAAGCTGAACCCCGGATAAATGAAAAGCCGCGTCTCCATTGCTCCCGCCCGGATAAACCCCCTTTCCACCGCCATGGACTCCAGAGTCCGGGCAACGGTGGTTCCGGCGGCGACTACGCGCCCTCTACGCGCCCGGCACTCCCGCACCGCAACCTCCGTCGCTTTCGGGACCTGGCACCACTCGCCGTGAATGTGGTGTTCTCGGATGTCCCGCGTCTTCACTGGGCGGAAGGTTCCGAGCCCCACGTGCAACGTCGTCCAGGCGATGGCAACGCCGCGCTCCCTTATCTGGGTTAGAACGCCCTCAGTGAAATGCAAACTAGCCGTCGGCGCCGCCGCGGAGCCCTCCTTCCGGGCAAAAACCGTTTGGTACGCCTCTCGCGCCCGCAGTGGATCTGTCCCTCGAATGTAGGGTGGCAACGGCATCTGCCCGTGCTGGTCGAGAAAGGCCAGCACGTCCTCTCGCCCCGCGCCAACCCGCACCAGTCGAACCCCTTCGGCCTCCAGGCCCTCAATGGTCAGCACCCGCTCGCCCACAAGCGCCTCCGCGCCTTTGCGCAAACGACGACCTGGACGGATCAAGGCTCGCCACAGGCAAAAATCCGACTCCACAGGACTGAGCAGCAGAATTTCGACATTGCCTCCGCTCTTTTTTCCGCGCCCGTAAAGCCGCGCCGGAAGGACGCGGGTGTCGTTGAGCACTAAAAGGTCGCCGGCGTTCAACAGCTCTGGGAAGTCCCGGAACACGCGGTGCTCCCGCAGGCCGCTCTCGACGTCCCAAACCAAAAGGCGGGCGGAATCCCTGGGCTCCGCTGGGGCTTGGGCGATCTGACTCTCCGGCAGAGGGTAGTCATAGGCGTCCAGCTCGTAAACGGTCACTTGAACCGCTTGACCGTCGTGCCCGGATAGTAGTGTTCAAGGATGCGCTGGGCTGTCCACCCCTCCTTAGCGAGGGCCTGAGCCCCCCACTGAGAAAGCCCCACCCCGTGCCCCCACCCCTTGCCGTAAAACGTAAAGTATCCGTTTTTCTGCGAAACAACCACCCCGGCCTTCGAAAGGGGCGTGGGAATTTCCGGCTGGGGTTTTGCCGAGGGTTCCGGTTTTTTCGGCGCGCGCCCCAGTTTGGAGTAGAGGTAGTCCTTTCGCTTTTCGGGGTTCATCAGCATGTCCATCAGCTCCGCCGAGGTGAAAGCGCCTTCTGAGGTCATCTGTATCAAGTGCGCCTCTTCGCTTCCGGACATGAGAGAGTCCAAAAGAGGCGGTAGGGCGGAAGCCTGAGGTAAAGAGGACTCCGGCGTCCAGGAGGAATTCTCGCCCTTTGTCAACGTAGTGAGGAGGTTGCCCTCCGTCAGCATAGTGCTTTTCAAAAGGTTGGGTCCTATGGCTGTTCTGAAGACGCTGGACTTGGCCGAGAAGGAACCGCCGCTTCCCACGAAAGTTAAGTCCAGCGCCCGCCCGCCCGTGTCCACGGCCGCGACGCGGACTTCCCGCGGCTGTCCCACGCTCCCGCCGCCGATTCTGGAAAGGGCGGCCTGCACCTGTGCGGTGGGTATACTGGCGCTCCAGGACGAGTTGGGGGACTGATACGCGATGGGCTCCCTTACCCCTGTCAGGTAGGGAATATTTTGAGTCCACACGTGGACGTTGGCCGCCGTGTGCCCCCCGCTGTCAGAATGGAAAGGAGTGAAAGCCAGGGCATTCCCGTAGAGCAGCACCTGATCTTCGGTTTCCCTGACCGCCTGGTTCGTGGCGGGCGTTTCACCCCCCGCGCCCCTGTAAACTTGGTAAGCGGCGCCGTCAGTGACGTCGTAGCCCCGCGACGAACGACCCTGGCCTTGCCTCAACCCATAGGTTCGCGAGATGATCGCCTGCGCCTTCAGGTACTCCTTGGGCCAAGAGGGGCTGGCCTCCGCAGGCAACACGCCGCGGACGTAATCCTCCACGTCCAGGACGTTGAGCAGCGCAAACGCCTTTGTGATGAGGAATCGCCCTCGATAACTCCTGCCGTTGAAGCCCAAAAGCCCCCGGGAAGAGACTTCCGCAGGCAGGGGGAACCTGTTTTTCCCCAGCGCGGCGAAGGCGCCAGCGCGGGTCAGGACGGCCGATTTTCCCAATTTGTGCGTTTTTTTCGCGGAGTCGATAAGGGTTATGGAGGCGTCCGAGGTGATGGTGATCCTCGCCGCGCCCTCCGTCAGACACACATGAACGTCACGGGCCTCGGCGCGGTTCGCGAATTGTAAGATCAAAAACAATACCAGCGTCAGCAAAAGCGGCAGAAAACGGGACTTGAACGTTTCTCGCAACGAGGCTACCTCCAAAAGAAACTCTTTTTTTCTTTGCCATTATTTATAGATAGTGATTTAGAGCCGTAGGCTCTTTTCCGCGCAGTTTATATCTGGTTTTTGGTCTCTTATTTCTGCGCGTGATTGTGCGACCCGCTATAAAATGACGCTAAAGGAAATAACCGATAAGAATGAGCTGGGCCAAGATACTCCAGAAATTTTGGCAATTCCAATTCAAGAAGAAGCATGGAATTGATCAACTCTTTGTTTCTTCCTCCAGCGAGAAGGCAACGCGCGAAGCGGTCGTTAAGCCTATTGATTCGCTGGTCGTCTACATTGATGTGATACTTAGCATCTTTTCTTTTCATACCTATCCCCCTTTGTCAACGCGGGTTTATTATACAGGAAAAAGCAAAAAATGAAGAGAACAGCAAAAAGCGGGGCGCCATCGCCTTCAAGTCAACGGCGGCGTGACACATACAAGTACGTCGCTCGTCCTCAACTCACCTTATGATTACATCCCAAAGCCCGGCAAATTCTAAAGTCGAGTATGGCTTCTTTTGCTATGATAGGGACAACCATTGACAGATAAAATATACATGGGAAAATTGATCAACAGTTCCGTTCGCTTTGAACAAAATTTATCGTGCGGGAGATGCGTGACTTGGCGATTTATCTCTTGAAGCGCTTTATACAAATGATCGCGGTGCTTGTGACGGTGTCCCTGATCGTGTTTTTTGTCATGAGCTTCACGGGCGATCCCGTTTTGATGATCGCGCCGCCTCAAGCAACTGAGGAACAGATCGAGGAGGCCCGCCGCCAGTTGGGCCTGGACAAGCCCTTGTGGGCGCAGTACGTGGTGTTCATGGGCAACCTGCTCAAAGGGGACATGGGGCGTTCCTATCTCTTCAAGCAACCGGTGGTCAGGTTGATCACAGAGCGTATGCCGGCCACGTTCGAGATGGTCGGCGCGGCTGTTTTTCTCTCCCTCCTCATATCCGTCCCCACCGGGGTGTACGCGGCGGCGCGGCCTGGCTCGCGCTTGAGCCGCGCCCTGATGGGCGGCTCTCTTCTCGGAATATCCCTTCCTTCTTTTTGGGTGGGCATTCTTCTGATTTACGTGTTTGCCGTGGAACTGGGACTTTTGCCCTCGTCTGGTCGCGGGGCGACGGCAACGCTCTGGGGTGTCCGTTGGTCGTTCCTGACGCGGGACGGACTGGCGCACCTGCTGATGCCGGCGCTTACGCTTGCCCTGGGTACCCTCGCCATTCTGACGCGCCTCGTCCGCGCGCAGATGAGAGAGGTGTTGCGGCAGGACTACGTGAGGTTTGCGCGGGCCAAAGGGGTTTCCCCACTGAAGCTGCTTTTTTCTCACGCGCTTAAAAACGCGCTCATTCCGGTCATCACCTTTTTCGGCCTGGAGGTGGGTAACTTGATCGCCTTCGCCACGGTGACGGAGACGATCTTCGCCTGGCCGGGCATGGGCAAGCTACTGGTGGATGCTATCAACACGGCGGACCGCCCCATCATTGTCGCCTACCTGATGATTGTCGCCGCCATATTCGTGGGCATCAACTTCACGATCGACGTCGTCTACACCCTCATTGACCCCAGAATCGATCTGCGATGAAAAAGGGGCGGCGGTAGTCTTCTGAACCTAGTGAACCGGAGGGAGAAACAAACGTGAGAGATTTCTGCAACTCGGAGTTCTTTTTTCATTTTAGCCGCGATAAAACGGCGTTGATGGGTCTCTTCATTGTCACGGCTTTCGTTTTGCTCGCGTCGGCGGGGCCCTTTCTTGTGCCGCAGAACCCCTATGACCTCCAGTCGCTGGATTTGGCTAACGCCTACAAACCGCCTGCTTGGCTTTCTGGCGGGGACGCGAGATTCCCTCTTGGGACGGACGAACAAGGGCGCGACATGCTGAGCGGCATGGTGTACGGCGCCCGCGTCTCGCTCTTCATTGGGCTATGGGTCATGCTGGCCTCCTGCGCGCTGGGCACGGCCGTCGGGTTGTGGGCAGGCTACTCCGGCGGGCGGGTGGACGCCTTCCTCATGCGCGTCGTGGACGTGCAGCTTTCCTTTCCAGCCATGTTGGTAGCCCTTTTTATCATGTCGGCCTTCGGGCGCGGGCTGTTCAAGCTGACCATAGCTCTGACCTTGGTGGGCTGGGTGCGATACGCGCGCACAATCCGCGGGGCAGCGCTCGCGGAGAGAAATCGGGAATACGTGGAGGCGTCAAGGCTCATCGGGCTTCCCCCGCGGCTCTTGGCGCTGCGTCATATCCTCCCCAACGTAGCCACGCCGCTCATCGTCATCGCAACGGTGCACGTGGGCAACGTCATCCTGACGGAGGCGACCCTGAGCTACTTGGGGGTTGGCGTTCCCGTGACGGAACCCTCACTAGGACTCTTGGTGAAAAACGGCTACGACGTCCTGTTCAGTGGCATATGGTGGGCCTCGGTGCTGCCAGGCTCCTTCATCATGGCTTTGGTGTTCGGGATCAACCTCCTGGGGGATTTTCTCCGGGACGAGCTGAATCCCAGGCTCAAGTGAGCGAGGCGTGTTCATGGAAGCGCGAACTCCAGTGGACGCCCCGCGGGGTCCGCTATTGAACGTGAAGGGGCTGAAGACGTACTTCCACCTCTTTGGCGGAACAGTGAAGGCCCTTGATGGCATTGACCTGCAAGTCCGGGAACAGGAGACCGTCGGCGTGGTGGGCGAGTCAGGGGGCGGCAAGTCTGTAATGGCCTTCTCCATCCTGCGGTTGATCGACTCGCCAGGAAAAATTGAGGCGGGGGAAATTTTTTTCAGAGGCGAGGACCTGCTCACGAAAAGCGAGGCGGAGATGCGCCGCGTCCGAGGCAGGGACATCGCCATGGTCTTTCAGGACCCCATGACGGCTTTGAACCCTCTGCATACCGTTCACGACCAGATCGACGAGATGCTTTGCCTGCACACGGACCTTGGCGGCAAGGAGCGGCGGGAGAAAATACTGTCCCTTCTGCGCGAGGTGGGGATACCCGACCCCGAGGAACGCCTGCGGGCCTATCCGCACCAGTTTTCGGGCGGGATGCTCCAGCGCGTCGTCATCGCCACGGCGCTGGCCGCGCGGCCGAGGCTCATCATCGCGGACGAGCCGACGACGGCGCTGGACGTGACGGTTCAGGCCCAGATTCTGCGCCTCATGGAAGAAATGGTGAAAAGACACCGGGCAGCCCTAATCCTCATCACCCACGACCTGGCCGTCGTCGCGAACCTGACCCAGCGCGTGGCCGTGATGTACTGCGGTCGGATCGTGGAGGAGGGGCCTACGGAGGAGGTCGTTCGCTCACCCCTGCATCCCTACACTCGGGGACTGCTCCACTCCATTCCCAGCCTGAACCAAAAGCGAGTAAAGGGCAAGAGGCTGCCGCAAATACCCGGCGCGGCGCCGAGCCTTCCGCCCCTCGGCTGCGCGTTTGCCCCGCGTTGCCCGGTTGCTTTCGGACTCTGCGCCGAGGTTCCTCAAACGCGACCCGCTGAAAACGGGCGCTTGGTCGCCTGTCATCTTGAGGTGTGATGGAAATGTCGGATAAAACGGTGGATACCCCGGAGTTCCTAGGTGAAACACTTCTGGAGGTGCGGGGTCTGGTTCAGTACTTTGACCGGCCGCTCTCGTGGTTGGAGCGGTGTTTGGGGCGCGCTGGGAGCCGCGTTCACGCGGTGAATGGCGTCGATTTTCGGATTTTTCGGGGAGAAGTGTTCAGCCTCGTGGGGGAGTCAGGGTGCGGCAAATCGACGACCGCTCGCACGGTGGTGCGCCTTCTGGAGCCCAAGTCTGGGCAGGTCTTTTTCGAGGGACGCGATATCGCCCAACTGGACTCCCAGGAGATGATGCCCTACCGCCGCAAAATACAGATGGTTTTTCAGAACCCTTACGCCTCGCTGGACCCGCGCCAGAAAATCGGGGACATCATCATGGAGCCGATACTGTTCCACAAGTTGGCCACGAGCCGCGACGAGGCCAGGGAACAGATGCTGCGGCTTTTGGACAGGATCGGCCTCCAGCGGGATCAGGCGGATCGTTATCCTCACCAGTTCTCCGGCGGGCAGAGGCAGAGAATCGGTATCGCGCGAGCCTTGGCCACCAACCCCAAATTGATCGTGGCGGACGAGCCTGTGTCCGCGCTGGACGTGTCCGTTCAGGCTCAGATTCTGAACCTGATGATGGATTTGCGCGAGAGCGGGCGGCTATCGTACCTCTTCATCGCCCACGACCTCTCCGTGGTGCGTCACGTAACGGACCGTCTGGCGATCATGTACCTGGGGTTCATCGTGGAGGAGGGTACTGGCGAGGAGGTCTTCGAACGGCCCTTACATCCCTACACGGCAACGCTGCTGGAGGCGGCGCCCGCCATTGACAAAAAGTTCCTCCACCCCGTCTTGCCGGGGGACGCTCCGAGTCCGTTGAGTCTGCCGCCTGGATGCGCCTTCGCCTCTCGCTGCCCTAGGCGCGAACCCCAGTGCGAGAGGGAACGCCCTCCTCTAAGAAGGGTGGAGGAGAGCGGCGCGGTGCGAAAGGTTGCCTGTCACTTTCCGGGATAAGACGTGGGGGGAGGAACTATCTGTGAATTTCGAATCTTTGCGCGCTCGAATCGGTGAAGTACGAAGTCTCATCGATAATTTAAAACCAAAAATGACCTTCATTGAAGACTCGCTGCCCTCGACTCAGTTGCCCGATATATCCGCTGACATTGCGCGGCTGCGACAATTTCTTTCAAGCGCGGAAAGCGAATTATCGATTGCCGAGAAGAAAGCCCAAAAGACCGCTGAGGCGCGCGCGACTCTCGAAAAGTTCATGCGGGTCGCGCCGCCGTCTGAGGACGTCAAGGGTTTACTTGAAAAGCACAAGTCAGAAGTTTCAACGCTGCTTTGTAACGAAAAGAGCGAATTTGACGTCAGACCCTATGCCCTCTTTGTCCTGCTGGTTGAATCGCCGTTCACAGACTTGTCGCTGGAGGACGGAGATTTTTTGGACGACTTTTTTGGGCGCGCAGCCACACGCCCACTGTATCAGGGGAAATTCACGTTTGAAAACGGCGCGGAAGCGATGGGGACGAAGGCCACAGATATGCGGGAAACTTCGAAACCCACGAAAAATCAAAATTCGAAAAATGTCCCCTCGCCGGAGGAGACGACGGCAGTGGAGCCGTTCCCTGATCGTGAACTCCAATACAGCTTAAACACGGAAAAAGAACACGCCCAGTTCAGCGTAAAGTCTTTTTTGTCTGGTCGCGCGTGGAGAACGAAGAACGGGCAACTGCGCGTCGAGCCGCTCAAAAGAGGCGAGCTTGCGTTGTTGCTTTTGTTCGCGTCCTGCGGCGCGCTTTCCCAGTGCCAACTCAAAATACTCGTGTCCGGCCGAATGAATGAGACGGCTCTCGAATACCTGCGAAAGGATGGGCTCATAACGGAGATCGTCCATAAGAATACCGGAGCGAAATTCTTCGCTCTTTCCAAGAACGGCGCGGAGGTTTTCAGAAAAGAAAAAAGCCGCGCTCTGATGAAGATAATCGGCAAGTCGCCGCTTGAGGTATTGACCGCTAGTCGCTCAGTGGAATACATGGAAATCGATCCGGAAGCGTATTCGTGTATTCTTTCCGCCTCTCTTTACATCGCTTCGGGAACCCGCGACGCCATTCCAATTCTGGGCGCGGCGGCGTCCAAAGCGCTGTGTGCGCACATGCCTCTTCCCGATTGTGACGGAGGTTCTATCGCGGTATTTCCCCATTCGGAGATATCTAAGCTGGAGGGTGTTTTTCAGATAGCGAAGACGCTTTCGGCGAAAAAGCTGGTTTTCGCCATCGCTGACCAGAAACCCGATTTTCCGTTCAGCGCCGGATTCAACAGGGGCTTCAAGGGTAAAATATATTTTTGCCAAGTTCATGGCAGTCAACTGGGAATGACGTTTTTCACCGCCAGCGGAACTGTTTTAACGCTGAAGGAACTCCTGTCCTCAAACGACACGACGGACAAACCGGCGAAGATCGCCGATAACGACGCGGAGGACGCGGGGGAAACCGTCAGCGAAGCGCCTGCCGATATTGTTTACGATCTAAACGACCCCTTTGTTCTCGCTCGGCAAATGCTCGACAATGGCGTTTTGCCAGACCGACGTGACTTGTTCGAGGCTCTTTCGAACGCGTTGCTTCGGTGTGAGGCGAGCGCCTCATTGGACGACGCCACGGATTATTTGGGCCGAGCGGTCATACTGAACCAAACGCTTGCCGTCGCGGACGAAGCGCGGTATGGCGACAACTATCGCCGTTTGCTGTTCGCGGTCGATTTTAAGCTGGACGCGTGCCGTTACACAGGAGAGGAGCTCGCGGAGTTGTTCGGTGGAGAGTGGGAGGGAACGGCAGCGCACCTCGCCGCTCTGCTACGCGCGTTGTTCGCGCCAGATTCTCCCGTTGATTACCACTTACACGGTTGTGCGGATGACCTTTTCGAGCGTTATGACAAGGTTTTTTCCGGTTTTTACATGCTGAAGCCAACGTTGAACGAGTTTTTGAGCATACGAGCTTCGTTACGAGAGGGGTTCTCGGATGCCATTATCAGCCGTTTTCTAAACGTTCAAATGAAAGATAACGTTTTGTCGCGTCTGAAAGATGAAGCTGAACGGTTGAAAAACCCTCCAAGTATCAGCCAAAGACTCAGAGGTATGCCGAAAATGCTGGGCGATTGTTTCGGCGCTGGCAGCGAGCTTGGGGCATGCGTGAAGATCGTCGCCGAAAATCGTGTGAGCGAGCGCGGGCGCGTTTTGACCGTTTATGAGAATTTCACCAACGGGGTTTCGCAAGATCAAATCGCGATCGCGTTTGATAAAGCGTGGGAAAAGATACGCAAAAACAGCGATGAGCACGTGGTTCCGGATATTGTCGGTCCCGCGCGGAAAAAAATTGTTGACGCTTTTCAAGAACGTCTTGCGGTCATTGGCCAGTGGCTCGATTACACAAAAGCGGATAAGGAGGACGATCCGAAACTTCAAAGCCTCTATGTGAGAATAACGTTCGCGTTGAACAAGGCAAGGGACGCGGTCCGCGACAGCGGGGAGCTGTCTTTAGCGGAACGCGCTATATTCCTGCGCGCGCTTCATAACATGCTCGCGGCGCTTGAAGGCGCCAAAATAGAGTATTTTAAACCCAAGGACTGGCTTTCCCGCGGCGTGTTTTCCGTAGACAGGGCGGGCGCGCCTCGCATTGAGCGGGGTTTCTCCGAAGTTCGATACTACGAGCTGTGGAGGAACGCCTTACGGCATATCGCGCGAGAACCAAGGGACTTGCGCGAGGTTCTTCGCCGTATTGAAGACGAAAGGAACATCGAAGGGGAATTCGACAATCTCGGCCAAGCCATCGCCATTTGCGAATACCTGACGCGAAATGGTGAGAGCGTGGACATGGAAATTTACCGAAAAAGCATAGACGGCGCGGAACAATTCGCCGAAAAACAAATCATGAAGTTCAAGGAACAACTGGAACTCGACCTCTTCTACGGTCGCGTCAGCGAGCAAAGCAGGCAGAATGCGCTGGATACGATAGAATATTTCAAGTCGGCATTTTGGGAAACGCGCGATTTCGCTTGCCTGCGCGCTTTTCTCCGCGCTCTGCGCCGTGTCCTTGATGATGAAATCGACGAAAATCGCGCGCGTTGGGCGTTGAACGTCGGTGAACGCTGGCAAATCCCGCATTCTCCTGAAAAGGAGATATTCCTGAAATGTGCCGAGCGGTTTTTGACGGCTGAAGATACGGACTTCGGACTTATCGAAGAGGCGCTGAACAACTTTGACAGCAAAGCCAGCTTGACAGCGCCGGAGTCGGTACAAGACGAGGAAAACCTGTTCGCCGAATTTATAGCCGATGAAAATTTTGGAGCGCTGCATAAAGTTTGTTCGGATAAGCAAAACAAGATGGGGACTTTCAGCTCGTTTGCGTGCGCCTATGTGAGAAAGCAGCTCGAAAAAGCCGGTCGCTCCACCCAATGCGTCACATCCGCCCAAAAACTTGTTTCCAGCCTTCCGAATAGACCAGCGGAAAGCGGTGAAATCGTTGTCAAGGCGCTTCTCGAAGGGCTCGGCTTTACGGTCATCGACGTGAAGAGAAGCAACCCCGGTAAGCCTTTTTCGCGTTTTACCGTGTCAATGACGCCAGATATCATCAATCGGGAGAACTACGATCACCCGATAGCCGAAATGGGCACAAAACTGCCTCGACAGTTTGATGTTGTCGAGTTTTTTGGAAACATGGAACCGGAAATGATCGTGGACAACGTGCGTAACTTGGAGCTGAGGCACATGTCTGTTGTGTTGCTCAATGGAACGCTCGACCGCCTGCAACGGCGGCGGCTCGCGGAACGCTTCCTGAAAGGCGAGTCCAGGCAGGCGCCGTTTGTGCTGATCGACTGGGTACTGCTTTTACACCTGGCGATGAAGAGAGAAACCGACCGTGTGAGAACCATGCTGGCCTGCGGCTTGCCCTATACCGGAGCGAAGCAGCTCTTCGCGCAAACGGGCGCGCTGGCGGACGAGATGTTTGTAGGTCGGACACAAGAACTATCCCAAATACTGGATATGGACGGCCCTGTCATCGTCTATGGCGGACGGCGACTAGGTAAAACCGCGCTTTTGGAGCGCGCCCGCAACCTGTTCCACCTGCCCCAAAGCGGCGATTACGGTGTGTTTATCAACGCGACGTCATGCCGCGACGAGCGGAGTTTTGTTGAAGCTGCGGCAAAAGGGTTCTCCGAGGCCGGACTTGCCGTCACAGCGGTCGATACGGTGAGTCAATTCTGCGGTGAGCTGCGGCAAAAATTCAACAACGGGGAATGCAAACGAGTCTTGTTGCTTTTCGACGAAACAGACGCGCTGCTGGCGTCATTTTCAAAATACGAACGGAAGCCGCTTGAGGCTCTCGCGGATTTGCGCTGCCGGACGAGCAACAATTTCAAATTCATATTCGCGGGACTCCATGACGTATTTCTCGCAACGCGGTATCCAAACTCCATATTTGGGCAGTTCGGCAAGCCTCTGTGCGTCAGGCCAATGTCGCGGGCCGACGCGCGCAAGTTGCTCTCGCGCCCTCTCAAATACCTTGGTTTTCGAGCGGATGATCGCTTGCTGGAACGTCTTTTGGTGAGCGCCAACTTTTACCCTGGAATCGTCCATCTTGTCGGGTCAAAGATCGTTGAACTGCTCACACAGCAGTACGCTGAACATTACAAAGTGGAGAAAAATCCACCATATGAACTGACCGATCGGCAAATCGGCGCCATCATGAACTCGTCCGACTTGTCGAATCAGATCAACGAGCGCATCCGTTTGATGTTGGAGGTGGATTTGTCGTATTTTGCGCTAGCCTGTTGCATCGCGTGGCTGTGCTATGAAAACGAGGGAAGTCGCGGGCAGGGCTGCCGCGTTTCGGAAATCCGCGACTGCGCCGAGATGCTTGGCATTGACGAACTGCGCCTTATCGGAGAAGATGGATGCTCGCGGCTATTGTCAGAACTGTGCGAAATGGGCATTCTGGTGGAGAAGGATGGTCTGTATCGTTTCAGGCAGGGGCGGTTTTTGCGGATTATCGGCAAGAACACGGAGGACATCGAGTCGCGGATCGCGCGGATGACAATGGTGGGCGGCAATGAACGACGATAAGGGCAGAATATGGTGGGGAACTATTTCCGGCTCAATGCTTTTCATAAAAAACTGCGCTGAGGCGTTTTTATTAAATAGAAATGTGTACTTGCAGGTACCGGAGATGTTTCCATGGAGGGATGTTTTTATGGAAATACTACGGGATAAAATCTATGCCGTCGAGTCGTCGCTCTACTTCAAGCCCATTGACGGCACAGATGCTGACCCCGGCGGTTTTTTGATCTCTTACGCGGGGTTGGAGGCGGAGTACAGGCACAAGAAGACCCCCGCTGAGTTTCTGAGCGAGCGCGAGGTTTTTGCCAATCGTATCCTCCACGTAATGGAGGAAGGCGAAAGAGCGCTGCGGTGGTACAATTTCGCAAAAACTTACAAGCCGGAGCCCACTCGCGTCGGCGCCATCATGATAGAAACGAGGACGCCTCCGTTGGCCGACGTTTCCCAGAACGTTCGGGTTCTGAAGTACGAAGACTTCGTAACGGAGTACGACGCGCTCGTATTCGCCGGATTGCTGCTTGCCGACGGCGGGATGGAGGTTGCTTGCAAACGCTACATCGCGGCGCTGGCCGTCGCGTTGTTCGGCACGGACGCGGCCCGCGTCGCCGAGTTCGTCGAGGACTTTGATTTCGACCACGACGATCCAGAGTTGTTTGCGGCGTCCATGGGCGTGAGGGGCGACGTTTCGCGCCGGGTGTGGAACGCTCAGGCTCAAACGCTGTTTCCCCTAATAATGTTCGAACATCGTGAATTTATCGACAAGTGGCATGAAGAAATCAAAGTCGCGTTTGAATATGCGAACAACATGTTCCCGCGCGGCCTCGAGTATCTCGGCGAACAGGTCACGTCCCCAGACGAGATGGAGCTCGCGACGTTGCGTTACCTTACGTTGAAAAAGCGCGGCGACGCCTCTGAGCGTTTTGTGCTCCACATCCCCGACGAGAAAGTCTCTCCAAGGCTTGGGCTTTTGTACAACACGCGAAACATGCTCGCGCACGGCAAAGTTTGTACGGCGGAAGACGTCAGAGAGTTACTGGGCGCGTAATCAACCCACCGCCGCTTTGCTCCTCTGGCACGTCGTCAAAACGTCCACTCGAAGTCAGGAAGGCCCTCGGATACAATTCGTTTTTTCACGTCATCCATGACGAACCTTAGGGATTTTTTGTCTTTGCCCTCACAGCGTGTGGTGATGACGGGCTGTGTGTTGGAGGCGCGCACGAGACCCCAGCCATCTGGGTAGAGAATACGTACCCCGTCTAGCGTCAGTCCCTTATACTCCTTCAAGGCCTTGTCGCGGATGTTCTCGATGACCTTGAACTTCTCGGCGTCAGGACAAGCAACCCGCGCCTCCTCTGTGGCGGGGTAGAGAGGGATGGGGGTCATCAGCTGAGAAAGGGTTTTGCTGGTGTTCGATAGAATGCGAAGAAGCCGCCCGGCGGCGTAGAACGAGTCGTCGAAGCCGTAATACTCGTCCGCGAAGAACATGTGCCCAGAAAGCTCCCCAGCGAAAAGCGCGTTAATTTCCTTCATCTTTGCCTTGATGACGGAGTGTCCCGACTTCCACCAGACCACCCGCCCCCCCAGGCGTTCTACCTCCTCAGGCAGGGCCATGCTGCACTTGGGCTCGACGATGACCTCCGCTCCGGGATGTTTTTCCAGTATCTCCGCCCAGTAGAGCCCCATGAGTCGATCGCCGAAGACCACCTCGCCCCGCTCGTCTACCACGCCCAGCCGGTCAGCGTCGCCGTCGAAACCGAAACCCGCGTCCGCCCCCATCTGCCGTACCTTTTCAATCAGGACAGCTAGGTTCTCTCGCTTCTGAGGGTCGGGATGGTGGTTGGGAAAGCGCCCGTCCGGTTCCGCGAACAGGGACACGCACTCGCAACCC
Organism: Synergistaceae bacterium; assembly: GCA_031280635.1. GTDB lineage: Bacteria > Synergistota > Synergistia > Synergistales > Aminobacteriaceae > JAITGK01. The sequence goes on from JAITGK010000093.1 coordinate 20,017, forward strand.
ACGGCGGCGAGAAAGCGACGGACTGCCTCGCCCGCCGTGCCGTTCCCACTGTCACAGACCACTTTCAGCTTGCGAGGCCCCAGTCGGATCTTCGAGGTCAGCATCGAAATGTAAGCGCCAATGATGTCCGCCCGTTCCACCGTTCTGGGTTTCTCCGTCGTCGCAAATTTCCCTCTTTCCGCGATCCTCCGTATCTCCTGAACCTCGTCGCCCCATATCGTAGTCTTTCCAAAGGCGAGTTTTAGTCCGTTCATGTTGGCGGGGTTGTGACTGCCCGTGACCATGATCGCGCCGTCCAGATTCAGGTGGTGCAAGCTCCAGTAGAGCATTGGCGTTGTAACGACGCCGACGTCGGTCACTTGGACGCCTGTGGAGGTCACGCCCTCAGCGGCCGCGCGGCGTATGCGCTCCGTGGAGAGCCTAACGTCGCCGCCCAACGCGATTTTTTTCACGCCTCGTTCCAGCAGCCACGTTCCGTAGCTCTTCCCGATAATCCGAATGACCTCGTCTGTCAGCTCGGAATCGGCCTCGCCCCGTATGTCGTACTCCCTGAAAATATTTGGTGATAGGGTCATGCGCCTCGCCTCCAAAAGGTTTTAGAGCCGTTGGCTCTTTTATGACGGTGGTTATGAGCTTTTTGCACGCTATTTGGGAGTTCATTACGCAATCCACTATATTTTGCGTTGTTCCGCTATTTTTTCAGGACATCCCTCACAATCTCCATGCCGCGGGAGACCAGGGTTTCGTCAGCTTGGCTGCCCATGTGCCCCACGCGGAACACCCTGCCCGCCAGGCGGCCGTAGTTTCCCCCTAGGACCAGACCCCGCGCCCTCAGCGCCGCGTCGAACGCCTCCCACGTCCAGCTTTCGGGGACGTAGAAAGCGCTGACGGTGGCGGAGCAGATGGTTTCGTCCACGGGAAAAAGCTGTAGGCCCATCTCCCGAGCCAGCTTGCGGCAAAGCGCCGCGGTCCGCGAATGCCGAGCGAAGACATTGTCCATACCCTCCTCCATAATGGCCGACAGGGAGAGGTTGAGAGCCATCATGCCATGCCAGTCGTGCGTATAGGGCATGTAGGTTTTTTTCGGAACGTCGATCCACGGCAGATAGGCGTCGTAACCCGCGTAGTTTACCTTTTTCACCGCGTCCCAGGCACGGGCGCTGACCGTGGAGATCGAGAGGGGAGGCGGAAGGGAAAGGGCCTTCTGACTGCCCAAAAGCCCGATGTCGATGTGGTTCGCGTCCACATTCACTGGTACCCCGCCGCCGCTGGAGACAAAATCCACTAAAAACAGGGCGTCCACTTCTAGCGCGATCTCTCCCAGGTCTTTTAGGGGCGTGAGGGTTCCGCTGGGCGTTTCGCAGTGCACGGCGGTGATGGCGCGGGGATGGAAGCGCAATGCCGCCTCGCGAACTCTCTGTGGATCGGGAAGGGAATCGTATTCCGCCGTTATCGCCTCGACCTCGAAGCCTAGAGCCCTGGCCATGTCCGCGAAGCCCTCCCCGAAAAGTCCCGACGCTACGGCGAGTAGTCTGTCACCCGACGCTAGGGCGCTTTTGACGCTTCCCCATAAGATGGACATGGCCTCACCCGAGGTGATGACGACACTTTTCCTTGTCCCCAGAAGTTTTTGGGTCAAGATTTGGTTCTTGGCATAGAGATCGAAGAAGTCCACCTCCAGGTCGCTGCTACCGAAGTTCATCAGCCAGGCTTGCGCGTATTTTTTCGGAACGGAGACGGGACCGGGGACGAGTCCGATGGGATATTCTTTCACGAGTGTACCTCCAATATGGCGATCAAGTTTCGCGCAAAGCTCAACAATTCCTCACGGGAGAGGCTTTTGCTTTCCAACGTCAGGGTACTGTCTTTGCCCAGGGCCACGGCCAGAGCCTGCCCCGTCGCCTCTTCGTATTCCAGTATCGCACGCTTCCCCGCGATGTTCAAGACCTCGTAGGGTGGAGGAGTAAATTCGTTACCCTCCTCGTGAACAAAAAGAGTTCCAGGACCCGACCCCTTCATTAAGTTGGCCTCGACGCTGGCTATAGGCGCGGCGCGGGTGTAGACGCGGTTTTCCCATCGCCCTACGTTTTCGTTGTCTTTGGTGAGCGTGAACTCCGTGACCTGCGCAGGCATTCCTCGCCACTCGCCCACTTTCTCGGGTAAGTCCGCCGTGTGGGCGGCGCTAGGCGCGAACACCAGCAGACAGGCTAACAGAAACGTAAAAGCGCGAATGAATGGGGTACTAGAGTCTCTCAATAAGGTTTGGGGCGGAGCTCCAATGTTTTTTGGGATCATTACGAACTTCCCGCCTCGTAACGAACGTTCAGGCGCGGTGTTTCATCGACAGTAAGCCGAAACACGTCCGGGCGGGAATAGTGTCCTGTTACATGAAAATCGAAGCGGCTTGCCCAGACCCTGTCCATGTCGATTTCCGCCACGAGGGTTTCCTCCCGACCAAACACCGGCCCAGCCACGTATTCTCCCAGAGGATCGATGATGGCGCTGCCGCCAGGGCACATTTCGTCCGGAAGCAGGGCAAAGCCCTCACGGCAGGTGATGTTGTTGGGGTACATCGCCTTGGTGACGTACTGGTTGCAGTTTAGGACATAACAGCGTCCCTCCACAGCGATGTGGCGGATGGTGGCTTGCCAGCTCTCGCGAGAGTCAGCTGTGGGCGTCAGGTAAAGCAAAACGTTTTTACCGTAGAGAGCGCTCCGCGCTAGGGGCATATAATTTTCCCAGCAAATCAGCCCTGCCATGTTCCCCCAGGGTGTCTTCACGACAGGCAAAGTGCTGCCGTCACCCTCGCCCCAGACAATGCGCTCGGAGGCTGTGGGTTTCAGCTTGCGGTGCTTGCCCGCCAGCGTCCCGTCAGGCGCGAAATGCAGCAGCGTACAGTAAAGCGAACCGTTTTCCCGCTCGGTGACGCCTATGGAGAGATAAAGTTCCGCTTTGGCCGCAACTTCTGCCAAACGCCGCGTTTGGGGACCAGGGACGTCTATGCTGTTCTCGTAATAACGCAAAAATTCGCTACGACCTTGGGGCGATCGACTGCCAATGAAGGTTCCAAAAGAGAGACCACGGGGATAACAGGGGATGAACACCTCTGGGAATAACGCGATCTGAACTCCCTGCCTTCCAAGGTCCTCGACGATATTGAGGCACTTGTCCACCGTTTTTGCGCAGTCCATGATCACTGGAGAGGCTTGCACCACAGCAATTTTCACTTTACTGTTCGAAGAGATGGGGTTAGACATAAAAGTTCACACCTTTCTGTTGGAGTCATTGGCTCTTTTATGAACAAAGGGGCGCTATGAGCTTTTTGCGCACTATAATTAGATTGAATGGGGTTCTTAGAGGTCTGCGACCCCTAAGTCGGGGTTTGGGGCCTCGCCCCAAAGTAGCTTATACCAATTTGCAATCAGGGGTCTAAAGTTAAAAGACGCAGCGGCAGTCTTCGCGCGCCTTAAACCGTTCCATTCAAACCCCATTGAAAGCAATTTAGTATTAATCAGCGTTTCCATAATTCCGCTAAAAGGGTGATGGAAGAGCACAAAGACAAACGCGACGAAGCGGGAGGAGAAATCCCGTAGGAAAGCTCCTCCCGCATGTAGTTATGAGTTTTCTGGCAGTGACCTACTCTTCCGTATGTACCCCACACAGTACCATCGGCGCAG
>JAITGK010000095.1 GCA_031280635.1 Synergistaceae bacterium
AAGAGTATCTATCATAACCATGCTATCTTGATAAAGTTTACTTTGAAATACTGCATTTATAAAAATTGCTTTATAGCCTGAAGGCCCAAACAGGTGGGTTATGTTAGGAGCTCTAAAGAGCGGTTTTGTCATTATAACAGCATGGAAGCTAAATCAGATACATGGAGGTTATGAACGTGTCTCTCGTCATAAGCCATAACCTACCCGCGTTGCAAGCGTACAACGCGGTGAGCGCCACAACCTACGCGCTGGAAAAAAACATGCGGAAGCTCTCCACGGGGCTCCGTATCAATTCCGCCGCGGACGACGCGGCGGGCCTCGCCATTTCCGAAAAAATGCGGGCGCAGATCCGCGGGCTTGACCGGGCGGCGATGAACTCCCAAGACGGCGTTTCGATGATCCAGACGGCGGAGGGGGCCCTCAACGAGGTCCACGCCATCCTGCAACGTATGCGTGAGCTGGCGGTGCAGTCGGCCAACGACACCCTCACCCAACAGGACCGCGCCTACATCCAACTGGAGATCGACCAGCTTCGGGAGGAGATCACCCGCATCGGCAACACCACCCAGTTCAACAAAAAGAAGCTGCTGGACGGCTCCGCTGGGACGATATGGTCCAGCGACAGCCTGACAACCCTGGCCATCATCCACGGGGGGTTGCGTACCATCGACCAGTTCGGGCAAAAGGGCTCCGCCGAGCGCAACTACAAAATCACCGTGGAGGCCGCGCCGGGACAGGGCGAGGCGCTCAAGACCAATATTCTCAAGGTGAAACACGACGGCCCCGACCTCACGTCTTCGTCGATAACGAAAGTGTATGGGACGCCTTGGACGTCGATGAGCGTGGACGAGGCATTGGGTTACAATCTAGGATATTCCATCGCGGACAGTGTAACTGGAGGTTCTGCTTTTACGCAGGCGCAAATATCCTCCTCTTCGATTGCGGGCGATATAGTGATTTACGATTTAGAGGTAGTCGCGGTGAGCGCGAGCCCTGGTGACTATTCCGCTAACGTTGGTTTAAACGTGCTCATCAGCGCTAAGTTCACAAGGCCCGATGGAACCGCTGCTACTATCACCAGCCAGTCCGCGAATCTCCCTAATCAAGCCAACGCGTCTCCTGGGCCTCATACTATATGGATTGGCGGCGCGAGTTTGACCCTCAATATTGGAAGCACCCAGCTCGGAGATTTCAACTCTCCAGTAACTTTCAAATGGACGAGCCCAACATCAATGAGAAGCCTCCAGGCCTCCAATAACAGTAACTATTTTGCTTACCAAGTGGGATCAACGTCCTACAACCTCCGGGCAGATCAGATTTATGGAAACGTTCTCACGCTTACGGACCACATTGGCGGGACCACCGCGACGCGGGTCTTTGATTTTTCCGCGATGAGTTTGTCTGAAATGCAAACCGCTGTTTCCAACGCCAACAGCGACCCCAACCACGTACTCATATGGCATCTTAATCCGAAGGGTGGGGCGCCTGTCTCCTATGACGCGGCGTCCGGGCGCCCGCGTAATACCGCGTTCACCATTACGGATTATTACCAGGATTACTACAGCACCTGGAACGCCATCCCGTATTTGCGAAGCCTTATCGCCTCCACCTCTATAACCCTGGGAACCGCTACGGCGCTCAATTTTGAGGTGACGTCGGCGTCGGGCGGGAACGTTGCCTTCAACGTGACGGGAATGACCTGGGGCGTGGGTGGGAACGGGACAGGAACAAGCGCGGGCCCCGCGACGCTGACGCTGAATGATACCACGGGAGGCTCCATCGTTCTGGGCGGCCAGACCATCAGCTTCAACGCGCTGGGCGCGGGGAACAGCGCCAGATTTCGGGTGGGGGACAAGTTCTCCACGTTTCAGTCCGACGCCACAGGCGCGGACACAGGTATCACCGTCACGGGCAGCGACGGGTCACGTCTGACTTACAACTTCATAAAGGACAAGATCAAGAACCAGTCTTTCAGCTTGACCCGTTACGGCTACAACTGGCAGGGCTCAATGACCAATCCCCCAGGCTCGGCGTCTCTCTATGGCGTCACGGTGGCGGTACCGTGGAATTTCGAGAACGTCCACATCGGCGACATCGCGAAGACCTACACAAAGTTCCACGACCTGGAACGGTTCTGGAACAGCGAGGGACGCTTTCTTTTGGACGACCCCAAGACCATCACCATCACCCAAGGCGACGGCAAGCAGGCGCGGGTCACGCTCTACGCGGACGACACGGTGCAGAATTTCGTTGATAAGCTGAATCGGGCCATCGGGGAGGATCTGGGTCAGGCGCGGTACTACACGGCCCTGCCGCCTAGGTTCGCCGTTTACGTCTCCTCCGCCACCGGCGTGGCGACCTCCGTGGCGGGGACGGTGGTCCTCAGCTCCATCATTCCGGGCGCGGAGGGGCGACTGACCTTCTCCGGCGACGAGGAGATCATCCAGGCCCTGGGACTGAGCGTCATCCGCCCAGCGACGGAGAGCGCTTACACGGTCAAGGTGGAGGACGCGCACACGGGCGTGGTGGTGGTATCACCCAGAAAGGTGACGGGCAACAAGCTGATCGGCGACATCCACCCCAACGTGGACCTAGTTTTCGACCCCATGAGCGGGGTCGTTGTGAGCTACATCTCGGCGACGGGGTACTTCCAGTTCTCGGCCGGGACGGCGGCGGTGACGTACCTGCACTTGAAGGACAACACCACGGTGCTGCAGATCGGCGCGAACGAGGGGGAGGACATGGGGCTTCACATCGGCGACACGCGCGCTTACGCCCTGGGCCTGAACCGGGTGTTGGTGGTCAGCCGCGCGACGGCGGCGCGGTCAATAACCCTTATCGACAACGCCATTGACCGGGTTTCCACCCTACGGGCGAGGCTGGGCGCGTATCAGAACCGGCTGGAACACACCATCAACAACCTGACCGTGGCCGGACAGAACCTGACAGCCTCCGAAAGCCGAATAAGGGACACGGACATGGCGAAGGAGATGATGAGCTTCACGAAGTTCCAGATCTTGCTTCAGGCCGGCGTCAGCATGGTGGCGCAGGCCAACGCCCTGCCGCAAAATATCTTGACTTTGTTGAGATAGTGAGCGGTAGAAATGGGGCTTTGCCCCATGCCCCACTTAGGGGCCTAAGGCCCCTAAGAACCCCATTTATAGCGGTTTGCGTAATTGCGCGCGGAAATAAGAGAGCGAAAGTCGGACGCGAACGGTAAAAACTTTGCGTGGAAGAGCCAACGGCATAAAAGAGACAACGGCTCTATCAGCGTTTTCTGAACAATGGCAAGGGGGGCCGCAAGCCCCCCTAACACATGGGAAAGAAATCTTACGGCCCGATCAGCGTCGCCAGTTTGCTTGGGTCGATGTTGCCTCCCGACAAGAAGAAGCACACCCTCTCGCCTGGGCGTATTTTGACGGCGCCCTCCAGCGCGGCCGCGAGACCAATGGCGGCGGACGGCTCGATCAGGAGCTTGCTCTTGAAGATAATGTGGGACAGCGCCTCCCGAATGAAGGGATCCGAGCCCGTGACGACCTCGTCCACGTATTTTTCAATCAGGGGATAGTTGTGCTCACCGGTCACGGTGAGCATCAAGCCGTCCGCTAGGGTGGGCCCCATCTCGACCCTCACGGGCTTCCCGGCCTTTCGGCTCGCGCCGTAACGCGGGATGTTCACCGGCTCGACCCCAACAACCCTCACGCTGGGCTTCGACTCCTTCAGGGCGACCGCGACCCCGGCCATGAGCCCGCCGCCGCCCAGCGGCACGATCACCGTATCCACGTCGGGCAGGTCCTCGATGAGCTCCAGGCCGGCCGTGCCCTGACCAGCGATCAGCTCTGGGTCGTCGAACGAGTGCACAAGGGTATAGCCATGCTTGGCCTTCAGCTCGTAGAGCTTGTTGTAGCGCTGAATGGAGTCGAACCCGTGAAGGACCACCTCCGCGCCCAGGTTTTTGGCCCCCTCGATCTTGATCAGGGGCGCGTTCTCCGGCATCACCACGACAGCCTTCGCCCCCACCATCTTTGAGGCGTAAGCCACGCCCTGCGCGTGGTTTCCCGATGACGAGGCGATGATACCCTTTGAGCGCTCCTCCTCGCTGAGGGTCAGTATCTTGTTCATCGCTCCCCTGAGCTTGAAGGAACCGGTGATCTGCAGGTTCTCCGGCTTGAGATACACCTCGGCGCTCACCAGAGAGTCCAGCTTGTCCGCCCTGACCATTGGGGTATGACGCGCCTTTCCAGCGACGCGTTCCCGCGCTTGCCTCACGCTGTTGATATTGACGGTGACAGTCACCACATCAGCAACCTCCCTCACAAAATTGAAACCCTCACAATTATAGCGGCTTGCGTCATCGTTCGCGAAAAGGCAAGCAAAGAAAACGCTGATTGCGCAAACCGCCATCATATAGCCGTTGGCTATTTTCTTTAAAATTTTTATCAGTAATTACGCGCTTTTTAACGCTATTTTATAGTACACGATTACGCGAATCGCTATAAATGGGGTTCTTAGGGGTCAACGACCCCTAAGTCGGGGTTTGGGGCGAGGCCCCAAAATGTTTGAAGCGCTTCAAAGACTGGCGTTGGAGCTCTTGGCCTTTATGACTTGGGCGGCTTCTTCGAACTCGGCGAGAAGGAGCAGATCGGACACACGGGACGCGATTTCGGCGGTGGCGGCGTCCAGGCGCCGCTTCCCAAGGTCAGCGAGGAGGTCGTCGGCTCGGCGAACGTCCTCGGCGGCAAGGGCCTTCCGAAGGGAGATCAGGATGGACGCGATTTCCGAATCCGACGCCGGCTCACTCGCGCCCTCGGCGGAGGGGCGAGGCGTCGCTTTATGAAGCGTCGCTCCAATGTTCTCCACCAACGCGGCGAGTCCATTCCGGAAAGCGTCAACCCGTTCCCAGATAAACGCCAGGTCCCCGCGCTTTCCCGCGCTTTCCAAAAGCGCCGCCGTCTCCGCCAGGGCCGTGGCCCCGATGTTGGTGGAGGCGCTTTTGAGCGAGTGGACTTGAATCACGAAGTTTTTCAGGTCTTTTTCCGCGCGGGTCACGCTGAGAAAATCCATCCTCTCGGCGACGTCGCGGCAGTATATCTCCAGCACGCCCCGATAGTTCTCCTCCGAACCGCCCGCCATGGCCATGCCCCTCCTCGTGTCCACTCCCTCCAGCTCGAAGCGGGCCTCAGACACGCCCACGGTCTTCCGCTGAACCGCCGCGCGCTGCTTTTCCTTGGGAACCCACTTGCGGAGGATCGCGTCCAGCTTGGCGGGGTCTATCGGCTTGGAGATGAAATCGTCCATACCCCGCTTCAGGAACATCTCGTGCATCCCGGAGACCGCGTTGGCCGTCAGGGCCACGATGGGCAGCTTTTCCAGCGCGCCGCCCAGGGCGCGAATGGCCTTTGTCGCCTCGATCCCGTCCATGCCGGGCATCATGTGATCCATCAACACCAGGTCGTACTCGTTTTCACGAACCATCTCAATGGACTCCTCACCGCTCTCGCAGGTGTCCACCGTCATCATATAGGGGACCAAAAGCCCCTTCGCCACCACCAGGTTGGTCAAAATGTCGTCCACCAGCAACACCCTGGCGCTGGGAGCGGAGAATCGCGCGCCAGGCCTGCTGGGGGCGAAGATCAGCGTCTCGTTGTTCAGCGCGTTCGCCAGCGATACGGCGTAAGCCGGCATAATGATGACGGGAAGGTCGCGGAACGCGGGCATCTCGTTCAGGCCCGCCAGCAGGATCAGCGAGGTCTCGCGCTTTGCCCTGTCCGCGCTTTCGCGCCTCTCCGCGTTCAGGAAGTCCCTGGCGCGAGCGGCCAAAGCCGGCGGCACCAGAGCGAAACGATAGACGCCTCCCGCCAGTTTCTCCATAAACTCCTCCCCGTTCGCCGCGGTGGTGACGGCGACGCCCAGGTCCTTCAGGGTCTTGTGGATCGACTCGACGTAAAGGGGGCGATCGTCGTAAAACAAAACGCTCTTTTCCCTCACGTCGTCCACGGCGGCCACGGGCAAGTTTCCGTCGAACTTCTGGGGAATAACGGCGGTGAACACGGAGCCCTCCCCGTAGACGCTCGTCACCGAAACGTCTCCGCCCATGGCCAGACAGAGCTTCTTGGTGATGGCCAGGCCCAGCCCGGTACCCTCCACCCCCTTGTTGCGCTTGGCGTCGAACCGGACGAACTCCCCAAAGAGCCCTTTGAGGTCCTCCGGCTTGATGCCTATCCCGCTGTCGGCCACCTCGAACTTCAGCGAGATGGAGTCCTCGCCGGACCGTTCCCCTACGGCGGAGAACAGGATGAAGCCCTCCGAGGTGTACTTCACGGCGTTCGAGAGCATGTTGAGGAGCACCTGCCGCACCCGCGTTTCGTCGCCTATCAGGTTGTTGGGCAGGCTGGACTCAATGTTCGCGGCGAACAGGAGCGGCTTTTCCGACAGACGCACCCGTATGATGTTCACGACGTCGTTCAAAAGGGAGGCCAGGATGTAGGGCGCGGGCGTGATGCCCAAGTTCCCGGATTCGATCTTGGAAAAGTCTAGGATGTCGTTGATGATAGAGAGCAGGTTTTGTCCCGCCTGCTTGATGCCGGCGAAGTACTCCGCGGTGAGCGGCAGGCTGTCCGTCCGCAGGCCTAGCTCGCTCAGGCCCATAACGGCGTTCATGGGGGTGCGAATCTCGTGACTCATCCGGGCCAGAAACGCCGACTTGCTCTTGTTCTCCTCGTCGGAGCGCATTTTCGCCGCGCTTAGGCGCAACAGCACGTAGCCCAGGCACGCCGCCAGAAAGACCCCCATCAGGGCTAGGAGCGCTATGGTGTTGTACATGTAGCCATAATAGTCATGAAGTGGAATGACAACCCCCAGGTACCAGCCGTTGCCCATGCGCAGGAACGATGCCAGAGAGGCGGCCCCGTCGGCGTCCGTGACCCGCGCGGACCAAACGTCCTTCCGCGTCAAAAGCAACTGAGGCAGACCCGCGTAGTCGTCGTCCAGCTCCTGGAGCTGGCGACCTACTAGCTCTTTTTGTTTGTGTCCCACCACGACCATGTTCTGGGTGAGGATCATCCCATAAGCGCCCTTTACCAAGTGAAGGGCGTCGATGTACTGCCTCAGCCACGATATGTCCACGTCCAGCATCAAAATCCCCATAGGTTCACCGGAGTACCCGCGAATGTTCTGAACCATCGACAAGATCACCTCACCGGTTCTCACGTCCACGTAGGGCTCGGTGTACATAATGGCGTCCCCCTCGCCTCTCACCGCGGCGTCATACCAGGGGCGCCTTTGGGGAACGTAGTCCGAGCCTAGGGTGACGAGTCCCAGACTATCGAGGAGTTCGCCCCCAATGAACCCGTTGAGGGCAATGTAGCGCGACGGTCCGAAGCGATCGCTGCGTATCTTTTCCGTCATGTTTTTGAGGTACGCGCTTACCTGGCCCCGGTCCACGCCCTTTTCCAGCATATCCCGCACGATGTAGGTCGCGTTGGAGAGCGTGACCGCCCCGTTGGAAAGCAACGCGTCCACGCTGAGTTCAGCGGCCAGCATCGCGTCGTTCAGTCCCTCGGTGAGATGCCTCCGCATGATGTTGCCGATGGAAACGCACCCAGCCGCCACCACCACCAAAAAGGCGGCGAACACCAAGGTCAGCTGCAGGTAGTTCGCCTTCACAAGGTACTTCCAGTTTGACCCACCGATCATCGTATCTCTCTTACGTTGCGGTAGTACCAGTCCAGGCTGTCGCATATGACCGCGTCGGAAAGCGTGCCGCCCTCCACGCCCACCGTCCTCCCCTCGTTGGTCTCCATCAGACCGTCGAAAACGCCGTTGACGCCACTTTCGATCTCTCTGCGGGCCTCCGCCACGGCCTCCGCGGCTCCGTCGGGCAAAAGGCTCTCTTTGAGGGGGGCCAGGTCCACCACGCCGTCCTTCAGGCCGCCGAAATAGGGGGCCGTGGTGAACGTGCCGTCGATCACGCTTTGAACAAGGCGAGTGTAGTACACGCCCCAGTTCCATAGCACAGACGTTATCACGGCTCCCGGCGCGACGCGGCTCATGTCCGTGTTGTAGCCCACGCCCCAGAGTCCGGCCGCCTGGGCCGCGATCTGCGGGTTCGGGGTGTCACAGTGCTGGGCGAGCACGTCACAACCCTCGGCGATCAGCGCGCGAGCCGCCTCCGTCTCTCCCATAGGGTCGTACCATCGGCGCGTGACCTTCACCAGAACCTGGGCGCGCCGATTGACCCGCTCCACCCCCAGGGCGAAGGCGTTGAGCCCGCTGGTGACCTGGCTGTTCTCCCGCCCCATGGCCGCCACGTAGCCGATTTTGTTGGTTTTTGTCCGCAGGCCGGCCGCGATGCCGCTCAGATAGCGCGCCTGATAGACGCGCCCGAAAAAGTGGGTGAGGTTGGTTTTGTTGCGCAGATCCACGTAAACCTGCGCGAAGATCACGTTTGAGAAGACAGAGGAGAGCTTTTCGCAGGCCTCTGAGTAACCGTCGCTGATGGAGACGATGATGTTCGCTCCTTGGGCGACGCAATCCCTCATGGCAAGCTCCACCGCCGGCTTGTCCAAGTCCGATACGCTCATCTTGCGGATGATCTGCTCGTCGTTGAGCCCCAAAGCCCGCTGCATCTCCAGAATTCCGGCGTCGTGAGCGCGACTGTACCCTCCGTCGGCGGGATTCGCGAGGTAGATGACGCCCACCTTCACCCGTTCTTTGGGCAGAGGCAGCCCAGGGCTCCAAGAGTCGTCTCCCCGGCGTGGGAGCGCCCACCCCAAGGCCAGCGCTGCGAAAAACACAAAAAACACGAAAAACGTCAAGAGCTTTTTTTTCGTCATGGCGCTTTCCCTCCATGAATGCCTTGAGGCTTATCGGCGTTCGTCAGGGCCGAGTTTTTTTAAAAAGGAGTCGATGATGGTTACGGCTTGTTTGTACTCCGCGAGCAGAACCAGGTCGGAAATCTCCGTGAGAAGAACTCGCGTTTTTTCGTTGCCCATCTCTTCCAAATCCTCCAGAAGGTCGTTCACCTTCCCCATGTTCTCCCCGATAATGGCTTCCTTGAGCTGCAGGAGCTTGGCGACGGGCACCTCCGACAGGCTTGTGGCCAACGCCGGGAGCCAGCCAGTGGACAATTTCCCGCGCACGCGGCCCACAAACCCGGCAAGGCTTTCGCGGAACCCATCAAGTCGGCGCCGGATAAAGGCCGCGTCCCCGCGCTTACCCGCGTCCTCCAAGGCCGCCGCCTCCTCCGACAATATCTTGGCTCCCACGTTCGCCAAGGCGCTTTTGAGGGCGTGGGCCTGAGTTGTGAAGTTTTTCAAATCGGTCTCCGCCCGCAAGGGGTAAAGGAAATTCATCCGAACTTCCGCGTCGTGACAAAACATCGCCAGCAGTTCCCGGTACTGCGTTTCCGTTCCGCCGCTTATGGCCATGCCCATGGTCGCGTCGAGTCCTTCGACCCCGGCGAAAAATACCTGGGGTTTCTGCCTCTCCAACCGTTTCTTGATCTGCTTCTCCGGCGGAACCCATTTCTTGATGAGTTCGTTCAGTTTGTTGATGTCGATGGGTTTTGAGAGGTAATCGTTGAAGCCGTTTTTAAGGAACATCTCCTTCATGCCGGAGACCGCGTTGGCCGTCAGGGCCACGATAGGCAGTTTCTCGAAACGTCCGCCCAGCGCCCGTATCGCCGCCGTCGCCTCTATCCCATCCATGCCTGGCATCATGTGGTCCATCAGCACCAAGCCGTACTCGCGCTTCCGCGCCATTGCCACTGACTCCCCGCCGTCCGCGCAGGTGTCCACCACCATCTCGTAAGGGGCGAGCAGGCCCTCCGCGACTTTCAGGTTGCTTTGCACGTCGTCCACCACCAGCACGCGGAAACCTGGCGCGATGAAGCGCGCGCCGCCCGTATCGCCGCGGGGCTCAGAGTTCCAGTTCTGTTCCAAGTCGCCTATGGGTCTTCCATCCGCGATGACTTGAGCCAAGGTCGCCGTGAACGTGGATCCCTTGCCATACTCGCTCTCCACCGTGATGTCCCCGCCCATGGCGAGGCACAGGCTCCGCGCTATCGCCAGCCCCAGCCCCGTGCCCTCAACGTTTGCGTTCCGCTGCGTGTCCAGGCGGGAAAAATTATTGAAGAGCTTCCCCAAGTCCTCTGACTTGATCCCGACCCCCGTGTCCTCCACCGAGAACGTCAGAAGCGCTTTATCGTCTGGCCTACGCTCACAACGTGCCGTGAACTTCACGAAGCCCTTCTCCGTGTACTTTTGCGCGTTCGAGAGGAGGTTCAAAAGAACCTGCCGGACGCGGGCCACGTCTCCAATAAGGAAAGAGGGGATGGAGGCGTCCACGTCCTGGAAAAAGTCCACGGGCTTCTCGCGGAAGCGAATGCGGGTGATGGTGAGGGTGTCGTTCAGGAGAGAGGCTGTGTCGTAAGAGTGGCAGGCGATCTCCACGCGGCCCGATTCTATTTTTGAAAAATCGAGGATGTCGTTGATGATGGAAATGAGGTGCTTTCCGGCCCGCTGAATGTCCGTAATGTACCCTGCCGCCCTCTGCGTGCCGTACTCCCTCTGCGCCAGCTCACTCATGCCCAGAATGGCGTTCATGGGAGTGCGGATTTCGTGGCTCATGCGGGCCAGAAACGCGCTTTTCGACTGGGACGCGGTTTGGGCCATTCGGGTCATCTCCAAAAGCTCGTCGTTTTGCCGGACGATCACTCGCAGCATGTAAAAGTAAAAAAACAGGCCCACGACGATAAAAAGCGCCGCGATGCCGATTTGCTGCCATATCCGCCTCAAAACCACCCTGTAGACGCGCTCCGCGTCCAAATCACAGCCGACGATCCCCACCATCGTCCCAGACGAGCTGAAAAGCGGGACGTACACCGAGACGCCCCCGGTCGCGAAATTTTTCTCGTCCAACTGCGGGGTCCGCGTCTCGTAGGCTTTCGCCTCCGCGGCGCTGACGCTCTCCTCCTTGCCAAGGGCGGCAAAGCCCGCGTCCTCTGGGTTCCCGGTGTCGAAGACAAAGCGGTGGACGTTCCCCTTGCCTGGGGCCGTGGCGTAGAGACGACGCGCGCGCGTTTCCATTTTCAAGGCGGCGAGTTTTTTCTGGGTTTCTTCGTAAAACGGGTCGGAGGGGTCGAGAGTTTGAGAGAGTTTTTCGAACCTGTCGCCGTCGATGATGGCGGCGGCGCGTTCCAGCAGGGGAAAGCCCTGACGCAAGGCGATGCTGGCGCCCACATCGTAGTACTGCTGAATGGAGAAGGCGACAACCACCAAAAACAGCGCCAGGGTAAAGAGCACGTAAAATAGGGTGAAGCGCGGTCTCAACGTGTTCACATCGGTTGGGCGCGGCGTGTTTGGGGCGGAGAGCGAGGGGTCGCTGGCCGAATCGCGTTGTTCACCCGCGCTTCGAAAAGGAAAACGCATCGTGTTTTTACGCCTGCGCTTCCATCAAGAGGCTGGTTGTACGCTCCAGGGTATCCGCCAGGAGGGAATCAAAGCGGTCTCCGTGCTCCTTCTGGATAACCTGAAGCGCTTCCGCCGCCCTTCGGACGTTTTCTTTAAGTCGTCCCAGGTCTTTGGCCAGGGATTCGATTTGCCAAACTTGAATCTCCAGCAGTCGTCTTTGCGCCTCCAGCATGAGATGCAGCTCCACCTTTCGTCGCAGAAGCTGGGGAAGGAACGGCTTGGAGATGTAGTCCGCGGCCCCTAGGGAGACGCCGTCCAGCTCGCTCTCTAGGGAATGAATGGCGGTCAGGAAGATCACGGGAATGGCGCTCGTGGCCGAGTTGGCTTTGAGGAGTTTCAACGCCTCATAACCGTCCATGCCTGGCATGTTGATGTCGAGCAGGATCAACTTGGGAGTATTGCGTTGGAGCAGGTCGAACATCTTTTCCGCCGATGGGACGGTAAACACCTCATAAAAGTCCACCAGCGAGTTTTTGGCGGCCTTCAAATTGGTGACGTCATCGTCCACGATCATGATCATCGGGCGTTCCCGCTCCGCTCTATCTGCGTCTGCCATGCCACGTGTCCCTCCGTTTCGTTTTCACCGCGCCTGTCGGCGACTTGCCCCACTAAAGTATAGTGTAACCAATTCGTGAAAAAATTGAAATAGGACTGTAGAAGTTATGTTTTGATATATTTTACAAACGCGACGAAGCGGGAGGAGAAATCCCGTAGGAAAGCTCCTCCCGCATGTAGTTATGAGTTTTCTGGCAGTGACCTACTCTTCCGTATGTACCCCACACAGTACCATCGGCGCAG
>JAITGK010000158.1 GCA_031280635.1 Synergistaceae bacterium
GCTTCTCCATCACCTTCACGCGCTTTAGTTCATCTCTGCTCAAGGTCACACGTTCCTGTCTCATGCGGACATTTTCCCTGAGGAGTTACGAGAGGACTTTATCACAGAGGAATGACATGTTAAACAAAAAAACTTGACAAGAATAAGGCGTGAAAATATAATGCTTTGCGTCGTGATCGTGAAAATTCCGGCGAGGTGACAGGGGGAAGCGGTGTGGTTCTGGACGACGGAGCGCGCCTTGAACAAAGGGTTTATGTAAACGGCCTTTACGACCTCTACGCCCCCCTTCTGACAAAACGGCAGCGGGATATCTATGAAATACGCTATTTTTCGGACCTATCCTTAGCGGAAGCCGCCAGCGCGTTGTGTATCTCTCGCCAGGCTGTCCACATTCTGGTGAACCGAACGGTGAACAGGCTCTTGACCCTAGAAAAGGACTTAGGTTTTGCCGCGCGTTTGAGGGACATGCAAGAACGGATCAGTGAGCTTGAAGCTCGGCGCGGGTCAGAGCTCCGAATGAAAAGCGTAGGCGCCCTCTGCTAGGGGACGCGAATATTTAGCGTTGCTGGTTTTTTTATGAACAAAGCTTTTGCGGCGGCAGAGAGAAGAATAGTTACAAGAGCTTGGAGCTATGAGTTTTTTTACACGCTATTTTGGTGTTCATAATTCGTTATAAATTCATGGAGAAACAACATGTTTGAAAACTTGAGAATGAAGTTGGACTCCGCGTTTTCCAAATTGAGAAATAAGGGAAAGCTCTCTGAGGCCGACGTGGATTTGGCCTTGCGGGAGATTCGAAAGTCCTTTTTGGAGGCGGACGTGGACTTCAAGGTCGTCAAAGAGTTCGTGGAGAAAATCCGCGCGCGCGCCCTGGCGCTTGATGTTTTGGAGTCCATCACGGCGGTTCAGCGGGTCTCTGTGGTGGTTTACGAGGAACTCATCTCCCTAATGGGAGGGGATGCGGCGCCCCTTGTTATCGCCTCCAAGCCGCCCACCGTGATCTTGATGGCAGGTCTTCAGGGAAGCGGCAAGACCACGACCACCATTAAACTAGCCCGGCGTCTAAAAAATGGCCATAACCCCCTTGTGGTGGCCTGCGATCTGCGCCGCCCCGCTGCCGTGGAGCAGCTTCGGACTTTAGCCGAACAAGCAAAAGTCGCCTTTTATGGCCCCGGAAGTTCCGGCGTCGCGGTGGGGGAAACAGATGTTCTGAAAATCGTCACGGGAGCGGCGGTTTATGCGGAGTCCCATTTGAACGACGTTGTTCTGCTGGACACGGCCGGACGGCTTCACATCGATCAAGAGCTGATGGAGGAGCTAGCGGCGGTTGCCCAGGCTCTACCGCCTCACGAGACGCTCCTGGTGGTGGACGCCATGACCGGGCAGGAGGCCGTGAGCGTGGCAAGGGCTTTTCACGAACTCCTGAACCTCACGGGGCTTGTTTTGACCAAAATGGACGGGGACGCCCGCGGAGGAAGCGCTCTGGCCATACGCGCAGCCACTAGTGTTCGTGTGAAGTTCGCGGGCATCGGGGAGGCCACAGACGCTCTGGAGGTTTTCGACGCCCGGCGCATGGCGGGGCGAATTATGGGCATGGGAGATGTCCAAGGCCTTCTGGAAAAAGTTCAATCGTTGGACTCCGATGGCGTCGAAAAAATGGCCGAAGTCCTGAAGAGCAAGGAATTCAACTTGGAAACGCTTCTAGCCCAGTTTGAGCAAATGGATAAGATGGGTCCCTTGGAGAAGGTTCTAGAGATGGTTCCCGGCTTCAGTCGCTTTAAAAACTTGAACAAAACGGAAATCGATAACTTGGTCATTCGGAAAAACAAAGCAATCATTCAATCTATGACGCCGGCGGAAAGGCGTGACCCGAAGATCATCAAGGGTTCCCGCCGCCGCCGCATCGCGCTGGGCTCCGGGACGTCAGTGCAGATGGTAAACCGCCTTCTGGCTCAATACGAGCAAATGAAAAAACTTTACAAGTCCTTTTCCTCCGGCGGCAAGGGGGGTAGTTTGAACTTCAAAACGCTGTTTGGGGGGGCGGGCCGGTTCAAGATGTAACACGTCCTTTGCGTTTTTTTTCGGTTTATAATCGCGTGAAGCGCGTAAAATATTTGGAGGTGTTTTTTGGATGGCGGTACGTATTCGTTTGTCTCGTTTCGGGAAGAAGAAAGCCCCGTTTTACAGGCTTGTGGTGGCCGACTCTCGCTCTCCCAGGGACGGTCGTTTCATAGAGCTGATTGGAACCTACAATCCCATGACCGACCCCGCAGCGGTAAAGATCAACGAGGAACGGGCTCTTTACTGGTTGAGCGTTGGCGCCCAGCCTTCGGATACGGCAAGAGGGCTCCTAAAAAAGCAGGGCGTCTGGGAGAAGTTCGAGAGCGCCAAGGGTAAGCCGGAAACGCTGGAGCCTCAAGTAGTATAATTGAAATTCGCTCAAAAAAATAGGAGGTGCCACAATGGCCAATTATAAGGAGCTAGTCGAATTTATCGCGAAACACCTCGTTACCCAACCGGACGTCGTCACCGTAGAGAGCAGTGATGGCGAGAGCGGGATCAAGATTTTGATTCGCGTGGCACATGAGGATGTGGGGCGCATCATCGGAAAACGCGGCGCCACGATCAACGCCATTCGCCTCTTGGCCAAAGCCGCCGCGGTGAAGGCTGGAGAAAGGGTGGATGTGGACATCGTCGAGGAGTGAAAAAGTGGGCGGCGGCTCCGGTAATAAAAATAAAACCTCGGACAAAATCGTCGTAGGTTACGTGGCCTCCGCCCATGGAGTTAGGGGAGGAATACGAATCGTTCCTCTGACGGATTTTCCTGATCGTTTCTTCCGAATGAAGTCTCTGGAGCTGTACGCGGAGGGCGCGCGCCTGTGTACGCTTCGTGTGACGCGCGCGAGGGCGGGCAGCAAGGGGAGGGTCATCGTGGAAAGCGACCTCTTGGACAGAAGCGAGGCGGAGCGCCTTGTTGGGGCGTCCGTGCTGATTGATCCGGAAGAGCGGGTTCCTCTGCCAGAGGGCAGTTTCTGGGTGGACGACCTAATCGGTCTTGCGGTTCATGATTCCGCTGGAAATATTTTGGGTGTGGTTAAAGACCTTCTTTCGTCAGGAGGAAACGAGATTTACGAGGTGAAGGACGTTGAGGGTCGGTTGCGCTACATTCCAGCAGTGGGGGAGTTCGTCAAGAACATCGATCTGGCGGAGGGAAGAATCGTCGTCGAGCTGATGAAGGGGCTTTGGGAATAAGGCGTAGGGTCATGCGTTTTACAATTATTACGGCATTCCCGGATTTTTTTCGCGATTTCCTCTCCACAAGCATCGTGGGGCGCGCGGTGAAGGCCGGGCTTTTTCAGGTAGAAGCTATTGACTTGCGCTCTTTTGGGAAAGGCGCCTATCGTCAAATTGACGATTACGCCTTTGGCGGCGGCGGAATGGTGCTGGCACCAAAGCCGCTGAAGGACGCGTTGAACGCCGTAAGCGCTAGAACCGGCGAACAAAGACAAAAACCCTTTCTTATCTGTCCCACCCCCCAGGGCGCGCTCCTCACTCAGGAGACCGTGGAGACCCTTTACCGGCAGCCTCATGTAGTCATTGTTTGCGGGCATTACGAGGGCATCGACGAGCGTTTCATTGAAGGGGAGGTTGACCTGGAGGTTTCCATAGGCGACTGCGTGTTGACCGGTGGGGAGATTCCCGCTATGGTCGTCATTGACGCGGTATCCCGCCTGATTCCAGGGGTTGTGGGGAAAAGTGGCGCGGTGAAGGAGGACTCTTTCTATCGCGGAATGCTGGATCACCCTCACTATACACGCCCCTCCTCCTGGGAAGGCCGAGGGGTTCCAGAGGCGTTGCTCTCTGGCGACGCGGGGGATATCGACGCTTGGCGGCGAAAGGAAGCTGTGGCGCGCACGGTGACTCGACGGCCTGATCTTTTGGCGAAAAGCGACCTAGGGTATTACGCAGGCGAGGTTTACGTCGTTATTGAGTGCGGAAGCGCCAGGCACGTTGGGGAGTGGGCGAAGTTGTGCGAGAGTTACGGGGTTTCACGGCTTCTCCTAGCGATGAACAGTCCCGAAAAAAGGGAGATTTTGAGACAAGACCTTGGCGAGAGTTCCGGGGTTAAGTTGATGCCTTCTTTGGAATACGCGGTTGATTGGGCCGCGAAAAAAGGAAAAAAAGGCGGAAGAGGCAAAGGCAAAAACCTTCCTCTTCTGGTGGAGGTCCCCAATAGCGAGAGGGAGGGCGCGCGGCATTGGCTTGACGTGAAGCGTCTTGTTTTGGAAAAGGGCGGCCCTGTTCTATTCTATCTATTTGAGGACGACAGGAGCGCTGAAAAAAGCGACGCTATCCGTTTGGTCCCTTTGCAGGAAGGAAAGCTGCCTTTTTATGGAAAGTTGGCGGCGTTGCTCGATCGGTTTCTGGGTTCAAGATAAAGCGGAAGTTTTTGTACGCAAATGTAAGGGAGTGTATAGGTATGAACATACTGAACCTCGTCGAAAAGCGGTACATCAGGGGAGACATCCCTGATTTTCGACCCGGCGACACGCTACGGGTACATGTAAAGGTCAAAGAGGGCGTTAGGGAGCGTATTCAGGTGTTTGAGGGCATCGTGATTGGGCGTCAGCACGGCGGCCTGAACGAGACTTTCACTGTGCGCAAGATATCGAGTGGCGTCGGCGTGGAGCGTATTTTCCCCCTGCACTGCCCCTCCATCGACAAGATCGAGGTGAAGCGCCAGGGCAAAGTGCGCCGGGCGAAGCTTTACTACCTCCGCAAACTTAGCGGCAAGGCCGCTCGTATCAAGGAGAGAAGGGAGTTTTGAAGCTCGTTGAGGTTGAACCCTAAAATGAGAGCAAATTCAACACTACATCAAAAGGTATCTGGATAGAAACAAGTCAAGCGGCTTATTAAAGGCCTTGACAGACGGTCCCGACATCATCGCGCTTAAGGTTTTGCA
>JAITGK010000159.1 GCA_031280635.1 Synergistaceae bacterium
TTTTGCACCCTGATAAACGACATTCGAGCCTCCTAATATGTAGTGTTATATAACACTACATCTTTTAACAGAAAAGAGCCGAAGCTGGCAAAGACACTTCGAGAATATTGGCTTAAAACAAGAGTTTAAGCTGCAATTGAAAGATCGAAATGAAGTGTAGTGCTAGAAATTTCTCCATTTTAGGATAATTATATCACTACGCCGTTGTCAAGGAAAGGAGGAAGATTTTATCGGGGCGTTCTGTGCCCCGATAAAATACTCTCCGCCCTTGACGACGTCTGTGAATCAGAAACTGGGGACCGGGCTTTGTGAAGCGGTTTTCTTCACAAAGCCCTTGATTATAAGGGTTTAGAGCCTGTCCTCAAAAATAACCGACAGCTCCCCGAAGATCTGACCCCAGTCCTTGATTTTTGTCGTCCATTTTTTGGTGATATTCTGCGTCACCAGAAACAGAGCCTTTTTCAGGGCTTCCTCCGACGGGAAAACAGGTCGGCCGGCGTTGATTCTGCGATACTGTGAGTTTAGGCTTTCAATAGCGTTGGTGGTGTAAAGAGCCTTGCGTACGGCAGGAGAATACTTGAAAATCGGGCAGATCACATCCCAATTTCCAACCCAGCGTTTCATGGCGTTAGGGTACATTTTGTCCCACTTGTCTTTGACTTCCAGCATATTTTTATGGCCGTTTTCCTCATTAACGGCGTGGTAAATAGTCTTCAGGTCGTTAGCGAACTCCTTTTTATGTTTGTGCGCCACATGGAGCAGCGTGTTTCGTACCATATGCACGATACAGCGCTGATATTCGGTCATGGGAAAAGCTGCGGCGATGGCCTCCTTGATCCCGGTCAACCCATCGGCGCAAAGCACTAGAATATCCTTGACGCCCCGGTTTTTTAGGTTGTTCAGAACCGAAAGCCAGAATTTAGCGCTCTCTGTCTCGCCGATTTCAATTGACAAAACGTCTTTAATTCCGTCGGAATCCACGCCCAATACCACATAAACCGCTGATTTCTGTACGGTTTTTTCCTTTCGGACGCTGAAAACTATCGCGTCAATGAACACTATCGGATAGACATCCGAAAGGCGGCGGCTTTGCCATTCTTCGATTTGCGGCACAATCTTGTCGGTTATTCGGCTCACAAGTTCCGCCGACGTTCCAAAACCGTAAATATCTTCAATTTGCTCGCTAATCTCACGGTTTGTCATACCTCTGGCGTACATGTTTATGACTTTCTGCTCTATGTCTGTTATGCTAGTTTTATGTTTTGGCACGATCCTTGGCTCGAACGCCGAGTTCCGGTCTTGAGGAACCCCGATCTCAAGCTCGCCCATACTGCTCTTGAGAGTCTTTGGCTTGTGGCCATTACGATAGTTCGTTTTGGGCAAACTCGTCTTTTCATACCGTTCATAGCCTAATTCTTCGTCAAGCTCGGACTCCAGCATTTCCTGTAATGTCTCGCCCATCAGGTCTTTTAGGGCGTTTTGCAGGTCTGTTGCCGTCTTGATATTGTAGGTTTCTACCAGGTTCGCCAAGAGCTCTTTCTTCTCTGACGATATGCTGTACTTCGATGACATTAAAATCCCTCCATGTCTTATTTTATCATGGAAGGATTGCGTTTACAGAAAAATTTTTACAGGCTCTCGGGGCCGGACTTGCGGCGGTGGATTTTTCTGCTTCGATACAAGCGTCTGCGGTGGAGGTGGCAAAGCGGAATGAACTGCACAACTTTATTGTGATTTCGAAGCGTTGGGTGTTGGGTGGTTGAGCGGACATATGCATGGCTCGAAAAGTTCCGTCGTCTTTGGAAAAACTGCGAACGTAAGTTGCATACTTCTGTACAAATGACTGTTCTTGCCTTCATTTCACTTCTGCTGAAAAGATATTAGAGCCGTTGGCTCTTTTCTGCGCAAAGTTTTTGCCGTTTATATCCGTTTTTTTTGATCTCTTGTTTCTGCGCATAATTATACAACCCGCTATAAACACGCTCTTAGGGGGTATCCTCTCCCTTCAAGACGGGAATCGTACGCGATAATGAAGTTTTCCAGGGCGTTTTTCAGGATGAAGGCCGCTTTTAGGTACTCGTTCAAATCAACGCGTTCCTCAGAGGTATGATCCAGCTTCGAATCACCGGGCCCGTAGGCGGCCATGGGGCAGTCCCACGCTGCCGCCAGGTTGAAGTCCGCCGTGCCGCCCTTCGCCAAAAGCCGCGGGGTGAGTCCCGCGTCGCGCACCGCTACGCGCAGGGCCCGGACAAGCGGGTCGTCTTTTTTTACCAAATGCGCGGGCATGGAGGAGACCACCTCGACGTGAACGCCGCGCTTTTCCGCCGAACCGGAGAGCTCCCGCGCCCAGGCGCCGGGGTCGGCTCCCAGGGGAAGCCGAACGTCTATATCCACCAAACCCGCCCGCTCCCCTTCCTCTTGACCCCACATGGCGATGACCGCGCCGGAAGGGCGCTCTATGACGGGCTTCGAAGAGTTTTCGCTCCGCTCCACTTGACCCAAAACGTCCGCCGCGGCCAACAGGCACGCCGTCACAGGCCCCGCGTCGCCGCTACGGTGCGCCCCGCCATCCCGCGCGGAGAGCCTCAGCCTCAAATATCCACGATAGCCCACAGTAATCCCCTCAGTTCCCGACGGCTCGCCAACCACGCAAGCGGTGGGGTCGCGGCGAGGAATGACATAACGGGCCCCACGGGAGTCGCCCTCCTCCCCCACCGCCGCCACCAAAGTGATCTTCCATTCATCTGAGAGCGCGACTGGGATTGGGGGCGCGACCGCGCCTCCGGCCAAGACGAAGGCGGCAAGAGGCCCCTTCGCGTCAACGCTGCCGCGTCCCCATAAAACGTCTCCCTCCACACGGCAAAGAGGTCCGCCGGGAACCGTATCGATGTGCCCCAGCAAAAGGATTTCCCGCTCTCCGCTCCCCCGCGAGGCGGTCACGTTGCCCGCTTCGTCGCGACCTGCCCGCTCCCACCCAAAGGAACTCAGAGCCCCTGCCAGGTACTCGCAGGCCTCGTCCTCGCCGCCGGTCACGCTGGGAATCTCCACCAGCCGCACCAACAGTTCCCGCGCCGCCTCCAAAGTAAAGGGAAGTATCGTTTCGCTCATGTGTTGGTTCAGTGCCCTCTCTCTGTATTCTCTATCTGCTCAGCGCTACAGCCGGAGATCGCGACCTTCGTCGATACGGCGGATGAGAGCGCTGCCGATGACTCCAGCGTCCACGAGCCCGCCGAACCCGTCGATCTGGCTCCGGGTTGTAAGGCCAAAGCCCAGGGCCAGGGGAATGGAAAAATGCTTCCGCGCCCGTTGCAGGCTTTCCCGGAGTTCGGGCGGGAAGGTCTCTCGCGCGCCCGTCGTTCCCAGCACGGACACGAAGTAGACGAAACCTTGTTCCACCTGGGCGTATTGCGTGAGGCGCTCTTCAGGGGTGTTGAGTCCTACCAGGGGAATGAGGTCCAACCCGGCGGCGTTCAGGGTCTCCCGCGCCTCCTGGGTCTCCTCCAGGGGAAGGTCGGGGATAATGACTCCAGAGACGCCCGCGTCCCCAGCGTCGCGGGCGAAGCGCTCCAGACCGTAGCGTAGAAACGAGTTGCAGTACCCCATGAAAACCAGCGGCGCGCCAAAAGCGCCCTTGCGCTTTTTCGCTCCGTCCAGAATCCGGGCGAGGGTCATACCGCTTTTCAGGCAGTGAAGTGACGCGGCCTCCACCACTGGGCCGTCCGCCACGGGATCGCTAAAGGGTATTCCCACTTCGATGGCGCCTGTGTCGGGCTCGTCTAGCTCCTTTACGATTTCCCAAAACCTGTCCTCGCTGGGGTATCCGCCTGGAATGTAGGGGATAATCGCCTTCTTCCCTCCCGCGTTGACGCTCTTTATCCTGTCGGTGATACGGCTCATCGCGACGCCCCCTCTTTGGCCAGACCGGCCTCCTCGATGATGTCGATGTCCTTGTCCCCGCGTCCAGAAAGGCATACCAGAACGTTTTTCCCCTTTAATTCACCCGCGCGCCTCAACACCCAGGCCACGGCGTGGGAGCTCTCCAGCGCCGGGATGATCCCCTCCGCCCGCGACAGCTTGTGAAACGCCTCCACCGCCTCCGCGTCCACGGCCAAGTCGTACTCCGCGCGTTCCGTCGCTTGCAGGTACGCGTGCTCCGGCCCCACGCCGGGGTAGTCGAGCCCTGGGGCAATGGAGTTGGAGCCCATGATCTGCCCGTCGTCCGTCTGAAGCAGCATGGTGCGCGTCCCGTGCAAGACGCCAGGCGACCCTAGGTTGAGCGGCGCGGAGTTGGCGCAGCCCGGCTCTCCGGTTCCCGCAGCCTCCACGCCCACCAGGCGCACCCCCGCGTCCCCAATAAAGTCCGCAAAGGCGCCAATGGCGTTGGAGCCTCCGCCCACACAGGCTACCACCACGTCGGGAAGTCGTCCCGTCTTTTCCAGCATCTGCCGCCTGGCCTCCCGGCTGATGACGGACTGAAACTCTTTCACCATGGCGGGAAAGGGATGCGGTCCCGCCGCCGTCCCAAGGCAGTAGTGCGTCGTTTTTTGGTCGGAAATCCAGGTGCGGAGAGCGGCGTTGATGGCATCCTTCAGCGTCTTGGTCCCGCTCTCAATGGGCATCACTTTCGCGCCGAGTTGTTTCATCCTGCGAACGTTGTAGGACTGGCGCTCCACGTCTGTCGCGCCCATGTAGACCACGCACTCCAGCCCCAGCATCGTGGCGGCCGTGGCCGTCGCCACCCCATGCTGCCCCGCTCCGGTTTCCGCGAGCAGCACCTTCTTGCCCATATGTTTCGTCAAAAGTCCCTGACCTATGGTGTTGTTGATCTTGTGAGCCCCCGTGTGGTTCAGGTCCTCGCGTTTCAGGTAGAGGTTGAGCCCAAGCTCCTCCGAAAGACGGTCGCAGCGATATACCGGGGATGGACGCCCCACGAAATCCGCCAGCAGGCCGTCGAATTCCTCCCGGAACGTCCGTGAGGGCGCGATCTCCTCGAAGGCCTTCTCCAGCTCCAACAACGGCGGCATTAACAGCTCAGGAACGAACCGACCGCCGAACGCCCCCCAATATCCCCTCTTCATAAGAACCATATCCTCCTCACGTCGATTTGTTCCGCGCAAAAATTTGGGGGCCGTCCCCTTGTCCGTTTGCCCCTATCCGTCCGCCCTTTTGAACTCCTCGTAGCTCATGGCCCGGTAGGGCTCAAAGAACTTGCCCGGCACGCCCAAGGCGCCTCTGGGGCAGAAGCCCACGCACCTCTGGCAGGACTGACAAAGCGCCGCGTCTATGGCGGGATACCCCTCCTCCATCAAGGTGATGGCCTTCGTGGGACACTCCCCAGCGCAGCGCCCGCAACGGACGCATTTTTCGGGGTCTGCCGCGATGGGGCAAATGTATTTATAAAAAAAATCCCACGGCTGGCGCGTTTGGGCCAGGCGATACAGGAGTTGAGAGAGTTTTGGAATCCCTTTGCTCCACTCTGTTTTGCCCCCTAAAAGGTCGAGAGCGAAGAAGCGGGCTTCCTGCAGGGTCTGTTCGACGCGCGCCGCGTTTTTTTCCAGTGGAAGCGTCCTTTTGTTGTAATTTCCTGGCATGAGGAAGATTTTTGCCCCTATAGGCTTGTAGCCTTTTTCCAGCAACGCGCCGCGCACTGGACCCTGCATCCTCATCCCTAAGCCGGCGCAGGTCGCCGCCATGAAAACCTCGCGCCCCTCGCCTGGCGGCATTGAGTCAATGAAGCGCCACACTGACGGATAGGTCGAGAAGCACGCGACGGGGAAGGCCAGTCCCACCGCGGCCACCTCGCTTAGGGCGGGGCACAGACCCTCCAAGTCGCGCGTGCGGACGGTCAGGCCCTCCTGTTCCAGAGCCTCCGCCATCGTCCGGGCAACAAGGAGGGTGTTCCCAGTGCCGGAGAACACAAAAAAGTCCACGGAAGCGCTGCGAAGCTTGGCGCGCGGGGGGTTCGAGCTCAACGCGAGCTTGTAGGGCGTGGCAAATATGCCGGCGCTCTCCTTCCTAGTACCGCTTCGGACGAAGCCGACTCGCTCGTAGAAACCCGTGACGCCGTCCATGGCGTGGATGAAAATGTGCTTTGCTGACGAATTGGACGCCGCGCAACGCGGGACAGCGCGGGTGACGAGGCGTGAACCCAACCCCTTGTTGGCGTATTCAGGATGAACGTAGAGCATAGAAATCCGGCAACCCTTCGTCTCCACCATCCCGACCAGAACGCCAGAGACCCAGGCCAGCTCGTGTTCGTAGCCCATACCGCCGCGTTGTTCTATTGCCAGAGGCTCTGTGTAGCGCTCGAAGGCGGCCCGCCCCTGGGGGGTGAAGCCGTTGCCCTCCGATGTGTCTGCGGCTCTCCGGACCAAGGCGCTCACCTCCAGCCCCTGAGTGGGCAACATCTTTGTAAACTTCAGGTTTTGAATCTCAGGCATTTTGACATCCTCTCCCAACAAACGGGGCGTTGCCCCTTTAGCGTTGCCCCCTCACCAAACTCCGCTTGAGGCTAGGCCGCCCTCACTCCATTCGCTCCGTTTTCTAAGCGTTGGCCTCCTGCAGGGCCACCACCTCGCGACGCCAGGGCAGGGAAGGGTGCGCGCCGAAGCGGGTGCAGGCCAGGGCCCCCGCCGCTGAGGCGAAACGCACAGCCTGTTCCAGCGGCATCCCCTCGGATAGCGCGACAATCAAAGCGGCGCAGAAAGAATCCCCCGCGCCTGTGGAGTCCACGGCCTTGACCTTAAACGGCGCGTAAGGGAAGAACTCACGTTTTGTCACGACCAAACCGCCCCTCGCGCCTCGCGTTACCACAACGCCCTTCGTACCCCGACTCAACAAGACCCCCGCGGCCTCGGCCACTGTTCTGTCCTTGTCGCCCGCCTCGCCAGAAGGCTCGTTTTTGTGTATATATCCGGCGTAAAAGGCTAGCTCCGTCTCATTCAGCACCACGTAGTCGATCGCCTTCCATAATGTGAGGGGAAGCGCCTGGGCGGGAGCGGGAGTGAGCACCGTGTGGCACCCCGTCTTACGGGCAAGGGTGAGTCCCGCCTCCACCGCGGGAAGCGGAACTTCCAGTTGGAACAACGCCGCGTCCGCTATCTTGAAAAGCGGGGTCGCTCGTTTGATGTCCACCTCGTCTAACAACGCGTTGGCCCCTGGGGCCAGGACAATTGTGTTGTCCCCATTGCCCACGACCGTGACAACGGCCACGCCTGTCCCCACGTTCTCCGAGACCTGGACGTGGTCACAGTTGACGTTCTCCGTGGTTAAAGTCTCCCGCAACCGCGCGCCGAAGTCGTCGTTTCCCACGCGGCCGATCATGTGGGACTCCGCGCCCAGTCGGGCGCAGGCCAAAGCCTGGTTGGAACCTTTACCCCCGCCCGTGGTGCCAAATGAGTGTCCCATTAGGGTCTCGCCCAGAAGCGGGTAGCGTGGAGCGGATATTACCAAATCCATGTTTAAGGAACCGACAACCGCGATGACTGACATTCCCGACACGCCTCCACAAAAAGCTGATAGCGGACTTGTTGTTATTCTTTTTATGATACCACAGGTCGCGCGTTCCCTGGGCGTTCGGTTTCACACGGGAACCGACAAGACGCGCTGAATGCTGGGAGGCCAGGAGGTCGTGAGAGGCTTGAAGGAGAGCGCGAAGACCGCGGCGCCGCTTCCGGTGACGCCCCACGCGGTGTACCCGCTTTTGTCAAAAAGCTCGAAGAGAGCGCGGTACTCCAGGAAGTTTGCCATCAGACACGGCATAAAATCGTTGGGCAGGAGGCCTACGGACTCCCCAGCTCGCAGCCTTTGGTACAAGACTTCAGCCTCAGTCCGGGCCGCCGCTTCGTTCAGGGGGTAGGTGTTCCCATACCAGCGGTCCAGGCGCTCGTAGGCGTTTTCCGTCCCTGTCACCCAGCGAGGGAACGCCACCGTCACGAAAATGCCTTCAAGGGGCTCCAAGGGTTCCAACACTTCTCCCACCCCAGAGACCAAGGCCACGGGGAGCTCGGAGAACAGGAATGGGACGTCTGCCCCCGTCTTCAGCGCCGCGTTCCACCAAGCGCTCGCTCCCGCGCTGCCCGCGAGCCAGCGCAGAACCGCCGCCGCGTTGCCGCTCCCCGCGCCGAGCCCTGAACCAGGGCAGAGGGTCTTAAAAATCTCCACGTCGAGGAACGGGACCTCAAGCCCCTCCTCCCTGGCGTGTCGCAACGCGCGGGTCACCACGTTCTCCCCCTCGAACTCCAGACCCCACGTGCGCACGGAGTCCCGCCCGTCTTGGGACTTCGCGATAAGAAGAGCCTCAACGGGGGGCAGGCGAAGGAACAACGACACCAGGTTGTGATAGCCGTCGCCTCGCCTCCCCGTTATACGCAAAGACAAATTTAACTTTGCCATGCTGGGCTGTATGAATCGCAAGGCCGCCTCCTCATTATGATGATGAAAATAAAAAAACCCCGGCCTCTGCCAGGGGCTTGCGTCCGTCAGGTCGATGGGACAATCTCCAACTCTACTTCTTTAGTGAGCAGTTCCGCGTAGCTGAATGAAACCGTGCCTGGCCGGGATTTCACGTACAAAGTAAAGAACTTGGGGTATGTGTCCATCACTATCCCTTCCGTCTCCTCCACTTTATTGCGTCCCTTTGACGTGCGACATCTTACCACGCGCCCTTTGTAAGAGACAACCTCGTCCATTATTGACGTGAGAGTTCTTGCCATAAAACATCACTCCCTTACCTTTACTTATTTATCATAACATAATTATCTTAAAAAACAAGTGGAAGGCGCGCCGCCTGTCAAGCGCCTGAAAAAACCCCAAACCCGCAGGTTACAACCTAAAAATCTCTGTATTCTGTATATGGGGTCAACATAAAGGCCGCGTCCGTTTTTAACCCTAAAATGAGAGCAAATTCAACACTACATCAAAAGGTACCTGGCTAGAAACAAGTCAAGCGGCTTATTAAAGGCCTTGACAGACGGTCCCGACATCATCGCGCTTAAGGTTTTGCA
>JAITGK010000028.1 GCA_031280635.1 Synergistaceae bacterium
TCAATTTGAATGTTTCAGCCGATATAATTCAGCTTCTGCAAATACAATAGTCATTTGCAAAATAATTTTCATTACCATGTGTCTAAATTTTTCATACCATATGTCTAAAAAATTTGAAAATGTTGCCAAAATAATGATAATATTGCGATAAATACGCGTGTCATATGGTTTTTCAACACGTGTGTCATTATTTTTGAAAATTATTGCGCTGCAAGTGTTTAGTTTAAAAATATCATTATTTAAATAACACTCTCAAATTTTTTTGACAACCGGAGAATTTGCTAAAGCGCTCCCGGTAATAAGGACCAAAACCATCTGCATCGTGAAACCATAAAGAGAAAAGATCCCCTTACCCCAGAACCCCGTCATTTGAGCGGCTGTTTTACCCATGACAAACATGCCGCCCAAAAAGGTAATGATACTTAACACGATAGCGAAGGTAAAAGGTTGCGGGAGCCAACGTCGGACTAATTTTACAAAAACACCTGTCAATGCGCGAACCATAGTACATTCCTTGCCTCCTCAACAGAGTATTTAAGGAAACGCTGATTAAACACTTTGGGGCCTCGCCCCAAACCCCGACTTAGGGGTCGCGGACCCCTAAGAACCCCATTAATCAGTACTTCCTTAAGCAAGTTTTCTCAAACGGTCTGATACAACGTAGTTTGCGGTCGTCACTGACTTCAGCTCCTCCAGAGTGATCTCAGGGGCAATTTCCTCCAGCGTCATTTTTCCCTCAGAGAAACGGAAAAGAGCGTATTCCGTCACGATGACGTCAACCTCCCCGTACCCCGTCACCGGCAGGGTACAGGACGGAATGATCTTCGGCTGGCCCTTTTTCGTCGTGTGCTGCATGGCGATATAGACTCTTTTCGCCCCAGCGACCAAGTCCATGGCCCCTCCCACTCCTAGCTGCTTGCCGTTCGGGATGATCCAGTTGGCCACGTCGCCTCTCTCGGACACCTCGAAAGCCCCGATGACGGTGGCGTCAATGTGTCCTCCTCGAATCATTCCAAAAGACGCGGCGCTGTCGAAATAGGCGCACCCCTTGGTCTCCGTCACCTTGACCCGCCCCGCGTTAATGAGGAGGGGGTCTTCCTTCCCAGGCTCGGCGGCGGGGCCCACGCCCAACATACCGTTTTCGGCCTGGAGAAACAGGTTGCCGCCCCTCACGTGCTCGGCCACCATGGTGGGAATGCCCACCCCCAGGTTGACGAACAGGAAACGCTCCTGGCTCAACTCGGTGAACTCATGGGCGATCCTTTGGGCAATACGAACCTTCGCGCTTTCCTCTTCCATTTGGAACATCCGCCTATCTCCTTTGAACCAGCACGTCAACGAAAATATGGGGCGTCACGATAGCTTCCGGGTCAAAAGTTCCCGCGGGAACGATCTCCCCCACATCAGCAATGACCAGGTCGGCCGCCATAGCCATCAAGGGGTTGAAATTCCTTGCCGTTTTGTAATAAACCAGGTTGCCCAAGGTATCGGCCTTCGCCGCGCTGATGAGCGCTACGTCCGCCTTGATAGCCTCTTGAAGGACGTATTTCCGACCCCCGAACTCCCGTTCCTCTAAACCTTGGGTCAGTTTGGAGTTCACGCCCGTGGGGGTGTAAAAGGCGGGTATCCCCACCCCAGCGGCGCGAATTCCCTCGGCGAAGGAACCCTGAGGAACCAGTTGTACTCCGATCTTCCCGCTGTTGTAAGCGTCGGCCACGTCCGGGTTCCAGTTGTAGTAATTGCCGACCAGGTTTTTCACCATCCCCGCGCTGAGAAGAGCGCCAAGCCCTATCCCCGGCGAGCCCAGGTCGTTGCTGATAATGGTGAGGTCTTTAATGTTCCGCCGCGCTAGGGCCGCCACCAACTGCTTGGGGTCTCCAACGTTCCCGAAGCCGCTGACCATAACGCGATCCCCGCTTTTGACCATCGCCAGAGCTTCCTCGACGCTTTTGAGTTTTTTGGGCATACTATTTTATCCCTCCTTCACGCCCGCTCCACGACCATGGCCAAGCCCTGGCCACCCGCGATGCAGATTGCCGCCAGGCCGTAACGCGTGTTTTTCCTTTTCATCTCGTGCGCCAGGGTAAGAAGAATCCTAGCGCCGGAACAGCCCAGAGGGTGCCCCAAAGCCACAGCCCCGCCGTTGACATTGAGCTTTTCGACGTCCAAATCCAGTTCTTTGACGCAGGCCAAAGTCTGCGCCGCAAAAGCCTCGTTGATCTCCACAAGACCTATGTCCGATAAGGCGAGCCCCGCTTTCTCAAGGGCTTTCAGCGACGCCGGGACGGGGCCAATACCCATGTAACGGGGGTCTACCCCGGCGGAGGCAAACGCCGCCACCCGCGCCAGAGGGGTGAGTTTTTCCCTCTTCACCATCTCCTCGGAGGCGAGGAGCAGCGCGGCCGCCCCATCGTTGCGCCCGGAGCTATTCCCCGCTGTAACGGTTCCTCCAGGGTTTTTAAACGCGGGCTTGAGTTTCGCCAAAGATTCTAGCGAAGCGTCGCGACGCGGGTACTCGTCGGTGTCGAAAAGAAGAGCTTCTCCCTTCCTTTGCGGAATGGGAACGGGGACGATCTCCTCAGCGAAACGCCCCGAATCCATGGCCTTCACAGCTAGCCTCTGACTTCGGAGGGCGAACTCGTCCTGGGCCTCCCGGCTGATGGTGTACCGCTCCGCCAGGTTTTCCGCCGTCATTCCCATCACGAGCTTTCCATAGGTTTCCTCCGGCTGAGACTTGGGCTGGCTCTCCGTGTTCGGGTCGAAGATGATCCCATTGCTCACCTTGAACCCGTACCGCGCATCGCGGAGGTAGTATTGAGCGTTGCTCATGCTCTCTACCCCGCCCGCCACCACAAGCTCGGACTCCCCGCAGCGAATCTGCGTGACCGAGCTGATCACCGCCTGCATCCCGGAACCGCACTGGCGGTGTACCGTGTAAGCGGGGATTTCTTCGGGCAATCTCGCCTTCAAAGCGGCTACACGGGCTACGTTGGGACAGTCCGCCGACTGCTTGGTCTGCCCCATAACCACCTCAGACACCCGATCCGCCGCAACGCCCCCACGGACTATGGACTCACGGATGACCGGGACAAGCAGAGCTTCGGGCAACACGCTTTGAAGCCCTCCTCCCAAGTTCCCCAGCGCCGTCCGGACTCCTGAAACAATGTAAACTTCGTTCACTAAACGTACCCTCCTCGAATCAAAAGCCTAAAGCCAAAAACGATAAAGCCTCCTCAAAACTTTACGCTTTTCATGTCATATTATTAAAAAAAATATTTTTTTGAGAAATAATGTTCTTCAATAACGAACTTTATTTAATAATTGATTTAATGACATGTTAAGGGCTCTTTTTCGATTTGTCAAGCGTTGTTTGTCTGTGATAAAGTCTTCCCTATAATTCGTCTGTGAAAATGTCCGCGTGAGACAGAAATGTGTGACGTTGACCAGAGATGAGCTGAAGCGCGTGAAAGTACTGGAGCGGTTGTCGTCGGGAAGCATGACAGCCAGAGAGGCGGCGGCAAGTTTGGGGGTGACGCGTGGGCAACTGAGACGCCTGAAATCAACCTTGCGGAACTGAGCGTAAGGCATATAAAAAGCGGCGATGCCTCAGGCGAAAGGGGGAGTGGAGCGGTTGAGGGAAACATTATAGGACAGGCTGCCTGTGGATTTGAGGCTGTTTGGAGTCAAAAGCGTGGAGGAAGCGAATAAAGCGCTTCCGAAGCTGATAGGCCGGCATAACCGGAAGTATTCGGTGGCTCCGTCGGAAGAGGAGACGGCGTATATGCCGCTAGAGCGCGGAGTGAAGCTGGATTATGTTTTCGCGACCCGAACAACGCGGAAAATAGTAGGGGGAGGTGAAAGTATTTCATACAACAACGTGACATAAGTCCCAGTGGAGGGCAAAGGGAGTAGATTGAGAGCAAAAACGGTAGTGGAAGTAGAAATCGCTAAACGCTCATAATTACATAAATTTTCTATAATGCCTAAAATATAGATTATTGAGCGTACCTTTTGGATGGCAGGATAATGCCGTCATTTATGGAAAAACCGCGAATGTCTTATTGAAATAATGATTAATATAGTTAAATTTGCTCTTATATCTCTTATTTTAAAAGTATATTAGACAAAATCTAACGCTGGCGGAACTCAGGCTGATTCCGTCATTTTCAGAGAGCAATTCTATCAAATGACAAAAGTTGCTGTCGTAATATTTGTCATTGTACAGGCACAATACCTGTGTTCTCAGTTCCTCTGGCAGAGCATGAGACGGTTTTGCGCCCCCTGTTGCCATGAATCAGGCCCTCTTCTCCTTTCTCGTCATATTTTGATCTCAGGCGTCTCAGTTGCCCGCGTGTCACCCCAAACTTGCCGCCGCCTCTCTGGCTGTCATGCTTCCTGACGACAACCACTCCAGTACTTTCACGCGCTTCAGCTCATCTCTGGTCAATGTCACACATTCCTGTCTCATGCGGACATTTTCACAGATGAGTTGAGGGAGGATTTTATCACAGACGAACGACAGGCGTTTTTCTTGACAAGAGAGGATATCGATATATAATCGTACTGTTTGAATAGGTGGAGAAGTGGCCGAGTGGTCGAAGGCGGTTGACTCGAAATCAACTGAGGGGTTTTACTCCTTCGTGAGTTCGAATCTCACCTTCTCCGCCAGAACGCAACTTAAGGCAGTTTTAAATAATATGACTAGTTAAGGTTATTTCAGCAGTTTTAAGCACGACAAACTGTGAGTAAGTAACAGTCAATGTAGAGGCACAGATCACCAAAAGCTGACTGAAAAGTTGAGTTCTAAAATTTAGAGCGGCTTGCTCTTTTATGCGCAAAGTTTTTGCTGTTTACATCCGGCTTTTAGTTTCTTATTTCTGCGCATGATTATGCAGTCCGCTGTAAAGTATGGCGTGGAATACGTCATAAAGATTTACTTCTCGTGGACGCGTCTTCTTTTTTAGGAATTCCAAATCGCGTGAAATTTGATTATGGCGTTTTTCATAATTATACGCAGAAATAAGAGGTAAAAAAACCAGATATAGAAACGCTATAAACTGCTCTCTGCTTACATCGCTGTCATATGCCTTACGTATATATTTCCTCTCCCATCTGTTTTCTTTGCATTTAGTATATCTCTCCGCAAAAGATTTTAGACAAGCTCTTAGATGCTCTTAGTGGCAACAAAAAAAGCACGATATTTGCCTTTTAGGGGTATACTTAAACTACACAAGGAGGGATTTATCCAATGCATAAAGTTGTGTTGATACGTCATGGCGAGAGCGCGTGGAACCAGGAGAACCGCTTTACGGGGTGGACTGACGTTCCCCTTTCGGACAAGGGAACAGCGGAAGCGCGGGAGGCCGGGAAGTTGCTGAGGCAGGAGGGCCTTGTGTTCGACCTGGCCTTCACCTCTGTCCTAAAACGCGCCATCAAGACCTTGTGGCTGGCGCTGGAGGAGATGGACCTTATGTGGATACCCGTGAACCACTCCTGGCGGTTGAACGAGCGGCACTACGGAGGCTTGCAGGGACTGAACAAGGCGGAGACGGCCGCGAAGTACGGCGACGAACAGGTGAAGATATGGCGGCGCAGCTATGACGTGCGCCCCCCGCTGCTGGAAACGAGCGACGAGCGCCACCCGTCCAAGGACTCCCGTTACGCTTCTCTGACCTCGTCCGACCTACCCGGCGGCGAGTGCCTGGCCGACACCGTGACTCGGGTGGTTCCCTACTGGGAGAACACCGTCGTCCCCGAAGTTAAGGCCGGCCGAAAGATTGTCATTGCCGCGCACGGCAACAGCCTCCGCGCCCTGGTCAAGTACCTGGACAACATCTCCGAGAAGGACATCTTGGAGCTCAACATTCCCACAGGTGTGCCGTTGCTCTACGAGCTGGACGCGGATATGAAGCCCCTGAGTCACCGTTACTTGGGCGACCCGGAGGCCGTCGCCAAGGCCCAGGCCGCCGTGGCCAACCAGGGAAAAGTCAAGTGATTTCAAGTCTCAGAGAGGGGATATAGCAGCGTGTTTGGCTTCAAGTTTGTGAAATTTCAACCCACCGAGTACGCCATAAAATACCAAAATGGCAAAATCGTTCAGGAGGGGGCGGGGATTTCCTTTTTCTATTACGCTCCTGTCACGGCGATCGTTATGGTTCCCCTTTCCAGCAGCGACTGTCCTTTTATGTTTGAGGAGGTGACGGCTGACTTTCAGCGCGTGTCCGTTCAGGGGCAGGTCACCTTCCGCGTGGTGGACCAGAAGAAGCTGGCGACCCTGCTGGATTACTCCCTGGAGGTGCGCGGCGGGCAGAAGCGCCGCGTCTCCGAGGATGTTCAGAAGATGGAAGGGCGAATTGGCAACTTGGTTCGCGTGATGATGAAAAAACACCTGGAAAACCTAAAACTCGCCGACGCCATTCGCGAGAGCGAGAAAATAGCCCAGAAGGTACTCGATGATATCCGCCATCACGAGGAAATCAACCTGTTGGGCCTAGAGATCATGGGACTCACCGTACTGGCCGTGACCCCGAACAAGGAAACGGCGCGGGCGCTGGAGGCTGAGACGCGGGAGAAAATCCTTAAAATGGCTGACGACGCCATTTACGAGCGCCGCAACGCCTCGATAGAGCAGGAGCGCGGCGTGAAAGAAAACGAGTTCAACACGGAGATCGCCGTGGAAAACAAGCGGCGCCAGGTTCGCGAGGTCCAACTCGACGCCGAGCGCGCGGAGGTTCGGATGCGCAACGAGCTGGACAACGAGCGCCTCGACGCTGCTATCTTGCTGGAGGAAAAGCGAAAAGCGCTTATAGCTCTGGAGACCGGGAACAACAGAGCGCAGGCGGATGCCCGCGCTTACGAGTTGAACGTCATGATGCAGGCTCTGAAAGGCGTGGCCCCCGAGGTCGTCAAGGCCTTGGCCAACGCTGGCATGAGTCCACAAGCACTTATTGCTGGCGCGTTTCAGGACTTGGCAGGGCGCGCCGAGAAAATCGGTCAGCTCAACGTCACCCCCGACCTGCTTCGCGAAATGATTGGCTGATGAGCGGAGGGCAGGACCGAAAAATTGTCGTCATAACAAGGCTTTCACGACTGGACGAGCTGATTGGGAGGTTCAACACGCAGATGCAGGCCTCTTTTTACGTGAAGGCGATGGGTGGCGACATTGGCGAGTATGTGAGCGAGGCGGAGACCTACAAAAAATCGGCGGCGGAGTCCTTCCGCCGCCTGGAGGAATTCACCCGCGTACAACGTATCGACAGAGAGCGCGTTCCGAACTTTTTGTTCGGGAAGGATGACGTTGTCGTCGTGATTGGACAGGACGGCCTGGTGGTCAACGTTCTCAAGTACCTGAACGATCAGCCCCTGATAGCGGTCAACCCTGACCCCGACCACTGTGAGGGGTTGTTGTTGCCTTTTCGCGCGGCGGAGCTGTCCTCCGTTGTCCGGGACGTCTTGCGCGACCGGCGCCCTAGGAAGGAGATCTCCATGGCCTCCGCTGAACTCAATGACGGTCAGACTCTCCTGGCCGTCAATGACTTCTTCGTAGGTCGCAAGACCCACGTCTCAGCGCGTTATACCCTCTGCGTCGGCGGCAGAAAGGAGTCCCAGTCTTCGAGCGGCGTCATCGTGTCCACCGGTCTCGGCTCCAGCGGGTGGTTGCGGAGTGTATTGACGGGCGCGGCCGGGATTGCTGGTTACGCGCGGCAGGATAAGCGTAAAGAGGGCCTTCAAGTCGACACGCCCGCCTGGGACAGCGATTATCTTTACTACTCCGTGCGCGAGCCCTTTCCGAGTCTCACTACTGGCGCCGAGATGGTTTTCGGGAAAATATCCAAAGAACCTCTGCGCGTTATCTCCCAAATGCCGGAAAACGGGGTCATTTTCAGCGATGGAATCGAGCAAGATTTTTTGCAGTTTAACTCGGGCATTGAGGCGAAAATATCCGTTGCGAAAAAAAAAGGTTACCTTACATACTAG
>JAITGK010000047.1 GCA_031280635.1 Synergistaceae bacterium
TGCTGATGAAATATCGTCGCCGAGTCCCCAATTTTTCAGAGTCCTTGGAAGGATCTGAGGTTGAAGGCCAACCCGAAGTATAAACATCTCAGGCACACACAACAATCCTTACAGGATAAGGTAAAACAGCCCAGCTTCTCCGCTTTAACGGAAGAGCTGGGTTAATAGCGCCTAGCAAAATAGCACTTTCTAGTGATTACATGGGCTTATGGCTCCTTAACGCGGAAGTCGGGAAAAACTCTCTGTCCAGATCATCGCCAACCTCCGAGAAATGATCCGCTCCTGCGGCAGCGAAAGTTGAGCAACTACAAGAGCGAAAATCCAGGCTTTTAGAGCCGCTGGCTGTTTTATGCGGGGGAGTTTCCGCTATTTCAGCTCGAATTTGAACGAAACTCTTGCCACAACCTCGTTCCCAAAACCAGATGTTTCAAATGCCCATTGTTTTACCGCGCGAGCTGCCGACTCATCAAGTGGCGGGTGCCCGCTGCTGTGTTCCACTTGAACCGATTTCACCAAGCCGGACGCGATTTGGATCAAGAGGACGACCGTCCCCTGTTCCTTTCGTTTTCTGCTTAACATGGGGTATTCCGGGCTGACCTTTTTTGTCGTTTTGAGGACTCTGGCGTCGAGCACCTCCGGTCGCGA
The DNA here is from genome assembly GCA_031280635.1 of Synergistaceae bacterium. Taxonomy (GTDB): domain Bacteria; phylum Synergistota; class Synergistia; order Synergistales; family Aminobacteriaceae; genus JAITGK01. Next base: position 646 of record JAITGK010000047.1, read on the forward strand.
CCCGGAAGGTACTGGGGCTTTGGCTACGTTGTCCCCTCCCTCTTGCGGGAAGGAGACGGCAGGTTCCGACGGAGAACGTGGCGGGTCGCTTTTCACGGCGGACGCGACGGTGGAATGAGCCGCTTCGCGTCGAGGTTTTTTGGATCGGGTTACAGCCGGTTTAGACGGAGCTTTTTTTTCATCAGGCTTGGCTGGCTGTCCGATCTCCGACGTTGGAAGCGGGGGCTCAGGGACGGGATCGGTTTTTTGAGCGACGGAAATCGCGCCGGCGCTCTCGTTACGCGCTGCTCTGTTGAACGTCACCCGTATCAAGCCGGCGGCGGCTGGTTCCTCGCGGGTGGACGGAATCACTAACAGCGTCAGCAGCGCGGCGTGCAAGGCAACGCTCAGAATGAAAGAAACACTGGCGCGGGTCATGGAGACGGATTGTCGTTTCCGAAAAGAAGTCCCACGCTCTCAATCCCCAAGTTACGCAGGTTATCGAGCACTTCCGCTACGGCCCCGTATAAAGCGCCGGCGTCCCCCGCTATCAATATGTCGTCGCTGGCGACCTTCGCGTTTGCCGTAAGGCGAGGCAGGTCACTGGACGCGATCAGCTCCCCGCCCCAAAATATCCGCGCGTCTTTCGTGACGGTGACCACAATCGGTTTTCGCTCTTGCGCCGGCGGGGTCTCGCCCTGAGGTAAATCCACCGGCACAGACCCTTGGACAAATACCGCCGTCAGGACAAAAAAGATTATTAGCATGAAGAGCACGTCAATCAAGGGCGTTATATCCACGTTGAGTCCTTGTTTTCTACCCTGCTTCATTTCTCTCGACTAGCTCCTTCTAGAAAACGCTGGTTTCCGCGTACAATTACGACGCAACTCGCCATAGCGCTTTGGGGCTCTGCCCCAAACCCCGCTTAGGGGCCTAGGGCCCCTAAGAACCCCATTTATAGCGTATTGCATAATAAAGCTTTGTTTATAAAAGAGCTAACGGCTCTAATTAGCGTTTTTTCTATATCCCATGCGTTCTCGGATAATGAAATCCGCGCCCCGCCGCAGGCTTTCCTCCTCACGCTCAATTCTACCGCAGAGCAGGCCGTGCGCTACAATGGCGGGGATGGCCACCGTCAGCCCGGCGACGGTTGTGAACAACGCTTTCCATATGCCGCCCGTCACGGTTGCCGCGTTTACGGTATTACCCATATTCAGCGTCTGAAACATCTCAACCATACCAAGAACGGTTCCGAGCAGTCCCAGCAACGGAGAGACTTTAGCGGCGATTTCAAGGAACGTTAGGTTTTCCCCCCATCTGTAAATTTCTCGCCTAAGCTGCTGCTCAAGCAGTGTGCTCATGTCCGGGTCAGCGAGAGACCAGTTTGACCACGCTTCAAAAAAAAGCCTGTGCATGGAACTTCGCCCCTTCACCGCGGACAACGCCGCGTTGGCGTCGCCTTCCGCGAGGGCTTTTTTAAACGAAGCCTCAAGTTTGAATGGGTCGGCCGAGGCCATGGCGAAAAAAATCAACCTTTCAATAATAAGCGCCGCTGCTACTACGGATATTCCGAGAATGATCCACATTATCGACCCACCCGCGTTCATGTACTCCACAAAGGACACTTTTGCGCCTCCAAATGATTATGGGTTTATACCAAGTTGAAATCAACCGTAGGGGCTGAAACAACAAAACATACAGTTGATTGCGACTTGGTATTACATTCCGCCTCGCTTTATGCCGGCGTAAAACATCGCCAGCAGCGCCAGGACGAAAACGGACGCCAACCACTCGACCCCGGAGGACGAAACAGACGTCTCCTCCGATTTATTTTCGATCCGTTCCATCTTAAACCCCTTGACGTTGTCCGCTGAGCCCTGCGCTGACTGCCGCTGGTTGGGCCTCATGTCGCCGATATTTTCCAGCATACTGACCCTGTCCGCGACCATATTTTCGATAGAATCGCCCCCGGCGGTTTCCACCGCGAGCTTGAACTCGGCTACCAGCTCCGGCGACATCAGTCCGGGAATGGACACGATGTTCATGACCATTTGGTGAAACTGCGCGTTGTTGCAGGTATGGTCACAGCAGGCGAGTCCGTTGCTGACCACGCTAGTCGCGTAATTCACCGCCAAGCGCCGCTTAACTTCCTCAGGGGCCTCCCAGTAGCCTTTGCGAATTGTTTCCAGCATACGCGCGGTTATAAACTGGTACGCCCACGGGTTTTCCTTTTCTATGAACTTCTCGATCTCCAGCCCGTACTTGTCCTCGACGTACACTTCGTAGGTTTGTTCCCAAACGGCTTTATCGACGACCTCCGGGGTCGTCACCTGCCAGCCCCACAGGTTTTCCACGTAACGAGACATCTCCCCGGCGCCTGCGTATTTTTCGGCTTTCATCCCCTCAATCCACTTGGGGTTCAGGTATCGCGCGCGCATTTCGACCCCCAGAAATTTCTGTAGTTCCTCCAGTTTCACCGCGCCTACGGCCCGCTGGTTGACGATGAGCGTCTGAGGCGCGCTGCCGGAGAGGCTCCTTATCGCCAGCGCCATTCCGCCAAGGTAGCTGTAGGGGTCATCGGTGTCCATAACGCCGTAGACGTTCGATGACCGGGAAAGCAACGCGACCCGCGCGTCCTTGAGGTTTTCGGAAAGGGCTTGTCTGGTCGGCTCGCCCCAGGCGTTTTCGCCATACGCGAAGCCGCTGTTGTTCAGATAAGCGTCCGCTATCTGGGAGTCCTTTTCCCACAGGCCCGAGGCGGAGGTCAGGTCGCTCACCCGGTTGCCGTAAGCTCCAGGGGACGCGGAAAATATCCGAGCCCTAGAAAAACGCCCCGCTTCGCTCTCGCCCATCCCGGACTTGATCAGGGCCTCTTTGAGTCGCTCGTCGTTCCTGCTGATGAAGTTTTCAATGTCGTCCTGGGCCGCCGCCTGCCGGATCGCCGCGTCGAGAAACAGAATTTTGTCGGGGAACAGGTCGCGGTACAGGCCGGAGGCGTTGATGGCGACGTCCACCCTGGGCCTCCCCCAGGTCGCGCCCGCGGATCGGTCGCGTGCCTGCCACTTCCCCGTTGGGGTTCCACACTGGCTTCACGCCCACCAGCGAAAGTATCGTGGCCTCGTTCACCCCTTCGTTGCGCAGAGTCTCCACCGACCATAAGACCATCGCCACCTTTTCCGGGTAAACGCCGTCGTGTTCCTCAGCGTATTTTTTGATGATCTCGGCGGCGGTCTTTTGCCCAAGCTCCCAGGCGGCGGGGGTTGGCAAACGCCTTGGAGACAGGCCGTACACGTTTTTCCCCGTCGGGATCGCGCCAGGATTGCGCACCGGGTCGTTTCCCTCCGTCGGCGAAACGTAACGCCCTTCTAAGGCCCCCAGCAGGCTATCGGACTCGCTTTTTCCGGATTCGCGCAGCTTAGAGCTCAGATCTTCAGTCGGCAAGGACGGATTTTGTTTTAAAATCGCCTTCACGGTGGAGCTGAGGGCGTCCTTCCCGGGCGACCTCCCGAACGTGTGGAGCCCGTAGGGGACGTCGCTCGTTTCCAGGTATTCCAGGTATTCCGAAATAGCGCCCACGTCCTCCGCGGTTTTTACCCCGTCCAGTCCAAGGTCTTTGTCAAGTCCAAGTTTAAGCGCCGTTTCGCGGACGCGCTCCAAGTAAGTTTCCGCGGTGGCGCCGCCTTGGGACGCCGCGGCCTCGTATTGGGCGCAAACTTCCTTCAGCTCAATGTACTCGTGGTAGCCCTCCGCCTCCGTCAGTGGCGGCGTCAGATGGTCGACGATGACCGCGCGGCCCCTCCGTTTCGCCTGAAGCGCCTCGCTCACGTCGTCCATCGTGTAGGGGTAGATGTTTGGAATATCGGTCACCATCACATCTGGCGGGCAGAAGGCGGACAGGTCGGCGCTTTTCCCCGGCAGCCACTCGTAGGTGGCGTGGGTTCCCAGGTGTACCATGGCGTCCGCGCCAAACACCCGGTCGAGCCAGAGATAGGCCGCAATGTACTGGTGGTGGGGGTATAAAACGGGGTCGTGGTAGAGCTTGATCGGGTCGTCCACCGCGCCTCGCGCGGGCTCCGGCAGCAGCACCACGTTTCCGGCTTTTATCATCGGAATGATAATCTTGCCGTTCTTGACCATGAGATCGCTTTTTTCAGGCTCGCCCCACTGGTCGATAACGCGCTTTCTGAAGTCCCCCGGAAGCTCAACGAACCACCTCTTGTATTCCTCGATCGGCAACTGGTACGCCTGTCCCGATTCGATGAGCGCGTCCAGTTCCCCCGGCGCCCAGGAGCCCACGTTGCGCCCACCCCGGAGCACGAGTCCTTTTATCGTGTCCTCGTCGACGTCCTCCGAGATGAGATAGCCCGACTTCCTCATGTCGTCCAGAATTGCCTTGATGCTTCTGAACACGTTGAGGTAACTGGCCCTTATGTTTTGCTTGCCCCGGCTGTTGTTGTAGTAAAAGAGCGCCACTTTCTTTTCACTGTTCCGTGCCCGTCGGAGTTTTACCCAGTTGAGCATACGAGGTATCATCCGCTCCGTCATGCCGGGGATCAGCTCGAAACGATACGCCAGGGCGCCGCTTTTCAGACGCGCCTCTACCTTGCCCTGCAAAGGGGTCGGCTCCATAGCGCCAGACATTTCGGGAATCGCCATCGTCCAAACCCTGTGGAACGGAGGAATACCGTCCTGACTTGCCTCCCACTCGGCGATAGTCTGAGAGTACAGGCTTATCGCGTTGAAAATGGGCACGTCCATCTTTTCCAAGCTCTCTTTTAACTCGTCGGCGTCCGCTCCATGGAAGGAGAAGGACAGGATGGCGTCAACCCTCGGCCGTCCTCCGTCGAGAAAATACGATTTTACCACGTGGGTGGCGTTGCCGAAAACCGGCAGCAAGTTGAAACCGCCTTTTTCCAGCTTCCTGATCAGGGCGTCGAGGGCTTCTTTTTTGCCCTCTACTATCAATGAGGCGAAAAACATGAGGCCAAGCCGAGGAAGTTGCGCGTTGTAACCGGTCCGCGCCTCACTCCACTTCAAAAACTCCTCCACGTCCTCGAAAACGTTTCCCCCATTCTTCTTTGCCTCTGGATGATACAGTCCGTTCCTCGGCTTGACCTTCACCGGATCGTAGTCGAGCCTCGCGCCGGTCGAGAGGGAAATAGCGCGCTTCATCATGTTTCGAAGGTTGGAAACGTCGTTGTGCCTGTAGTAATCCCGTATCGTCTCGTCGAAAATAAACCCCTTCTCTTTGAGCGCGGACACGTTCGCCGAGCTGGACACGGCAAAAAGGGAGCGCCCGTCCGTCAATCCGTTGTCGATCAGGTAGTTTGGCAGGCCGCCGGTCATAACGTCCACCACAATAACGGAACTGTCTCGTATGAACGTTCCCGCCTCATTGTTTCCCTTCAAGTCGGACAGACAGAAGGCTCGCGCCCTGAACCCATCCGGCAACTCCAGGCCCGACGTGGCCGCGTCCGCCAGGTAGCTGTCCATATCCCCCACCAGGAGAACCGCGTCGCATCCCGCCTCAGAGGGGCGCGTGGGGAGAAGCAGGCGCGTCAACAGAAAAACGGCCAGCGTCAGCCGCCACGCTGCCGTTCCCATGCGTTTATTTTCTTTTATCGTCATCAATCATCGATCCTGTCTTTTCACTATCTGAGCCTTCATTATATCTGTTCGCGTTTTTATTTATCCGGCAGGTAAACCATGCTGCCGTCCTCAAGTCTGTAGGCGACGCCCAGGCGGACGCCCTTGCCCTCCGCCTCCGTTTTCGATATTTTGACCGCCTCGATTTTTTGCGCCTTCTTGGTCACCAGCGTCATATTTCCGTCCGGCGACTGCGTCATAATCGTGACGCTCTTGTCCGGCGACAGGAGGTCTTGCAGGTGGTACGCCGAGAGGAAACTGACCAGAAGCGCCACGATAAACACCAGGAATATGTCGAGCAGGTTGGCGATGGAGGACATGGGGTCGTCCGCCTCGGGCGTTGGGTATTCATCACCCTCAAATGGGTGAGTCCGCTGATGTCCCATGAGATGTTTCATTGCCCATTCTCCGAAGCGCCGCCTAAAACGCTTTCCGCCTTTCGCGCCATCAGCGTCTTGAGGAGCTCCAAATCCCATTCAACCCAGCGCGCCCTGACCGTGTAAAGGACGTAAGCGGCCACGCCGGAACATAACCCCACCACCGTGGTCGAAAACGCAACCACCAAGTCGGAGGACAGCCTGCTGGCGTCACCCTGGCTGAGGGTCGCGAGGCCAGTGCTCATAGGAATCAGGGTGCCCACCAGCCCCATCGCCGGACCCAAGCGCGTGATAATGCGCAAATAGTCCAGCTTCTTCCAAGACTTCAGCCTAACGCTTTTCCAGACGCTTCGCGCGTCCTCCCATGTGGTTCCAGGAGAGCGCAGAAGCTCGTCCAGTCGGTTCCAGGCAACGCCCGCGCGACGAATCACGCGCTGCCGGTCGGCGTCACCTTCCGCCGTTTTCGATCGCCTTGCCCACTCCGCCAAAAACGAGCCCAAGCTCACCATAACCGTGGCGAAACAATACACCAGCACGGCCATAGCCGGGTAAAGCAAGGACGACGAGATCAAATATATCACGGATTGCAGCATTGCTCCCACGTTCACGAACCTGATACCTCATTTCTCTTGGCGAGTTCTCGCCATGTTTTCAAAAACCCAACTGACACCAGCGCGAAGATCGCGAAGAGCGGCCAATACCGCCCACCGGCCAATTGCTCTCCCTGAGCGCGCGTGGCCAGGCGGTAAACGCGGTCAATATCGGCAAACTGCGGCACAACCAAAGCGGAGATGATGAAATAAGCCCCCATCAGCATCATGCCAACTCCCAGTCCCGACTCGGGCGCGCCAGACTTTTCACTCCCCAGCAGAATAGCGGCCGCGCTCACGGCGGCTATGACAACGAAGGCGGTAAACAATCCCGCGATGGAGAGCGCCATTTCGTCTGGGAAGTAAAGCGCCAGACATCCGGTCGACATGAGAATAGCGCTGAGGCAGACGGGACAGGGCGTCACGAGGGCCAAAAGGCTTCGCCTGGCGTGGCGGCAGTCGTCGGGACGCTTTAAAAGAAACAGACCCCACGCGAACAGGAGCAGCGCCGCTAGCCAGTGAACCGTGACGCCCCCTCGTAGCAACGGCAGAACCACGTCAATGCGCTCCAGAAGGTTGACCTGGGAGACCAGCAAAAACACCCCTCCGAAAACCGCGGCGTAGGCCGACAGCAAGACCAGAGACGTCCCCGCCCTGAAACACGCCGATCCGGAACGCCACAGGTACGCCCACCCGATTCCGGTTTTCACGGAAAAGGCGGCTATGGACACCACCATGCCCAGCCACAGGAATTTCAGCTCCATGTCACAGATCCATATTGAGGTTCAGGTAAAAAGAGCGCCCCTCGACGGGGAACCAGGGTACCCGAACCGGCCCGCTGTACCCGTCCGGCCTCATGCGCCAGTCGTCGGCGTCGTTGAAAAGGTCGTTGACGCCCAGCGTAAGGTGCGCTGACGGGCTGATGTTATATTTCAGGCCAATGCTGACCACTTTCCGGGCGTCGAAGAGGACCTTTTCCGAGGCATCTGCGTAGTTTTCCCCGGTGTACCGATACTCCGCGAAAACAGAGCCCCAATCGAACCTGCGCGTAACCCTCGCCGTCCCGCTCCACTCCGGCCGGTTGGGCAGCGCCTTGCCGTAATGGCGCACGGACCTCGCGTCGGGGGTTTTATTTTCCCCGTCCAGCCACGTGGCGGCGAAGCTGAGGCCCCATTTTTTCCAGTCCAGGGACGTCTCCAGCTCTACCCCCTTCACCGTGGACTTCGCGATATTGGAGTAGATACCGTATCTCGGGCTGGTCATGAAGAACTCTATCAGGTCGTCGGTCTCGCGCCAAAAGGCGGAAAGCGACGTGTTGAGGCGAGTGCTTCCAAAAAGCTTGAGCGGCGTGTTCCAGACCAATCCCAAGTCAGCTTGGACGCCGGTCTCCCAGCGGAGGTCGGAGGTGGCGGGCAGGACGAACGCCCCATCGCCGTACCGCTCACGCAGGTTTGGGAAGCGGGAGTAGGCGCCGTAAGAGCCCTTGAACATAAGAGAGGACGATATTTCCTTCGTCAGGGCAATCTGCCACGTGAGATGATCTTCGCTACCGGCTTTGTGCCACCTGAGCGATGGGGTTGCCAAAAACGTTCCCGCCTTGTCCAGGGCTATGGTGTCCTGAAGGCTGAAATTCCAGCTCTTCTCACCATACTTTTCTATGCCGCCCAAGGAGGTGTAGACAATGTCCCCGCCGACGTCCAGCCTCTCGTCCGCGAACGCGCCCAGCAACTCCAGGTAATGGCGCTCCCCTAGGGCGGTTCCAGCGCTCAACGAAAACCCGGCCCGAGTGGTCTCGTACTCGCTCTTTGTGACGGCCGAGTCCCCTATGGCGCTGGCGTTGTTACCCCGCCTGCTATTGTACTTCCTGTCCTGATAGGTGTAGTCGGTCCGCCACTCCCAGTTCACCGCGCCACTGGTCTGGCGTCTACCTAGGGACAGGTCCAGCCTGTCGGTGTCTTGGAGAGGCCACAGGTAGGGCGCGGCGCCGGGCTTGTCCATGCCGGGGGCTTGTAGGGACAGGTCCCTGTTTCTGCGCGCCCACGAGGCCCGCGCCCTCCAGCGAGCGTCCTCCCATTTCAGGAGCGCGTCCACGTTTTCGTGCCCGTTGCCGTTCCTTCTGCCGGTATAATCGTCTGTGGAGTTGTAAGGCGTGTTGTTGTCGTTCCAGTACTCAAAGTCGCCGTCATAAGTCTCATACCCAAGCGCGCTGAAAAACTTGCCGCCTCCCAACTGTGAGGCGTAGGAAAACGCCCCCTTCCGCAACCCAAAAGATCCCACACCCATGGAAACGTCCATCGACGGCTTTTTAGGCATTTTCGTTATCACGTTGATAACCCCGCCCATGGCCTGAGCGCCGAACTGGGCAGGGATGTAACCCCTGTACACCTCGATACGCTCCACCTCGTCCACGGGGATTCTGGCCAGGTTGACCGCGGACTCGCTCTGAAGGTTCATGGGGACGCCGTCCACGTACACGGCCACCTAGGCGGAGGTGCTGCCCCTGACGGAGGCCACGGCGTAGCTGTTGCGCCCTCGAAGCCGGATGACCCGAAGGCCCGGCACGTCCTCCAGCAGGTCGGAGAGGCTCCGCTGCTCTCCCTTGCGTTCCTCGGGGTGTATGACGGTCACCATGCCGGGGGACAGATACTTGTCCTCTCCCGCGTCGTAGATCACCGACCCCGTGACGGTCTCCTGAGGCATGTTCACCGCCGCGGCGGAAGCGCCACTCGCTGGAGTGAAGGCCAGGCGGGCGCACAGAGCCAAACGAGCCAGTTTGAACGTTGTTCTTTTAAGGGGAAGGGAGCGCCCCTTCCCCTTGTTATCCGCCGTCAGCGCCATGATTTGAGCTTTTTCAGCACCGCTGTCGGGAAGGCAAGGGCCCCAAGCGCGACCAGGCCGAATCCAGCGTCGCAACCGCCGCTGTCGCTGTTGCCGCCACTGTCGCTGTTGTTACCGTTGCCGCCGCCGCTTGACATAACGGTTATGGAAATGGCGTTATCGCCAAGGTCGATTGGATTGAATGTCTTCAAAGGCGTTCCGTTTTTGTCATAGGCCACGATGTATACCCCGGCTTCCGCCCAGAATACTTGCGCCTCCTCGTCCCAACGGACGAACCATGAGTGGCCGCCCTGCGTCGTGTCCAGCTCATCGAGCAGAGTAAAGCTCGCCGTATTTCCAGCCACAAGGTCGCTCACGGTGGTTTTGTACAGTTTGGCGTGGTAAGTGGTGGGGCTGCTAGTATAGTAGCATGTGAAGAAGAAAACGGCGCCGTCGTCACCGGCGGCGATGCTCAGGACGGTCTCCCCGGCGCCCAGCGTGCAAAGTTTGGTGGAGGTCATGGTCGTCAGGTCCACTTCCCAGATTTCCCCCTGATTGTTGCCGTCTCCGGTTTTGCCATTGCCACCCACGCACCCCACGTATGCTTTTCCGCTATAAACCGCCTAGTCGTAGGGGGCTACCCCGACCTCAATTTTACGGAGGAAGTTGAGAGCCAGATCGAATTCCCAGATGTCCCCAGCTTCGTAGCTGAGCGCGGCGCCGGAGTGCGCCGCTCCTCCGTAGGGGCGGTTCAAAACGTACACCTTGTCGCCGTGAATCATGAGTTTCACGGATTTGCGGTACACCGCGTCGTGGGTTGGAGCGAACTCGTAGCTCGCGACCGGAGCCGCATTGTAGTTATCGATCTCGGTTTTGACCACGATGCCGGAAACATCTCCACCGCTGTCGCCGGCAGTCGGGTCGTATCTGCTGTAATAAGCTGTATAAAGGTAGTTTCCGTGACTCGCCGCGCCGTACATGTTCCTTCCCAGCCAATTGGCCGTGTTGGCTATGGGATCGCTGAGATTTTCCGCGTCAAAAACGTAAATGGAATCGGATGGGACGGTTCCGACTCCCGCGTATTCTGACACAAGGGCTTTGACGCTTCCGTCCGGGGCCGTGAAGGTGTGCGCTTTCACGCTGGTCCCTAAGAGTATCTATCATAACCATGCTATCTTGATAAAGTTTACTTTGAAATACTGCATTTATAAAAATTGCTTTATAGCCTGAAGGCCCAAACAGGTGGGTTATGTTAGGAGCTCTTA
>JAITGK010000048.1 GCA_031280635.1 Synergistaceae bacterium
AAAGCGTAACGGCGCGTCATTAGATATCTGTCCTGCCTCGATTCATGAATTAGGCTGATTTGTTGCCGGGGATACCTTACACCATTATTGCCTTTTTGCCTCATTGATGACACACTCTAGACAGGCTCTAAGTATCATCACAACAGGAAATCCCACTCATAAATGCTTAAATTGTTGACATTGCTTTTTCAATGCTACGTTGATAGCGTTTGCCCTGCGCGCTCTTTACTTCGGAGTTGCTTTGAATGGGTGGATATGCTGTAATCTACATGGCAAGACGGGGACGAACGAAAACAACAAAAACAAGGAGGCCGACGATGAAAATTCCCACTTGGCTGCGCGGTCATGTGAAAGACTGGGAAGAACAAGATCTGACGACAATGACGCTCTGTTCCTCATCAAGCGTTGAGCTTCTCGAAGTCTGGTACTACGGCGATTTGTACGAAGTGCGGGGTGAGAAACAACGTTACATTGTCAACACGGAACGAGCGCCTGTGCTGATTTTCGCGAGAGAGCCGGAGACGGGAGAAAAGTTTCTCATATTCGACGCAGCTAAACACGGATATGACAACATGTTTTGCGATACATACGACAAAAAAGCTTTGGAGGCGCGTTCTCTCGAAAAAATGGACATTCCTGCGTCCAAGCTGATTCTGAAGTTGGGCTACAGCATCGACTATAAAGACGAGAAAGACGAGTATGATTTTGACGAGAGCGGCGATGTTCTTTTGGTGAATTTAGTGGACGGGCGTAAAATCCCTTGGGAGGATGTGCTGATGGACGGTTTTGACTACTTGGCCCTGTCCTATATAAATGGCGAGGACAAGCCGGTGCAGTTCGTGGACGCCGAGTTGGCCTGACGTCTTTTTGTCGGATCGAGACGAGAAAAAGATGACTCAAAGTAGCGCGAAGCGGTACAACTGGGACAGCTTGATTGAAATGGCGGGTATTCTGACGAACGGCGATCAAAAGGCAATGGGTGAGATCGCGCAGCTGGTACGGGGCGTTTTTGCCGCCGAGCATCGGGAATGGTGCGAAGAAATGGATGTGATGGATGGGAACGATCCACATGAACAGACGCGGGATATTTTTGCTTACTGGTTGACAGGCTATCTCGCCCTCGACGATGAGGACAAAAACAAAGATAAAAACCCCTCTGCCGAGTTCGGCGCTTATATCGACTGGAAAGAAATGACGGAAGAGGTTGTGGCGCAGCTGACGGCCGCGGACAAGCAGCTGGGCTATTCGCTGGATTTCGAAAAAATCGCGTTCAGTGGCGAAGAATTTACCGACCAGGCCTTGAACGTCATCGGCAACTATCTATTGAGCAAGGGTTTCGCGCTGCTTTCGTTAAATACGAACAGCGATTGCTATCATCTGTTCGTCATTCAGGACAAAGACCGCGATAGACTCACGCGTCTTGCCCAGGACGTGGATTTCCGTTTCGTAAAGTTTGGAGGGACGTCATGATTCACCCGAAACTAAAGCTCACCGTGCCATGGGAGTTGATAGAGCTGGAGGCCCAGCGGCAGATCATTCGCGTACTCGCCATGCCGGAGCTGGAGCGCCTGGCGATCATGCCCGACGTCCACCTTGGATACGACCTCTGTATTGGAGGCGTGGCGCTCCTGCGCGGAGTCGTCTCGCCATCCTTTGTCGGGTATGACATAGGCTGTGGTATGTGCCACGTGAACACCGGCGCTACGCTCAGGGAGCTTGGCATCGACAGCATAGACGCGAGAAAAAAACTCTTCGAGCATATGGTTATCGCTGTTCCAGCCGGAACGGGGAAGAAGGCGTGTATTGACGCTGGCTTTTTGTTCTCGTCGGCCAGCGGGGACGCCGCTCTCGACAAAAAGGTAAAGCCCTTTATCCACACCCAATTTCGCACGCTGGGCAGCGGCAATCATTTTCTTGAAATAGGCGTCAATGCCAAGAACGAGGTTGGCGTGACCATCCACTCCGGATCGCGCCGGGCCGGATACGAAATAGCCTCCTGGTACATCAGAAAAGGGCGCTTCCTGTCGCTGGACGCGGAACTGGGACGCGCCTACCTGGCAGACATGGATTGGGCGCTGGGCTTCGCGCTGGCCAACCGTCAGGCGATGATGAGACGCGTTCTGGAGACCATGAAACTGAACAAACATCAGGTGCAAAAGCTTACTTCCCCAGAGGTCATGGTGAACGAAAACCACAACCACGCCGTACCGGCCGGCGAAGGGCTGACGTTGCATCGCAAGGGCGCGACCCCGGCGGAGAAGGGGCAACCTGGCGTCATTCCAGCGAATCAGCGCGATGGCGTCTGGGTCACGCGAGGATTGGGCAACAAGGAGTTCCTCTCATCCGCCTCGCACGGCGCGGGCCGCAAGCTGTCCCGCGGAGAAGCCAGAAACGTCGGAAGCGTCCGGGAGCTGGAAAAAATCATGCATGGTGTGACCTGCAGGACGGACAAAGGCGTCTTGGACGAGGCCCCTTGGGTCTACAAGAACATTGACGCCGTGCTCGCCGCCCAAGAAGGTGTTCTCGTGGAGATAATAGATCACTTCAAACCCCTGATCGTGCTGAAAGGATAAGTATCGCGCTACGGGAACTCAGGCGGTGAAAGAGAGCCGTTTTTTATGGAAAAAACTTTCGCATTCGTTATGACCTTTTGAAAGGAGCTGATGGTGAGTGACGGCTGTTGCAGGAAGCGTTTCTTCGTCGGAACTGGAAAACCGCTTGTCTCCAATCGTTGAAAAATATCGAGGCAAGGAGGGCGCCGCCATTCCCTTGCTGGCGGACGTGCAGAGAGAACTGGGTTACGTGGCCGAGGAGGCTGTGGAGTACGTAGGGGCGGAGTTGCGTATCCCCCCCGCGGAGCTTTTTGGGGTCGCTACGTTCTACGCGATGTTCCGTTTCCAGCCTCAGGGAAAACACGTTGTCCGCCTGTGCCGGGGAACGGCTTGCCACGTCCAGGGTTCCGCCCGGGTGGCCGAGCAGCTGGAAAGAACCCTGGGGGTGAAGGATGGCGAGACGACGGAGGACCTGATGTTCACCCTCCAATACGTGGCCTGTCTGGGCTGTTGTAGTTTGGCTCCGGTCATGCTGGTGAACGAGGAGGTGCACGGCCGACTGACGCCCGAAAAAGCGGTGGCGGTTCTGGAGGATCTGCGCGAAAAATCGATTCCGGGGGTGTCAAGGTGAGCAAGACGACGGTAACGATTGGCCTGGCAAGCTGTGGAATAGCCTCGGGAGGACTTCTCGTCGCCGAGGAGCTCGAAAAGCTCCTAGCTGGACGTGAGGACGTGGAGATAAAAAAGGTGGGCTGTGTGGGCTACTGCTACATGGAGCCCTTGGTGAGCGTGATACGGGACGGGAAAAGCCATACCTACGGCAAAGTGAACGCGGACTTCCTGCGCCGCGTCGTGGACGAGCATGTGAACCAAAATCAGGTGGTGGAGGAGCGCCTGATACTCACAGAGGGGACGGAGGACGTCAAGGGGACGGAGAACCCCCGCGGGGAGAAGCAGGTGCGCATCGTCCTGCGGAACAGCGGACTCATCGACCCTAAAAACATCGGCGAGTACGTCGCCCGCGACGGCTACAAAGGACTTGAAAAGGCCGTCAGGATGACCCCGGACGAGGTCATCAAGGAGGTGCTGGACAGCGGACTCCGAGGCAGAGGCGGGGCGGGGTTCCCCACGGGGATAAAGTGGCGCTTCGCCCGCGGCGCCAAGGACACGGGGGACAAATACCTGGTGTGCAACGCGGACGAGGGCGACCCAGGCGCGTTTATGGACCGCTCCGTGCTGGAAAGCGACCCCCACAGCGTTATCGAGGGCATGGCCATAGGAGCCTACGCCGTGGGCGCGTTCCACGGGGTGATCTACTGCCGCGCCGAGTACCCCATGGCCATCCGTCACTTGGGTATTGCCCTGGAACAGGCGCGGCAGTGGGGCTTTCTCGGCGAAAACATCCTAGGCGTTCCGGGCTTCGACTTCGACGTCTACGTAAAAGAAGGGGCCGGGGCCTTCGTCTGCGGCGAGGAGACGGCCCTCATCGCCTCCATTGAGGGCCAGAGGGGTATGCCGCGCCCACGCCCTCCCTTCCCCGCCAACAGCGGCGTGTGGAAAAAACCCACCAACATCAACAACGTGGAGACCTATGCCAACGTCCCCTGGATCCTGCTGAACGGGGCTGGGGCCTTCAACCGCTACGGGCACGGGCGTAGCAAGGGCACCAAAGTATTTGCCCTGGCCGGTAAGATCAAGAAAGGTGGTCTGGCCGAAGTGCCCATGGGCATGAGTCTGAGGGAGGTCATCTTCGACGTGGCCGGGGGCATCGAAAACGATCGGAAGTTCAAGGCCGTGCAGTTGGGCGGGCCTTCCGGCGGCTGCGTGCCGGAGCGCCTGCTGGACACGCCGGTGGACTACGAGTCTATCAACGCCACAGGGGCGATCATGGGCTCGGGCGGTATGGTGGTCATGGACGAGGACACCTGCGTGGTGGACGTGGCTCGCTTCTTCCTGGCCTTCGTGCAGAAGGAGTCCTGCGGAAAGTGTCCTTTTTGCCGCGTGGGAACCAAGCGAATGTTGGAAATCCTCGAAAGAATCACCCAGGGTGAGGGCGTGTTGGAGGACATCGACAAACTCCTGAACCTGGCCGCTCAGATCAAAGACGGCTCCCTCTGTGGGCTGGGGCAGACCGCGCCCAACCCCGTGCAGACCACCATCAAGTACTTCCGGGACGAATACATCGCCCACATCGTGGACAAAAAATGCCCCGCGAAGGTGTGTTCGGCTCTGATCCGCTACTCCGTGGACGCGTCGAGGTGTATCGGCTGCGCGCGGTGCGCCAAGGCCTGTCCTGTGGGAGCGATCTCCGGAGAGCTAAAGAAGCCTCACCTTATCGACGACGCGACCTGCGTGCGCTGTGGGCTCTGCAAAAAGAACTGTCCGGTCTCCTGCATTTCGGTGGATTAGAGCCGCTGGCTCTTTTATAAACAAAAAAACAAAACTTTTAAGGTGGTTATGAGCTTTTTGCGCGCTGTTTTGAAGTTCATAATTATCAATCCGCTATAGAGGGGCGAAAACATGAACAGAACCGATAGAACCATAAAAGTAATCATCGACGGAAGGGACGTTTACGGTTTTCCGGGGCAGAAGGTGCTGGACCTGTGCGGCGAGATGGAGATTGAGATACCAACGCTCTGCTACGACCCGCGTTTATCCGTTCACGGAGGGTGCTCGGTGTGCCTGGTGGAGATCGAGGGGGCCCGGGCCCTGATGAGGGCCTGCGCCAACGCCATCGCGCCGGGCATGGTGATCCGCACGAACACGGAACGAGTGCTGGCCGCCCGCCGCCTAGCCTTGGAGCTCATGCTCTCCGACCACGCGGGGGACTGCCGCCCACCCTGCAACATCGTCTGTCCCGCCCAGGGTAAGGTCCAGTCCTACGTGAACCTTACCGCCCAGGGAAGGTATCGGGAGGCTCTGGACGTTATCCACGAGAACGTTACCCTGCCCGCCAGCATTGGGCGCGTGTGTCCCGCTCCCTGCCAAGAAAAGTGCCGCCGGAGCTTGGTGGATGAGGCGGTCTCGATCCGGGAGATCAAGCGGTTCGTGGCGGACTGGGGACTCACCTCCCTTGGGAACGTTCCGAAGATCGTCGAAAATGGAAAGAAAATAGCCGTTGTCGGGGGAGGCCCCGCTGGTCTGTCCTGCGCGTACTTCGCGCGGCTCATGGGCTATGGGGTGACGATTTATGAGAAGGAGTCCCACCTGGGCGGCATGATGCGCTACGGGATACCGGACTATCGCCTGCCCTCAGCCGTGCTGGAAGCGGAGGTCCGGTGGATACTGGACCACGGAGTGAGGGTTGAGATGGGGACGGCGCTGGATAGGGACGTCGCCCTGACGGCTCTGCGCTCTCGGTACGACGCCGTTGTCCTGGCCATGGGGTGCTGGAAGTCCTCCTCCATGCGGGTGGAGGGAGAGAACCTGCCAGGGGTGGTGGGGGGCATCGACTTTCTGTACACCGTCAACACCCACAACCCTATGAAGATAGGCCGCCGGGTGGCCGTAGTGGGAGGGGGCAACACCGCCATGGACGCCTGCCGCGGCGCCCGCCGCCTTGGAGCTGAGAAGGTGTGCGTGGTCTACCGCCGCACCCGCGGGGAAATGCCCGCTGAGGACGTGGAGATCCGCGAGGCCATGGAGGAGGGAGTGGAGTTCCTCTACCTGGCCGCGCCCAAAGCCGTGGAGGGTGACGGCAAAGCCCAGCGTTTGGTGTGCGAACGTATGACCCTGGGCGAGCCCGACGCCTCCGGCCGCCGCGGCCCCGTTCCCACAGGCGAGACGTTTGTCCTAGAGGTGGACACCGTCATCGCCGCTATCGGCCAAGGGGTGGATTTTGCTCAGACGCCGAAGGAGCTCCACGATGGACGGCGGATGAAGGTGGACGAGCACTACGCCACACCCTTGCCAGGGGTGTTCGTCTGCGGCGACCAGCAGACGGGGGCCAAGATCGCCATTGAGGCCATTGGCAGCGGACATGGGTGCGCGGAGTCGGTGGCTCATTACCTGAGGCATGGCGTCCCGAAAAAACCTTTCGTCTATGACGTAACCAGTATAGTGGGCCCGGAAGATTTTACTCATATAGAAAAACTTCCCCGGGAGCACCCTAGGGAGGACTCTGTGGAAAGGCGCTTGGCCGCGCCCGGCGTGGAGTACGCCCACGGACTCACAGAGGAGCAGGTCCTACGGGAGTCGTCCCGCTGTATGGAGTGCGCCTGTCCCGACGCGCACGAGTGCAAACTGCGGGAGTACGCCATCAACCTGGAAGCTCACCCAGAGCGGGTGGCGGGCGAACATATGGTTAAGCGGGAGATCGTCAACCGCTACTATGTCCGCAACATGGACAAGTGCATTTTGTGCGGGCGCTGCGTCCGGGTCTGCGGCGAGGTGGCGGGGGTTCACGCCATCGACTTCGCCAAGCGCGGGTTCGAGTCCCTCATGGCCCCACAGTTTTACAGAGACATGGAGGCCTCTGACTGCACCTTCTGCGGCCTGTGCTCCCAGGTGTGCCCTGTGGGGGCCCTGCTGGAGCGCCGCGTGGCGCGCCTGCCCCACCAGGGCAAGATGAAGACGGTCAAGACCACCTGTCCCCACTGCCCTCTGGGTTGTGAGCTGGTTCTGAACTTGGACGAGGGGCGCTCCCGGATCACCCGCGTCACCACGGACATGGACGCGCCGGACTCTCCGAACCGAGGACTCACCTGCCTGCGTGGGCGTTACCATTTCCAGGACATCACGAAAGACCGCCTGATTCACCCGATTATCGATGGCCGACCGGCCGAGTGGGTCGAGGCGCTCGAAAAATTTTCGGAAATTTTGAAGGGTAACGCGGCAGTGTTCTTGGGCGGGGCCCTAACGGATCAGGAAATCGCGGCGGTAAAGGCAATGAATTTTGAGCGCGTGGCCGCTAAAGGGATAGACGCGGCGCGGACCGGGAAACTTCTGGAGTTCACCGAAACGCCAAAGGGGAAAACCAAACCCGACGTGGCCGGCCTGGTGCAAAAAATGACGCGACTGGCCAAGGCTGTGGAGTTTGGAAAGGACACGTCCGCCTTCGCCGATGAACTGAAAGGGCTTTACTCCCTGGGGGCAAACGTCCGGGGACTTCTGGAGTCCGGGGTTGTCACCCGCTCGCCGACGGAAACGGCGGACGCTTTGATCTTCATCGGTTGCACGCCCGGCGACTTCGGCCTAAACGAGGGTGGAAACGCCGCGAAGAGGGTTCTTCTGGCCTCCAATGCCTGTGAGGGCTCGTTCGACGTGATCCTGCCCATAACGGCCTGGGCGGAGCGCGAGGGTACCTACATGGGCGTTTTCAGCGGCGCGAGATTGCCGGTGCGCATGGGTCCCCTGCCGCCGGAGGACATTCGCAGTTTGAGGTGGGTTCTCACCGTCCTTTGAGAAAGATGACGCTGCCTACTAGGGTCACGGGAAGGAACTGGAGCGCATGGGAAAAGAGCGCCGCGGCCAAGGCCATGTCGGGCGCGGCTCCGCAGCGTTCCAGCGCCGCAACGGTGACGGCCTCGTAGACGCCCACGGCGCCCGGCGAGGAGGGTAGCAGCGTCCCCAGCCCGCTGACGGCGAAGACGAAGAGCGCCGCGGTCAAGGGCAGGCTCAGACCCGCGACACCGTTGACGCAGAAAAGCATTTCAAGAGCGTAAAAACACCACACCACCAGAGACGAGGCGGAAAGCCACGCAAGGCGGCGGGCCGACATGTTCTCCAAAACGCCCAACAGTGCCAGGGAGACAAACCGACCCAGGCCGCCGCTCCCGAAAAGCCCCGTGAAACGCTTCGCCCAGCGTGGACACAGACGGAAAAAAAACAGGACGCTCCACCCACAAGCCAAGCATGCCGCAAAGAGCGCCGCAGTCTGGTGTTCTCCCATGTCCCAGAGAAACCAGAGGTTTAGGAGCGTCAGGACGTTGACGTCAAAAAAACGCTCCATGAACACAATGCCCAGGGTTTTCTGCAAGGGAACGCCGTTGTCGCGACCCATCCAGGCGGCCTTGGTGATCTCTCCGGCCTTGGCGGGAAAGACGTTGTTCATCGCAAGACCCACCAGCGTTGCGCAAAAGGTGGAGCGGAAGGACAAAGGAGGGGTTGTCATGTAGGACAGCCGCACCCCCATCATAGCGTAGGCCGCGAAGGAGACGGCCAGAGCGCCGAACATGGGCGCCGCCGAATAGCGGGCTGCCGCCAAGTCCGTCAAGGGCACGTCCCAAAAGGCGTAGGCCAGGCAAAAAACCGATACGCTATACTTGAGGAATATCCAGAGAACATGTCCGAAAGAGCCTGCGGAAAAAGATCTGAAAGAAAAACGACCCCCCCGAAAAAAGCGCCGCTTTTCAGGAGGCGAAGGGGAAACGCTCATGGAGGCCTCAAATGCAGTATTCGCCACCGTGTTGGCGCTGTCTGTCCAGAATATCCTGGAGGGTGATGCCGTCCAGATAGTCCGCCACCACCCGCTCCAGGCCTTGCCAAACGCTCAGGGTGGCGCAGTTGCCCTGGCGTTTGCATTCGTTGACCTGACCGTCCAGGCAGGCCACGGGCGCTAGATGCCCCTCCGTAATACGAAGGATTCCTCCGATGGTGTATTGACTGGGGGGCTTCGCCAGTTTATAACCTCCCTGAAAACCTCGCGCCGTTTTCAGCACGTCGGAGTTTTTCAGCAGCGAAATGATCTGTTCCAGGTAATTTTTGGAAATCCCCTGCCTTTCAGCCACGTCTTTCAACGCAATGTAGTCCTCTTGCCCGTGTTCCGCCAGATCCAACAGCATCAGCAGGGCGTAGCGCCCCCTTGTCGATATTCTCACGAGATCACTCCCATGACAGGTTATGCGATTGCACATTATATACGTTTTTTGCCTCAACACGAGTGCCCTCCGCCGTTCCCTCCAGGACAAAGAACTGGGAAGCCACCCCGTGCTCGGAGAAGGTGCGGCACATCTTCGAGGCGACCTCGCCGGGTCCACCCCGGACCAAAGCCACGACGGTGGGACCGGAGCCGCTGATGGCCACGCCCAAGCAACCGGGAATCCCTCGGACCCGTTCCAGGATCACCTCCCCGCCAGGGAAGAGACGCGATCGATAAGGTTGGTGCAGGCGGTCGTCCATGCCCCAGGACAGGTGTTCCCACCGGCCCGTGGACCAGGCGGCGCAGAGCAGGGCGGCGCGTCCCAGATTGAAAACCGCGTCGCCGAATGGTACCTCGCTGGGCAGAGCCTTGCGGGCGTCGTGGGTTCGTACCCGCACGTCGGGCACCGCCGCGACCACATGCATATCCGGCGGCAGGGGCGGCAGCTTCACGTAGCGCAGTTCTGCCCCGTCCCAACAGCTTACCGTCATCCCGCCTAAAAAACATGGGGCTACGTTGTCGGGGTGCCCCTCAATGGATGTCATCGCCCGTAGGAGCCTTGCCTCGGACTTCCCCAGCGCGGCCAGTTCGTTGGCCAAGACCACACCTGCCACCACGGCGGTGGAGGAGCTACCAAGCCCCCGGCACAGGGGAATGACGTTGTGGCACTCCAGGGCAAACCCCGGAAGGTCAGCGTCGACGTCCCACATCCTCCAAGCTTGGAGGCAGCTTTGCACCACCATGTTGTTTTCCGCGTCGGCCAGCTCTTTCGCGCCCTCGCCAATCACATCGCAGGAAAAAACCCCCGGTGGCAGAAGCTCTCGGACGTTGAACACGTTGTACAGGGAAAGCGCCATGCCCAGGGTGTCGAAACCCGCGCCTAGGTTTGCGCTGGTGGCGGGAACACGCACGGAAAGAAGGGGAGGCTTCATGGGGACACCGGAGCTGTTAAGACTGGCAACAAGCTTTCGAGGTTGTCCTCCACCTCTACCGGACGGCCCACCTGGCTCATAGCCGTATCTGGGTCTTTCAAGCCGTTGCCCGTCAGCACCATCACCACTTTAACGCCCTGAGGCAAGCGACCCACTTCCTTCAGCTTGAGGAGTCCGGCCAGGGGGGCGCAGGAGGCCGGCTCAGCGAAAACCCCACCCTTGGTAGCCAAAAGGCGCTGGGCGACCAGAATTTCCTCGTCAGTGACAGAGTTGAACTCGCCCGCGGACTCCGACACGGCGGCGCGGGCCAGGTGGGCGCTGACTGGGTTACCAATGCGGATAGCGGTGGCCACTGTTTCGGGGGCGGGGCAGGGTTCGTTCGTAACCAGGGGCGCGGCTCCAGATGCCTGAAATCCCATCATCCGCGGCGTTTTGGACGCGCGCCCCAACTGGAGGTACTCTTTGTAGCCCGCCCAGTAGGCGCTGATATTGCCCGCATTGCCCACGGGGATCGCGTGCCAGTCGGGGGCGTCCCCCAGGGATTCGCAGACCTCCCACGCGCCGGTTCTCTGTCCCCAGAGGCGATAGGGGTTGACGGAGTTCACCATCGCATACCCACGCGTCGCGGCTGCCTGTCGAGCCAGTTCCAGGGCTTTGTCGAAGTTGCCCTTCACCGCAATCACCGTCGCGCCATACATGAGGGCCTGGGTCAGCTTCCCCAGCGCCACCTTCCCTGCGGGCAACAGGACGAAACAGGGTACCCCCGTAGCAGCTGCGTAAGCCGCAGCTGAAGCCGACGTGTTCCCCGTTGAGGCGCAGATCAGAGCGCGGGCCCCATCCTCCAGGGCTTTGGCCACGGCCAGAACCATACCCCGATCCTTGAAAGAACCCGATGGGTTGCAGCCCTCGAACTTCCCCCAAAGCTTGACCCCCAGGCGTTCCCCTACGCGCGGCAACGGAATTAGGGGCGTTCCCCCTTCCTCTAAATTCACCACCGGCGTCGCCGCTGTCAAAGGCAAAAGCTGCGCGTAACGCGCAAGCAGTCCCATAAAACCCCCCCCTTCTATTTCATCTTATCCTATTCTATCAAAACAGTGATTGGTGGTCCCGACTTCCGCGTTAAGGAGCCATAAACCCTTGCAATAACTAGAAAGTGCCATTTCGCTAGGCGCTATTAACCCAGCTCTTCCGTTAAAGCGGAGAAGCTGGGCTGTTTTACTATCCTGTAAGGATTGTTGTGTGTGCCTGAGATGTTTATACTTCGGGTTGGCCTTCAACCTCAGATCCTTCCAAGGACTCTGAAAAATTGGGGACTCGGCGACGATATTTCATCAGCAAGGTGATTTCCGTAGGCGTCACCTCACGTTTCAATCCAAGCGCCGCGTATATCTCTCTACTGTCTTGCCGCGGGCGCGATGGAAAGCGATATATTTTATCGTTTTCCATATCCTTGATCAGCGTAGAATTCACCCTCATCCGCGCCTCTTTTATCCTTTGCGCGCTCATTTTTACGCGCCGCCTTACTTTTAAGCGCTTTTCAAGA
>JAITGK010000143.1 GCA_031280635.1 Synergistaceae bacterium
GAGACGAGTATCGTCCTTATATTTTTTACCTCCATCTCCTTGCCCCAGAGATACGCCGGCACGTTCTCCGGCGCGTCCGGACTGTACCTCGCGTCCGACAGCACGGAGGAACAGTAGTCGTCAAGCGCCGTTTCCAGGGCAACGATCAGGCTGTCAAAACCGCCGTCGGACTGTATGGCGGAGATGGCTAGCCCAACGCTTGAGTAGGCAAGCGCCCTGCCCCATCCGTCGAACTGTTCCTGCATTAAAGACACGAGAACCGAGGGGGCAATCGAGCCTCCGTCATGAAGGAATGTCACCGCGGCAGCCGCGTCGAATCCGAAACGCTTTATCCTTACCAGGTTGCGTATGTTCTCGGAGTCTATCCTGGCCCTCACCCATCGGGTAATGCCCGGAGAACCCACCGATTCCGCAAGCGATAGAATCGCGGAAAACATTTCCCTGTCAAGCAGACGCTCGATCTCGACGATGTCCCGGCTCTGTTCCCAAACCGCCGCGCACGCGGGTATTATCCGGGACAGGCCGTAAGGCAGCAGGGCGTACTCCTCGCCCTCAATTTTCGCCGCCAGACCGTCCGCCGGCATCGAGCCAAGGCCGGTCAGCAGGTCGTAGCGTTTCCTGCCGCCTGAACGAGCCTTGAACCCACCCTTCATAATCACCTTGACATTATGGAAATCGTAGGGCGCGCGGAAAATATCAATCAGAACCCCATCGGGAACGAAGGACGCGAATTCAGAAAACGTAGCCGAAAGCTCCTCCTCAAGCGCCGCATCATACCGCCCGTCGCCGCCGGAGAACCAGCGAGCGTAGCTTGTCTCGGACAAAACCTTGAGAGCCCCTTCAACTCCGTCGGCGTCCATCATTCTCTGGAGCTGGGAGGCATCAAGCAACAGAGGCTCCATAGCGCGAATACGCGCCACCGCGTAACCGTAAGCCTCGTTTCGCGACATCACCTCACCCCTCTCAGGCAGAGAAAAGCCGGCGCACGACTTCGTTCTCCATATTCTCGGACGCCGCCTGTATCAGCATCTCGAACGTGCAGTTGACGGCTATCCTGCCCTGGCTCAGCACGAAACCGCCGGAGAAGTCCCCTCGGCGGTCGGACAGTTTCAAGCGGAGGCCGCTCGCCTTGTTGAAGTTATCCAGCCACGCCGAGTCCAGATATTTTTCTCCCGCGGACAGCTCGACGGTCTCGTCGCCGGACTCCGCGGCGAGCTTGAGCAAGCGCTCGCAGAAGGCGACGTATTCGGCCTTCCCAAGTTTGCCAAGCCTCTGGAGCCCCCCGGCGAAAACGTCGCTTATCAGACGGCGCTCAGCGTCCAGGCGAATCTTATTCACATCCAGCTTCGCGACGATCTCACGGCGTTTAAAAATCTCCGGGCGTTCCTTCGCGAACCGCGCACGGGCGGCCTCATCCAGTTTTCCAGCCTCGGCCTCAGTCTCAAGCTTTATCGCCTCGGCCTGTTCCCGCGAGCGGGCGAGTATGGCTTCAGCCTCTTCGCGCGCGTCACGCTCTATTTTCTCGGTTATCTGTGCCAAAGACATGGCATTCCCTCCTGTCCGGCTATCCGATCTTTATACCGTTCAACATAAGGATACTCATCAAGAGGGCAAATACAGCGTAGGTCTCGCACATGGCCGGGAGAATGATGGCCTTGCCGAACTGATCGGGGCGCTTGGATATGAGGAGTATGGAAGCCGCGGATGACCTGCCCTGCCAGATAGCCGAAAAATATCCCGCTATCGCTATGGGGAGACAGGCGACGCCCATCGCCAAGCCTTGCCACACAGTAATACTGACCGCGCCTCCGCCGACGAGCCCAGCCTTCTGCATAGCTATGAACGCGACCAGCAATCCATATATGCCCTGTGTTCCCGGAAGAGCCAGAAGAGCCAGGGCATAACCGAATTTCTTGGGATCCTCCGTCATAACCCCGGCGGCGGCCTCGTTGGCGATGCCTATTCCCCAAGCCGAACCTGACCCTGCAAACCCAACCGCCAGAGCCGCGCCGAGGATAACTAAAGCCGGACCCAACTGATCAGCCATTGTTGCTATGATGCTTTCCATTAACAAACTACCCCCTTAATGATGTATGAATAATTAATTTATTTCTTCTTTAAGCTCAACGTACTGTGTAGCTATCGAAAGAGGAATAAACTCCTCTCCTGACGCCTCGTGAAACTTGCTGAAGAACTCCACATACTGAAGCCGCAACGGATGGACGAACGCTCCCAGAAGGTTGACCACCATGCTGAACAGATGCCCCAGCACAAAGATCAAAATTCCGAAAATCACGCCAAACCCATTCAGGCTGGGGGCAACCAGCCCCGCCAGCATATTGATGACCATGCCGACCGCCGCCGAGCCAAGCCCCAGCGCGAGAAGCCTGCTATAGCTCAGCAGATCGCCTAGGTAGCTGGTCACGTTGTAGAGGCTCATCAGCCCAGAGAACGCCTTGCCCAAAAAACTCTCCTTCGAGCGTCCCTGCGTAGTCAGCAAAATCACAGCTCCGGTGGCCGCGACAGCGGCGCTCACGCCGGACGGAACCGGCACAGAGCCGGATGATGATAGCCCCACGAGTACCAGGCCGCACAAAAACACAATCCAGCCGCCCTGATCCGCGAACGCCGCCATCCTGTCGCCCTTGCGCAGGTTTTCCATCAGTGCTATGGCAAGGCCGAACATTATCTGCACGAAACCAAACGCCAGAGACACCCCAAGCATCGTCATCGGATCGTTCATCGGGTCGAGTATCCGCAATTTTTTCAGCGGCTCCCTGAGCGGGGCAAGAAACGGAAACGCGTCTATGCTGTCGCCGAACCACGAAAAAGTGAGCGCCCCGAAGATCAGCGCGCAAACGTTGCCTATGATCAGTATCATCAGAAATTTGCGGAGCGTCCCGGTTATCCTCTTCTTCATCATCAGCGCCGTCAGAAGAGACGCTATCAGAAGCCCGTATCCCGCGTCTCCGAAACATATTCCGAAGAAAGCGTAAAAGAACGGAGCCACCACAGCCGTCGGGTCAAATCCGCCATAAGTCGGAGTCCCGTACATTTCTATCAGCGGTTCGACGGGAACGGCGAATTTTTTGTTATTCAGCAACGTGGGGGGCTTGTCTTCAGTGCCTGGGTCAGAGAATGAAACATCCGTCGCCGCGGCGTGCGGCGCGAGCAGTTTTTTCAGCTCCCCAACGCGCGGCTCCGGAATCCAGAATTCGGATACGATCACCTGGGCGGTCTGTTCGCCGCCCATAAGCGCGCCGTACTTGTCCCTCTGGATGCTCCAATAATCCGAGCAATTTTCGCATCTCTTGTACGCCTTGTTCGCGACCTCAGTTATCTCGCGTATGACCGCGGCCTCGTCGGATTTGAGAGCGGATAGTTCAGCCTCGCACCTCTCCAGTTCATCGGCCGCGGTTCCGCTCAGATGGTGAGGAGCTTCCACTCGGGAAGTCTGATATGAAGATATTGCGGACTGAAATTTGTCCTCAGCCTCGCGCGAGTAAATGACAGACACTATTCTGCCCGCGACGCCCTCTGGAGCTGGCGGTACGAATATCTCCGCGCTGTCTCCAAGCGCTAGGCTGAGAGAGGATACCATGCCGTCCAGAGCCTGGGGGGCGGCCTGCAACACGACTCCCCGCACCGTCTCAGTGCCTTTTGTGTAAAAATCAAGGGAGTACGGAAGCCCGGCCAGCGGCGAGAGAGAAGAGATTATCCCGCTCACCCTCGACAACGCGGACTTCACGTCGGACAGGCGTTTTTCCATGGAACGAACACTCTCGGCGGTACGGAGCAATTCATCCTCCGACGCGAGGGCTTTGAGTTCCGCCGCCGAATACGATGGCGCGTCGCCCAGCGCCTTCGCCATTCCCCCGCCCTTTTCCGTCGCGTAAGGGTCGATAAAACGCATGACAAAACGCACCTCGCCAAGCAATTCGTCGACGTGCCGCGCCCGGGACCGAATGACCGCGATATCCTCTTCGCCGGCGCGCTCGTGGCCGCCGGGGATTATATGGCAACATCCAAGTTTCTGTATGCCCGCGAATATCTCCTCCGACACCGACTTATGCGTCGTGAGCCGGACGCGCTTCATCGTTTCAATTGCCATAAGCGGACATCACCTCTTTCGCGAGCCAATCGGCGACCTCTGCGGCGCGGGGTTTCGCGCCGCTGTAAAAGCGGTCGGCCTCCTCCCGCCCGTCGTTCACGATTTTGACGGCGGACGCCTCGGCCTCGCCCTCGGCCTTGCGGACTTCGTCGCGGAAATACCTGTGGGACTTCTGGCGGGCTTCCTTAACCGCCTGCTCCCCCGACGTGCGGGCTGAGGCGACGAGCCTGGCTCCCTCCGATTTCGCCCTGGCCACTATCTCACGCGCGGAAGCCTCGCAAGCCCTGACCTCGTCTGCGACAGTTTCAGCCAATTTAGCCACCTCCCTTCAAAAAATAATACATTAGCGTTATACAATAAATTAAATTCTACCTCATTCATCCGACAAAAGATACGTACATCGGCGGGAATCGCTAATTCCATCAACAAAATACGTTTTTACTATTTTACAATAAAATTAAATTGTTTCTTCTCGTTACCTATGTGTGTATCACATCAAAGCATTAAAAAAGCAAACAACTTATTATATATTTACGAAATACTCATCAAGAAATATTTCCCGCTTTATTGGACACGTTACTTGATAAAAACATGATATTGAGATATATCATAAGTAACTTACATAATATCTTGGAGGTATGGAATATGAGGCCAGGCGGTAAAAAGGAAGTGATGGAGTTCGTCGGAGCGCGGCCCAAAAATCAGTCCATCGTCGCACGCGTCAGAGATCACGGTTACATGAGCGTCATGTTCAACAACGAGGACTTCATCGACGCGGTAGTGTGGGCGACAAACGTCGTGTACGAGTACGGCGGCTTCTTCAGCGCCGGGCTGGCCGACCGTGTCGTGATACCGATGGAGGAACTGCCGTTTTTGAAACTTGACGTGGAGAACGCTCACTTCCTTCTGCTGATTTACTACAGCATGAGGAAAAACTACGTGCTTGTGGAGCAGATGAAGCAAAGCCTTTATACGCTGGCCAGGTTCCAGAAAATAGACGCCGCTGACATAGAGATGATGAAGCGCGTCGACAAGCGGATGGCGGAGGCCGCCAAAGCTGGCGAAAACGAATTTAATTTTAACTCCGAACCGGAGCTGCAGGGCGGGGAAAAAAAATATCACTACTACTCGAAACTTGTCACGGCTCAGATAGAAAAATACAGGGAGGAATGCGCCAAGGCAAAAGTCTGACG
>JAITGK010000003.1 GCA_031280635.1 Synergistaceae bacterium
TCTTGCTGGGACCGAAAGCTGCGAAAATTCGTCCTCCCTAAAAGCCTTCTTGACCCTCCTTACGAGAAAACTGGGTAACATTTTTGCTTCAATTCATATTTTATACGTTAAATTCTGGGGGCCCTAAAATAGAACCCTAGCTTCGCTATGCTTTCTTTCACTGCAAGATTCACTTGGTATCTACGTATTTCACGCGGCTATACTCTAAAGTCGAGTTTAGAATATTACCAGCGTTAAAGAATTGGTAATGCCTCGAAGTGTTCTCTTCAAGAGAGATGGAAGTTACGGGATATTGTGCGATTTTAAACTTGACGAAGGACACGGATTAGTTGTCTGATTGCACCAAATGAAGAGGTTGGCATCCAAGACATATTTTTGTGACGTACCAGGCGGGGCTCATGCGTTTGCCCTGGAGGGGTCTGAGGCCCCTATTGACAAACCAACGATAGGTGAGTAATAATAATTTCGTTCAGGTGCTCTCATGAGAGAGAATAGGGAATCCCGTTAGAGCCGGGAGCGAACCCATCACTGTAAGTCTTGCCAAAAGGCAACTTTTTCGTGTTTTGTGGTCACTGTCTTTCAAGATGGGAAGGCTGCGGAAAAGGAGACGAGCCAGAAGACCTGCCTGAATGTATTCGGTAAATGGCCTTGGGGATTGAAGGCGCGCCGAACTATATACGGATGCCTCGCAAAATGGGATGCCTGGATCACGGTTGAGTGATCCAGGCTTTTTTTTTATATTTTTTTATCGCTGAAACGGGGGCCTTGTTCCAATGAAGCCATCTTTTCTCGCTTCTGCTGTTGTTTTTTTGCTTTTCATCAGCAGCCGCGCTGCTGAAGGCGAACTCCCGATGTGGTGGAGCGCGGCGGAACAGGAGAGAACCAGCGACGGAGGCGCGGCCGTCACGTTCAACCTCCTGCGCTCTGAGGACATGACCTTGGAAGAAGCAGATGTTTTTTACCTCTTGATTCCACGCCAACGCTCCGGCGGGTCATGGACCTGCGGAGAGGCGGAGGCTTACCGCAAAGCAGTCACCGTTGGACCTGGCGGTTCCATCTCAGTAAAAATTTACAGCGGCCGCACGGAGAGGATCGACCTGAGGGGAAAGTTTAAGGCGGAAGGGCGGATTTATTACGCCCAGACCGTCTTCAGTTGTTACGGAGAATCCGAGGTCATGGACGGCGCGGCGGAGCGCGTCGCGGAGATCCCTTCCTGGAACGCGGCGAGACTGATTTCCGGGAATGCGTTCTACAGACTGCAGACTGGCAGCGAGATCGCCGTCGCCACGGGCGTGCCCGGTGCGCTGGTCAGGGTCTTCGAAGACGGCGTTCACGCGGCGGACGTCAAAGCCGACGATTCTGGAACGTGCGTCTACACGCCACCCCACGATGAATCGCTGGCGAAATCGGGGTACAGGGCAAAAAAAGACCTGGTCTTCGAGATAGCCCTGCAAGATGGCGGGTACTTGAGCTTTTCCACGCCCGTGTACAGGGCGTACTACGGACAAACCAGCCTCGCGGGCGGCTTGACTCTCCTTTCCGCGTCGGCGTTGGGGAGTCTGTCCATCGTGATGTACAAGAACAGGAGGCGGCGATGAGTCTTGCGCGTCTTAGATTGGGAATTCAGCATATCAGCTTTCTCGTCTTGATGTACGGGGGACGGGCCGGCGTTCGCTTGGGTTCTGCCCTGCCGTGTTTTTCGTGCCCCTTCATCCCTGGTTGCGGCGGTTATTGTTATCTGATGGGGCTTCAGGGTTACATTGGTTTCGGCATGAATTTCACCCTCGTGCTGGGGTTCGGTGCGCTCCAAGCCCTGGGCTGGTTCGCGCTGTTCTGCTTGCTCACGGCGCTTTTCGGCAAGATATGGTGCGGTTGGGTGTGCCCGTTCGGTCTCGTACAGGACTGGTTCACGTCCGTCCGCCGATTTTTGGGCGTGCGCGCGCGGCGCTTCACGCCGGAAAGCGAGGGGAAAAGGGCGGCCGTCAGATACGCGCTTCTCGCCTGTATCGTGGTCATCCCGCCGCTCGTGACGATGGGAGTCCTGCACGAGGACTTTTACCTGCCTTTCTGCAGCATATGCCCAGGCAAGTCTATTCTGCCGCTGTTCGCGGGGGAGACGCGCTACCTGGCGCTCAACCTGGACAACGCGGTCTCACTTTGTTTTTCAGCCGCGCTCATGATCGTGACGGGGATCACGCTGACCGGCATGTTTTTCAAAGAGCGGTTTTTCTGCGCGTTCTGCCCTCTTCTGACGCTGATACACCTCTTGGAGCCCGTCACCCTGCTCCGGTTGGTCAAAGAGCCCGACGCCTGCGTGGGCTGCGGCAACTGCGCCAGGGCCTGTCCCATGGACATTGAAGGGGTGTATCAGGAGAAAAAATCGTCCGATGTGCAAGGAGGCGAGTGCCTCGACTGCGGCAGGTGCGCCGAGTCTTGTCCGTCGGAGGCGGCGTTGGGGCTGAAGCTCTTTCGCCTTAAGCTGTTTTCTTCCTCACGGGCCTACGTGTCCAAGATAGGGCGTGAACCATGACGATGGACGATACTCCCGGCAAACGACTGGCGAAAAAGCTTTCCGACCGCGTCCGCGCGGAGTCGGAGCGCGCTGCCGAGGCGCTCAGGAGCCGGCCCGATTACTCGCGGACGTTCGGTTACTTTCTGGAGCTGGCGGAGAAGGGCCCCGGCGCCGTTCTCAACAGGACGGGGCGGGAGACGGTCAGCATGCTCTGCGTTCAAGTTCCGCCTGAGCTGGTTCACGCCGCCGGCCTTCAGCCTTTCAAGATATGGGGTGGTTCCTCGTGGAACTTCTCTCCGCCGGAGGCCCCGACCCTCATGTGCCCCATGCTGAAGGCGTCCATGGCGGTGATGGGCGCGAACGAGAATTTCCAAGGCAGGGACTGGGTGGTACCCACCACCTGCGACTGGGTGGTGAAGTTCCCGGAGATAGCCTCGCGAGTGTGGAAGCGGCCCGCGCCGCGCGTCTTCTGGCTGGAGCTGCCCCACCTTAAGGAGCGTCCCTATGGAGGGCAAAGGTGGCTGGAAGAGATGTTCAGGCTGAAAGACTTTCTTGAAAGCATTGGGGAGAAGATCACCGGAAAATCCCTTGCTCGGTCCGCGGCGCTCTACGCCAGGGCGTGGCGCGCCATGAACCGCCTGTCGGACATGCGCCGCGACGGGGCGCTGCCGCCGGTGTGGTTCATGCTGATCATGGGGACGTTCTTCCTCGACTCCCCCGAAAGGTGGACGGAGGCCGCCGAAAACGTCACGCCGTCACCGGTCGGGAACAGCGCGGTCAGGGTCTTCCTGGCGGGATCTCCCATTTTCTTCCCGAACCTCAAACTGCCGCTGCTCCTGGAAGAGGCCGGACTTTACGCGGCCGCCGACGACCTCTGTTCCTCCGGGCGCGTCATCCCCGGTGCCGTCACCTGTCACGACACGTCCGAGTTCGGCGTGATCTCCGCCGTCGCGGAGCGCTATCACCGAGCTTGCCTGTGCCCCATCTTCATCGACAACGACAGGCGCGTCAACAACATTCTCGGAAGAAGGAAGGACGTGCGTTTCGACGGGGTTATCTTTCACGTGCTGAAGGGCTGCCATCCGTATGACATAGAAAGCCTTGGTTTGGAAAGCGAACTCAAGAGGCGCGGCCTCCGTTTCCTGCGCCTGGAGACCGACCACACGCCGGAGGACAGCCGGAACCTGTTCGCCAGACTGGAAGCGTTTCACAACACAGTTAAAGGAGGGTTTCATGACCGTCAGGATAGGGCTTGACCTTGGAAGCACCGCGGTAAAAGCGGTCATATTGGACGGCGATCGGCTGCTGTGGCGCGGCGTCCGACCCACGACGCCGGGTCAAGAGGCCCTCGCCTCCGCGCTGATCGACGAGGGGCTTGGGGAACTCGGCCTGAACATGACCCAGGCGTCCGAGGTCGTCTCCACCGGCTACGGCAAAAAACTTTTTACGGCGGCCCCGACCCGCGTGGACGAGATAACGGCCAACGCGGCGGGCGCGTTCCGGCTGAGCGGCGGGGAGGCCCGTGTCGTCATCAACGTGGGCGGTCAGGACGTAAAGGTACTATGCCTCGACGAGCGCGGAGGCGTGACTGACTTCAAAATGAACGACAAGTGCGCGGCCGGCACTGGGCGTT
This sequence comes from Synergistaceae bacterium, assembly GCA_031280635.1. Lineage (GTDB taxonomy): Bacteria > Synergistota > Synergistia > Synergistales > Aminobacteriaceae > JAITGK01. Next base: position 4,146 of record JAITGK010000003.1, read on the forward strand.
TCCTCGAACTGGCGGCCCGGATACTCGACGCCCCTATCTCCGATTTTGACGGCTTGGCCGAGCGCTCGACGGAGGAAGTGGAACTCAACAGCACGTGCGCCGTGTTCGCGGAGAGCGAGATCGTGTCACTCCTAGCCCGCGGCGTCAAAAGAGAGGATGTGATAAAGGCGCTGTACGTTTCGGTTGCCCGCCGCGTTGCCGCCTTGGTTGGACAGGCCGCCGGCGTGGTTTACCTGGACGGCGGGGCGGCGGTGAACCGCGGGTTGGCGTCCGCACTGGAGGATGAGCTGTTTACGGACGTGCGGGTGTTGGACGCGCCGCAGTTCACGGTGGCCTATGGGGCGGCGCTGCTGGCGCGATAGTGACTGGGTGCGGGAGATTTCGAGAGGAGGGCGGGAAGTTAACGCGCGGAGAGCGGATGTTTTCAAGACATGTGCGGGAAGCACTGATTAATGGGGTTCTTAGGGGCCTGCGGCCCTCGGGGTCTGAGACCCTCGAGTCTGAGACCCCCTAAGCGGGGCACGGGGCGGAGCCCCGCAAGGGGGGTTAATCAGCACTTTCTATGAAATCACGATGAGGAGGCGTTTTTTTTGAAAAATTTGAAAAAGTGGAGATTGGGGCTTTGCGCGATTTTGGCAATCGTGCTGTGGTGCGGGACGGCTGGGGCGGATATTGTCTACACCGTGGTGGCCGACGGCTACTCCGCCGGTTCCATCGGAACCATAGTAAAAAAAGAGGCCGAATTTGCCGTCGGCGCGCTGAACTCGGGATTTGGCGGCGATCCATGGGTATATTCCTTCATCGACGCTGACGGCAAGGACAAGGCGGTGCTCAGGGAGTTCCAGTACAGCGGGGACAACGACAGCGTATTCATCTACGACCCCATTGATTTGAACGCCCCGCTCGCCAACACGAACAAGTGGGGCAGAAACCTTCATGGAGTCGCGCGGGAGGGCGAGTACCTCTACCTTGCGCTGCAGGACGTATACAGCGCCACCGGCGACACATCCGGACAGGCCGCGAGGATCAAGATAGGCGACTACGACAAAGCCCCCGACAAAATCCACGCCTTTTCCGCGGAAAGCATCGCCGGCGCGGATTATTTCAGAAAACCGGCCGGGGTAACTGCCGCGAATGGAAAGGTGTACGTCCTGAACCAGCTGCGCGGCGTGACCTACGCACCCATTGAGGGCGAAATCGCGGAGCTGGATCTCGACCTCAACCCCACCGGAAAAACCGCCAGGGTCGGTAAGAACCCAATAGCGATGGCTTTCTATGACGGCAAACTTTACGTCGCGTGCGCCGGAGGCATGTTGGGTTCAGGAGAATACGGAAGCGTGTGGGAGGTCAGTCTCTCGAACATGAGCGC
>JAITGK010000022.1 GCA_031280635.1 Synergistaceae bacterium
TGGATGAGATACGTTTCGCGGATGGAACGGTGTGGAAGTGGGACGAAGTCATAGGACGCAAGGTGGTGCGGGGCACGAACGGCAACGACTCGCTGCGGGCCTCAAGCTACGCCGGTGAGAAGGTGACGGTGTACGGGCTGGGCGGCAACGACTTCCTATATGGCGGTAACGGCGAGGATGTCTTTATACCTGGAACAGGCAGCAATACGGTGTACGCGCGCTCCAATTACGAAGGCGGCGGGAAAAAGACCTTCGTGTGGAACGTGGGGGACGGAAACAGCGGCGTTGGCTACTACAACGAAGCCCGCGCGCCGGGAGACGGGCTTGGGGCGCTGCGATTCGGCGCTGGAGTCAACCCCAGCGACGTGGAGGTCCGGAACAGCGGCGCTAACGTGGTGTTTGTGGTGACGTTGGGCGGCGTCAGCGGAAGCGTAACGTTTGTGAACGCCAACATTGGAGATATTCGGTATCAACTAGACGAGATACGCTTCATAGACGGGACGGTGTGGCAGTGGGCGACGATGCCGAGACAGTAGCGAAAGCCTGAAAAAGTAGGAGGCTACGTGGTGTATAGCGTTTATGGCGGTTTGCGTAATTACGCGCGGAAATAAGAGGCCAAAAACCAGATGTAAACGGCAAAAATTTTACGCGGAAAAGAATCAAGCGTTATATAGCGGGTTGCGCGTGATCGCGCAATCCGCTATATTATGATTTTATTGAAATAGCGCTGTGACTTCGAGTTTTCAAACACGCGCTTAGGAGGGCATTGTCTGATGACGGGAAAAAAACGAGACTTACGGGCGTGCGAGGCTTCGGCGCCAAGAAAGCGCCGCGGCTTCACCTTGATCGAGATCATGGTGGTGGTGGTGATTCTGGGGCTGCTGGCGGCCATTGTCGTTCCCAATGTAGTGGCGCGGGTGGCGGAGGCCAGGCGCACGGCGGCCAAAACGCAGATCGAGAGCTTCGCTTCGGCGCTGGAAATGTATCGACTCTACACCGGATCGTACCCCACAACGCAACAAGGATTGGACGCGCTGTTCCACAAACCCACCATCGCGCCCGTACCAAAAAAATATCCGCCGGAGCCCTACATGAAGGGCAACCTGCCCGACGATCCCTGGGGGAACCCCTACATCTACCGCTGCCCCGGCGAGAGGGGCGCTTACGACATTGTCTCCACAGGTCCCGACGGGGAAGAAGGCGGAGAAGGAGCCAACGCGGACATTGCCAACCATGACCCCACGTAAGACCCGGAGGGGCTTTACCCTGATTGAGGTCATGATCGTAGTGGCCATCCTGGCGTTAATGGCCGTCATGACGCTGCCCAAGGGCCTCTCCCTCGAGCCGCCCCTGCGCGCTCTGCGGCGCGCCGTGACCGAAGCCGCAGCTCTGGCGCTGGACGGGCAAAGTGTCCGTCTTCGCCTGGAGAGCGAGAATGGGGCGGACCGGGGGAAAATAGTGCTGGAGGCGCTCCTCGCGGCGACCTCTGGCCAACCTGGAGACGCTCCAGAGTGGAAATTGGCGGAGGTCAAGTACCCCCTGGAGGGGGAGGGGTGGAGCCTTTCACCGGAAATTGTCTACTTTTATTCCGACGGAACTTGCACCCCAGCCCGTCTTACCTACGCGGCCAAAGGCGTCCGTCTGGCGGACGGCGACTCGGCGTTCCTGACCGTAACAGGGTTCTTATTCGAGGCGCGTTGACATACTCCCCTCGCTGAAGGGGGAAACGTCGCGGCGTCCTTTTTGTCGCGCTGGTTTCAGCAGTACACCGAGCCGGCGGCCCAGACGTCCTCCAGTTCGTCAAGACGGGAAAGGGCCTTGGGGCCAAGTTGGTTTGCCACTTCGATCAAAATGGCGTTGGCCAGGCCAAAGGGAACCATGAGGGAGTCAATGTGGGCCACGTGAACGCAGGGCGCCTTTACGGCCATATTCGCGACCTTGGCGAGAGGACTGGCGTCGGAGTCCGTAATGGCCGCGGTACGAAGGTTCATCCTGTTGGCAATGAGTATACTGTCCAGGGTTCGTCTCGTATACCGGGGAAAGCTGATGCCCACGACCAGGCTGTTTCTCGACGCCGACACCAGGTAGCTCTCCAGCGAGTCGTTCTGCGGCACATAGACGTTTGGCAGGAACCAGGAGAGGTAGTACTGCATGTACACGGCGAGGCTGCGCGTGCTGCGGAGCCCGATCAGATACACCCCATCTGAGCCGCGGATACGGGACGCGAGTTCCTTGATCTCCTCGTCGCTGGACGCCGCGAGACACGAGGCGGCGGCCTCCATCTCCTCCGATATGACCTCGGACAGAAGGCTGTTCGCCCTGGCCTTTGCGCGGTGCTCTTGAAGCCGTCCGAAAGTTGAAAGCTGGTCTTTGGCCTCGCCCTGCAGCGCCTCCTTGAACGCTGGAAAGCCGTTGAACCCCAGCGTCACCGCGAGACGCACCACCGTCGCCTCGCTGGTCTCAGAAAACTCCCCAAGTTGCTGTGACGTCATGAAGAGCGCCTCGGAAGGGTTCTCTAGCATATACTCCGCGACCCGTTTTTGAGCGCGCGGAAGATTTTCCATTTCCAGCCTAAGCCTGTTCCATATCATTTTTTTACCTCATCGTGATGAAACTTTGTTGACAATCTTACAACAGTATAGTATAACAACCCTAATGAAGAATTTTATTCATATCGTCTTTGTCTAATGTGTTCGCCTTGTTGATTGTTTATGCTTAACTTGCCGTTTATATCAAGTTTTTGGTCTCTTATTTCTGCGTATGATTATGAAAAACGCCATAATATTAAAACTTATTTCCGCGTGACGGGCAAATGTTTTCACTTTTTGAATAAAAATATTCATAATTGAAAGCGTTTATTTCATCGCGTTAGTGAGGTATATCGAAAACACAAGGAAAGCTGAAAAATTGGAGGGGAAAATGCGATACGATTTGACTATTGAGGGCTGCTTTGTCGTGGATCCCTTGAATCATCTCAAAGAGTACACATCCGTGAGCGTTAAAGACGGACGCGTCGCCGCTGTTGGGGACGCGGGGAAAGCGCTTCAAAGCGTGTCGCTTTCAGGCGCGCTTCTCATGCCCGGCATCATCGACGTCCACGTCCACTGTTCCGATTGGATTGGCGGCCCCCTCTCCTTTGGAATGCTAGCCAAGAGCGGCGTTACCACCGCGGCGGACATGGCGGGGCCGGTCCAGGTCGTTTTGAGGCAGATGAAAGAACAGGGTTCCGGCATCAACGTCGCCGTGATGGAGGCCCTTTATCCCGGAAAAACGGTAAACGGAACCGACCCCTCCCTCGACGAAATTCGGGGTGTCGTCGGCAAAATCACCCGCGAGGGCGCTTTGGGGCTGAAACTCATCGGCGGGCATTATCCCTTGACCCCGGAGGCCAGCGCGGCGGCCATAAGGGCCGCGAATGAACGCCGCTGCTACATTGCCGTTCACTCCGGCAGCGCCAGGAACGGTTCCAACCTCAAGGGAGCTCTTGATTCGATTGAGTTTTCAGAAGGACGACCCTTTCACTTAGCCCACATCAACGCCTACTGCCGGGGCATGGTCGAAAAAGACCCCAAAGACGAGCTAAAAACCCTACTGAAAGCCCTAATAGACAACCCTCACGTAATATCCGAATTTCACCCCGCACCCCTCAACGGAACGAACGGTAAATGCGTTGGCGGCGTTCCGGAGAGCCACATCACGCGTAACTGCCTTCGCATGGGAGGGTACCCGGAAACTGAGAAAGGGCTGAAAACCGCCTTTATAGACGGGTACGCCCATTGTGTTGGGGAGGACATGAACGGCGTCAACGAGTACGTGTCTGGGGAAAAGGCCCTGAGCTATTGGCGGTCTCAGGAAGGAAACGCGATATGCGGCTTTCCCGTGAACGACAGAGAGATCGCTTTTTTGTGCGCCACGGCCAAAGACCCCAAAGGAGAGTACGTGATCGACGCGCTCTCCTCCGACGGAGGAGGCATCCCCAGAAATTTCATGATCCGGTATGGATACCTGCTGGTGGAGTGGGGGGCCTGGAGCGTTGATGAGTACGTGATGAAGACAAGCGTGATTCCGAGCAGAATGCTGGGACTCACGAACAAAGGACATCTGTCCGTTGGGGCGGACGCCGACATAACGGTGTTCGATCCCGTGAGCAGAAAAGCCCTTCTCACCGTTGTGGGAGGGAAAGTCGTCTACGCCGGCGGAGTTCAGACTGGATCGGGCGGAACGGTGCTTTGCCTGCCGGAGGGGAGGGACGCCGCTGAGGGCATGGGATTGGGGATCCAGGTGGTGGATATAGAGCAAAGTATGCTGTACGCGCGCTGAATTTGGACATGCGAAACACGCTTGGTGGGAGGGGGAAAAATATTTGTGTTATTTGATTCTGGCAGGGAAGTCGGCGACCGAAACGGGTCGCGCTATGGGGGGACACAACGACGACCTTCACGGTAACACGGCCGCCACATATGGCCTTGCGCCGGGTGGATCGCGCGAAGAAGGCGAGACGCTGTCGCTGCCGAGGCCGTGGTTCAAAATAGGCGATCTGCGAGTTGACGAGCCCAATGACTTGAAAATCCCCGAACCGCCCGAGACCTACGCTTGCTTTATGCTTCAGACTTTCAGAGGATATCTGGCGGGGGACGCTTCGGCGGTGAACGAGCGCCAGGTCGCGGTGGTTGGGGGGCTGAGTTTGGCCATGGACCGGAGCGACAAAGCGGAGGAAGTCGACCCCGTGAACAAAGCGGGACTGGCTGGAGGGGCGCGGTACGTCGCTTTGCGGAGAAGCCGCACGGCCCGCGAGTGCGTTGAGACCCTAGGAGCGCTGCTCTCTCAGTATGGAGCGGTTTTTCCGAGCTGCGTAGGTATCGCTGATCCGCGCGAGGCCTGGTACTTCGAGATTGGGGGCGGCTCCACGTGGCTCGCGGTGAGGGTCCCAGACGATCACTATATGGCGCAGTCTAATGGATACCGAATTCAGGAGGTGGACCTGGACGACGCGGACAACGTAATCAGCTCAAAAGACCTGGGAGCCCTGGTCAGGGAAAAGGGGCTTTGGAAGCCCGAGGACGGCCTGTTCAACTGGGCCCGGGCCTTTGGCGGGAAAATGAGCGCCGACCCGGAAAAAGGCTATTACAACGCGCGGCGCGTCTGGTCGGTCATGAACCGCTTCAGCCCCAGCCTCAAGCTCGATCCGGCGAAAAAAGAGTTCCCCCTCTTTGTGAGGGCCGACGGTAGGATAAGCGTTGCCGCGGTGATGGAGGGGCTTCGCGATACTTTCGAGGGCACCCCCTTCGAGGCGTTTCCCAAATCGGGCGGAAGGGGTGAGGAAAGACCGGCTTGTGCGCCAAGTTGTATCCATTCGGCCGTGGTGGACCCTGGAGCGACCAAAAGCGTCTTGTGGGGGTGCGTCGGCTCGCCGCTCACATCTCCTTACGTCCCGCACTACATGGGGCACGAAAGTCTGTTGCCGCCCTACGAGAAAGGTGGTTTGGAGTTCGATCGGGACTCGGCGTTCTGGCGCTTCCGCGCCCTCACCAACCTGGTGATGAACGATTATCAAACGCACGCTCCTATGGTTCGGGAGGTATGGAGCGCCTTCGAGGAAAACATCCACGCGTCAATGGCCGCGATGGAGGCGGAGGCCTCCAGACAGTCGGCTGCGGCGGCAAAAGCGTTACTGACAGCCTTTTCCAACGCTCTTGACGCTTTGGCCTACCAGGAGGCCGCGAACCTGGAGGCGAAACTCCATACGAAAATAGCGGAAAGGCAGTATCTGAACTTCGCGAAACCCGGACTTGAATGGTAGTCAGCCCCAAATTTATGGTTTTTTCATAATCATAAGCGGAAATTAAGAGGCCAAAAACCGGATATAAACGGCAAAAACTTTGCGCGGAAAAGAGTGAACCGCTATAAAGAAGGAGGAATGTACATATGGAAGCCGCAAGAGGGTTGATTTTCGATTTGCCGCCTATGGTGGGTTTTTTCCCGCTTTTGCTCTACATCGTTCTCGCGTTTCGAAAGGACATTCATCCTGTGGTCAACGTCATCATCAGCGTGCTTGTGGGCGCGATTATAGTCAAGCAGCCGATTCTTGGACTTGGATCCGTCATCGCGCAGTCTTTGAGTTCCTTTTTGGGGCTTGTGGGGCTCATCATCATGCTGGGCTCCGGCATGGCTGGGATACTCAAAAAATCGGGCGTCGCCGAAAATTTGGTCAACATTATGATGCGCAAGATCGGTGTCAACACACCGAAGCGGGCGGTGCTGGCCACTATGGTGACGTCCTGCGTCATGACCCTGCTTTTAGGGACTCTCACGGGCGGCAATGCCGTCATAACGCCTATCGTCATTCCTCTTCTCGCCGCCATCAACATGACCCCCAGCACCCTCGCCGCCATCATTCAATCGGCCGGAGTGACGGGGCTCTTCATTGGCCCTTACACTCCCCCCATGGTCACGGTGATGAAGATCACCGGTCTTTCCTACCTCGAAGTCCTCATGTACACCGGCCTGCCGGTGAGCGCGATCATGTGGGTGATAACTTACTATTTCGCCCTCTATACACAGAATAAAACGGCGGGAATCTACTCTTTTTCCGCCGACATCAAAGCGCCCGAGGAGGACTATAAACCGTCAGTAAAGACCGTGAGGGCCACGTGGGGTTTCTGCCTCTCCATGGTATTCATGGTCGTGTACGGCATCTACAACAAGGGCGGCGCGTCCTACGCCCTCATGGTGCTCGCGACGGTGTCCGTTGTGACGGGCTTCGCGGCGGGCTACGGGGCCTCGCGGATCTTTCAAGAGGTCATGGAGGGCTGTGGCAAATTCGTGTGGGTCTTCGTGATGTTCATTCTCTTCGACCCGTTCCTGGGCTTTGTAGAGAAGAGCGGCGCTTTTCAGGCCCTGGTGGACTACATGAACCCGATCATCGAGTCCTCCGGCAAACTAGGGTTCACGCTCTTCTCCGCCGCCGTGGGTACCTGGGGGATCAACGGCGCCGCTGTGGCTCAGGCTATGATGATCGACAAGGTGTTCCAGCCGACCATCGTGAAATTGGCCCTTGACATGAAGCTGTGGTCTTTAATCGTCCTTGTGGGGAGCCAGATGACGTCCTTCGCCTACCCCGGCCTTGACATGGTGGCGAACATGGGCATGGCTCACTCCACGGACCTAAAGAGCCAGATGAAGTTGGGCTATATCGTCATCGTTTCCATCTTTATTCTCTGCGCACTGGCGTCTTTCATTTACTGAAGTTTTTTCACATTTCATATTGGAGGGGTAAAAATGGCGCGGCACGCTTTTCCTCGCAGTTTCAAAACGAGCTACCTTGAAGCGTCGCACGGAGAGGGAATTTACATCTTCGGCACGGATGGGAAAAAGTACATTGACGGCTGTTCCGGCGCGCTGATCTCGAACATCGGCCACGCGGCGCCGGAGGTGGCGGAGGCCGTAGCGGCACAACTTCGGAAGCTGGAGTTCGCGCACCCGTCGCGCTGGCTCTGCGGCGTGGTGGAAGAGGCGGCGACGCTGGTAGCGGACTTCGCTCCCAAGGGGCTGGACAACGTGTGGTTCGTCAGCGGCGGCAGCGAGGCCGTCGAATCGGCGGTCAAGCTGGCTAGGCAGTATTTTTACGAGCGCGACGGCGGCAAAAGCAGTAAAAGTATTACGATAGGGCGCTGGAACTCCTACCACGGAAGCACGGTGGGCGCCATGGCCGTGGGGGGGTCTATGGCGCGGCGCAACGTTTTCTCTCCCATCTTCCTGGAATCGCCTAAGATAGCCGCTACCTACTGCTACCGCTGTCCTTTTGGCCTCGAACACCCGTCCTGTGGCCTCAGGTGCGGCCATCAACTGGAGTCGGAAATACGCAGAATCGGAGCGCAGTACGTGACGTCCTTCATCGCGGAGCCGATAGTGGGCTCCACCGTGGGAGCCCTCACGCCTCCCGACGGGTATTGGCCTCTGGTTCGCGAAATCTGCGACAAGTACGACGTCCTTCTGATAGCGGATGAGGTGATGACAGGCTGTGGGCGCACGGGCCGGAACTTCGCGGTGGATCATTGGGGCGTTGTTCCGGACATCATCGCGACGGCCAAGGGACTTGCGGCCGGCTATGTTCCGACGGGAGCCATTATCGCCAAGGACGACCTGCTGGACGCGATTCGGGGCGGAAGCGGGGCCTTCATGCACGGGCACACCTACAACGGCAACCCGATCAGCGCCGCGGCTGTGGTCGCCGTGATGAAGTACATGAAGGAACACCAAGTCGTGGAAAACGTCCGCGCTGTAGAGCCCGTTTTTGCCGAGGGGCTTCGGAAAATCGAGGCCGAGAACCCCATCGTTGGCCAGACGCGGGGCAAGGGCTTCATGTGGGGCGTAGAGTTGGTAGAGGACAAAAAGACGAAGGCCCCCTTCGAGAAGAAAGTCGCGGCGGCCAACGTGGCCACGAAGGAGTGCATTGAACAAGGGCTTATCATCTACCCAGGCGGCGGAATGATCGACGGCGTGGAAGGCGACAACTTCCTGTTCGCCCTGCCGCTGGTGGCCACCAAGGCTCAGGCGCGGGAGGCGGTGGAGAGGCTGGCGGCGGGCTTGGCCTCGGCGGCGAAGAAGCTGCTGTAGCTTTTAAGCCTTATTTAAGAAAGCGCTGATCCAATGGGGTTCTTAGGGGTCTGTGACCCCTAAGTCGGGGTTTGGGGCGAGGCGCAAAAGTGTTTAATCAGCGCTTTCTTAACTATTTTATCTAAATAGGAGGCATGAGTGATGACTGAAGTCAAGGTTGTGAATCATGGTTTTGAAGAGTCGGCGTTAAAATTGGAGCCACTTACATTTTGGGAAGGAGTGGCAATGATAATTGGCACGGATATCGGGTCAGGGGTTCTTGCCTTAGCTTATGGAGCGCGTAACGCGGGCTGGCCTATTTTGACTTTTTGGTTGATTATAACCGCAATTTTCACGACGGTGTCCATGTTCTATACGGTAGAGACAACACTTCGAACAAATAAACCCCTTCAAATCAGTGGTTTAGCTGAAAAATATTTAGGGCAAGGAGGATCATGGCTGCTATTCGCCGCGGTAGCTGTGAATTCCGTTGGATGCTTGATAGCGTACACCACGGGCAGTGGAAGAATTTTGAGCAGCTTTTTGGGCCTTCCGCCAATAATAGGGAGCCTGATCTTTTTCGTTCCATCGACTATTGTGGTATGGCTTGGATTAAGAGCCACAGGGCGTGCTGAAAAAGGAATTACAGTCTGCATGGGAGTCATGATGGTTGTTCTTATCGGGGCTTCTTTATTGAGTGAGAATTTTAGCACGGCAAATTTAACTTCTTATAATTGGTACTATGGTATTCCTGTGTTTAATTTAACCATATTCGCATACATTTCTCAGTATCTGGTTCCAGAATTGACTCGTGGTTTTGCGGCGTCGGGGAAGATACATACCATGCCTAGATCGATTATGACAGGACGTATTTTCAGCTTTTTGCTCTTTGCTGGAATTCCAATGGCGGCAATAGGTCTGCAAGGGAAAGAAAACGTTTCACAGGTTGTAACGATAGCTTGGGGAGAAGCGCTTGGACAATGGGCATTCTTGACTGCGAATCTTTTTGCTCTATGCGCGATGATAACATCCTTCTGGACAATTGGAGAAACTCTTCTCACCAATATAGTCGATCGGCTGAAATTTCCGGATGAACATAACTCCAAATATAGAATTATAGCCTTGTGCTTGGTTATAATCCCCCCGTTCGCGCTCGCTTATTCAGGTATGGTTGGTTTTGTTGACGCCCTATTTTATAGTGGGTCGTTTGCTGGGGTGGTTATGTCAATATTACCTATTCCAATGTTGAAAAGAGCGAGGATTATGGGAGACAGAGAGCCAGAATGGACCTGTGGTAGCTGTTTCCACCCTTTTATGCAAACCATGATCGTCATTCTTTTCGGAGGAGCGGCGCTGTATGCCATTTTGCAAACTTTGGGATATCTTCCAGCCGGATGGTAGATTTATAGAGAAAATTAAGGAAACGTTAAAAAGTTTTTTCTGTTTATATCCGGTTTTTGGTCTCTTATTTCTGCTCATGATTACGCAACCCGCCACAAAGGTGATAAAGTATGCATACTACAACAAAAGAAATGTCTTCGACGAAAGTTATACCTAAAGAATGTTTTATGATATTGGCAGGTAGAAACGCTACAGAAGATAATTCAGTTCTATCTGGGCATAACAATGACTTACAAGGGAATAACGCTGCTTTGCTTGAGCTACTTCCACACACCTCGCAGGCCGATGAGAACATAATTTTACCATCTGGCTTGTCGATTCCTCAAGTATCTGAGACCTTGAAATGTTTAATTTTGAAAACATGGCGAGGATACGCTGAAGGAGACGCGGTAGCGATCAATGAATACCAGGTCGCTATAACTGGTGGAGTTGATTTGGGGCATGATCGCAATGAGATAGTTAAGGAGAAAGATCCCCTCGTTTCTCGAGGCGTTTCAGGAGCGGTTCGGTATATCGCGCTTCAACAAAGTTCTACCGCTAAAGAGTGCGTAAAACGGATCGGGGATTATTACACCACATATGGAATTTCATATCCATGCGGAGTTGGGGTAGCCGATACCAAAGAATCCTGGTATATAGAGGCTGGAGGTGGACATTCTTGGGTTGCGGTGAGGGTTCCGGATGATTGTTATATGGTACAGGCGAATGGTTATAGGATAGGGATAATAGAGCCAGAAGATAGCGATAATTATCTCTGCTCTCCTGATTTGTTTGATTTTTGCGGCATGAATGGATTGTGGAATTACAAAGACGGCGCATTCCATTTTGCCAAAGTGTTCGGAGGTCAGATGACCAAAGAGCCCAGATTGGAATTTTTCAACTCCAGAAGAGTGTGGGGAGCAATAAGGCTTCTAAATCCATCATTGCAGTGCGATCCTAATGGCAAAGACTTCCCGCTTTTTATAAAACCGGAAAATAAACTTACAGTAAACAAAGTCATGTCTGTGCTACGTGACCATTATGGTGGAACACAATTTGACGCTTTTCCTGAAAAAGGATGTTTTGGGAAGGACCGGCCTATTTGCGTGCCGAGTTGTGTGCACTCGGATGTAATTGAGCTTAGAGAGTGGCTTCCCGCGGAAATCGGCGCTATTTTATGGGGATCTTTGAGCTCACCTGGAACTTCTCCTTACGTTCCATTCTATTTTGGAATAAAAAATTTCCCCGTTTCGTATGGTGAAGGAAATTCCTACTTTGATAACAGATCAGCTTTTTGGAGATATCGCGCTCTTTCTACGTTAGCATTGCTAGATTTTTCCAGATTTGCTCCTGGTATTTTATCCACTTGGGAAAAAGAGGAAAGTCGAGTTTTCAATATACGCGACAGGATAGAAAAAGTTGCCAAGCACTGTTTTGAGGTTGACGCATCAATGGCGATAGACATCTTAACGGCCTTTTCTTATAGCATAGCTACGCGTTTCTACGATCGAGGCGCTGAGTTGGCCGCGGAACTGCAAACTCAAATTGCCGAAAGCATCCATCGCGTTTTTTCTCAACCCGAATTAAACTGGTAGATATCCTATGTCGCAATATACAGTTTGGGGAGTGGTTTTGTTTTTAATTCTAGCTCTGCCCGCATGTTCTATGGCGTGTACAACAATAATTGTGGGGAAAAAGTTGACGAAAGATGGTAGTATCATCCACGCGCATCTCGAAGATATGGGAGTAAACGCGGTTGGCAAGTTATGGCGCGTTGAGTCATGTACACACAAAGAAACACTCGCCTTAAGCATTCCATATGTAGAAATTCCGCAGATTGATAAAACGCATGCTTACTGGGCTTCGGGAAACGCGGATATTGTGGCCGGGCTTGGCGTAAAGCATATAAACATGCCATATGACAACGTTTTAGTTGGATATAATGAAAGGGGTGTGGTAATGAGTTGCAACTGGTGCTATTCAAAAGAAAAAAATTTTTTGGAACATGGAATACGACGATACGCTATGAGACAATTGCTACTTGAACGCGCGAATACCGCGGTTCATGGGGTGGAACTCATTGGTGGATGGATAGATAAATATGGCCAAGCCGATTGGGGAGGTTTACAGTATCAGATTTCCGACCCAATGGAAGCTTGGATTGTGGAAACGACAAGTAGTCAATGGATTGCCAGAAAAATTAGAGATGAAGAAATTTTTGTCGCGGCAAACCGTTTTACAATAGGTACTCAATTTGACTCGGCTTCCGCAGGGCTCGTGCCTTTCGCCTTAGAAAAAGGCTGGTTCGACGGCAAAGAACCATTACATTTCGCGGATACCTACACGCTGCTTCAGCGACGTAACTCCCCTTACGACACGGATCGAGAAAGTAGGGTGCTTTTTTTACTCGAACCCCAAAAAGGCATAATTACTCCAGTGAATGTTTTGCGCGTACTGCAAGATCGCTATGATGGAACGAATTTGTTCCATATCCCAGACGATGAAGTCGAAATATGGGAAGGGGAAGCCGAGAAAACAGGATGCCCTCGCCCTATCTGCACTAATCTCGCGCAATCTTTTTTTGTAACCAAACACACCTTCGAAAACCAGAAAGACGAAACAGTAATGTTTTTTGGACTTGGAACACCAGGTTATAGTGGAATTATCCCTTTGTATAAAGAATGTGGCGAAGTTCCTCCGCCTTACTCTCGTGAAGCTGACGTCGATATGCAAGCATGGAGATTATTTCGTAAAATGCAAAAATTGACTGATAAATATTTTTCAACATTTTCAGCGGAAGTACAATCATTTTGGGAGGAACGTAATGCCTCCACGATCTTGCGTGTCGAAAAAAGTAATATTTGCGATAGTAGAAAGCGTGCTTTGGACACTTTTAAAACAAGCTATGATAATCTAAATCTGGCGCGTAAATTTTTAAAAAAGTTGGTGGCACATGACGAACGTTGCGGCAAACGGGACAAACAAGGGCAAAAGGGGCTCTCGTTTGGAGAAGAGACGTAGAGGTTTTTCAATAACAAAGGAGGTAGTGTGTGATGAAATCGCGTGTTGTGTTGGGACTGGTTTTGAT
>JAITGK010000029.1 GCA_031280635.1 Synergistaceae bacterium
ATTTTTAAACTAAACACTTGCAGCACAATGATTTTCAAAAATAATGACACACGTGTTGAAAAACCATATGACACGCGGATTTGTCGCAATATGATCATTACTTGGGCAACACTTTCTAAATTTTTTATGTTATGGCAAACGGTATGTTCCAGGGCAAACGCATGAAGCCAAACATATCTTTCAATACTTCCTTGCCTTTCTTCAGTCGTTTGCCCTGCGGTATGCTCTGAATAAGGTGTATAATCAAAATTATAATGTGGAAGACATTGCCTCTGCTGAGTGGTCAATGTCACGACAAGAAAGGGGGCGCCATCCAACGCTTACGAAGGTATGCGTAATGCGTGGATAACGACTTATGGAGTTCAGCTATTTTCCGGGGTGTACGCTTAAGACGAAGGCCAGGGAGCTGGACGAAACGGCCCGTTTGGCAGCCGGGGCCTTGGGCGTAACGTTGAGGGAGCTGCCGGAATGGCAGTGTTGCGGGGCGGTGTACCCCATGTCAAAGGAGGAGATCGCCGTAAGACTTTCCTCCGTGCGCGCCCTTATGACGGCCAGGGACGAAGGACGCCCGCTTTTGACGCTTTGCTCCGCGTGTCACCACGTGATAAAGCGGGTCAACCACGACATGCGGACGGACGAAGACCTACGGGCGAAGACCAACAACTACCTGCAGCCTGAAACTCCCTACGCGGGGGAGACGCAGGTCGTTCACTACCTGGAGATGCTACGTGATGAGGTAGGGTTCGACGAAATCTCGCGCAAGGTCACGAGCCCCTTTAAAGACCTGAAAGTCGCCGCCTATTACGGCTGTATGCTACTCCGTCCCAGCTCGGCCATGCGGTTCGACAACCCGGAAAACCCGTCGATCATGGAGAATTTTGTATCGGCGATCGGCGCGACTCCGGTAAAATTTCCCTACCGTAACGAATGCTGCGGAGGCTACCTGGCCATAGAGGATCGCGGCGTCTCGCGCAAAGCGTCCTGCCGGGTCACGCGCTCCGCCGTCCAGTACGGAGGCGAGGCGCTGATTACCGCCTGTCCCCTCTGCCTTTACAACCTAAAAGAGAACGGAGACGGGGAAGTGCCCGTTTACTACTTCACCGAGTTCTTGGCAGCGGCCCTTGGCCTGAAAACTCTGGAAGGAGGCCTTGCCCGTGCGAGTTGACGAAAAAAAGCTGGCGGAGGACATCGTCCGCCTGAGCGGAACGAACGTCAAAAAATGTATGAGGTGCGGGAAATGCTCCGCCACCTGTCCGTCCTTTGAGGACATGGACGTACACCCCCACAGCTTCGTGTCCATGGTGGAAGAAGGCGACGTTGCGGGGCTGTTGGAGTCGAAATCCCTCTGGAAGTGCCTTTCCTGCTTCGCCTGCGTGGAGCGGTGTCCAAGAGGCGTTGAACCGGCGCATATCATTGAAGCCGTGAGGATTCTTGTCATGTCGCCCCAAGGACTGAACCGGATAAAGCCGGACGCCGTACCCATTTTTCTGAGCAGCCTTGGAGAAAAAGGCGCGGAAGTGCCTCAGCAGCTTCTAACGAGCGCGTTCCGAAAATACAGTAAGTAAATTTCGAAGGACGTGAGTGGATTGCAAAGAATCGGTGTGTTTGTATGCTGGTGCGGAAGCAACATCGCGGCCACCGTTGACGTGGATGCCGTGGCGCAGGCCATAAAAACGGAGCCGGGAGTGGCTTTCTCGACAAACTACCAATACATGTGTTCCGAGGGCGGGCAGGCGATCATCCGGAACGCCATTGCGGAGCATAACCTGACGGGAGTTGTGGTGTGCGCCTGTTCTCCCAGAATGCACGAGGCGACTTTCAGAAAAACGGCGGCGACGGCTGGCCTCAACCCCTATATGGTGGAGATAGCCAACATCCGTGAGCAGTGTTCCTGGATACATAAAGACCGGGAAGAGGCTACGGCAAAGGCTATAATCCTTTCCCGCGCCGCCGTGGCCAAGCTGAACCTAGATTCCCCCCTCATCGCGGGGGAAACGTCTGTAACAAAGCGCGCTCTGGTCATCGGGGGCGGTATAGCCGGGATCCAGACAGCCCTTGACATCGCGGACGCGGGCTATGAGGTGGACATCGTGGAAAAGACGCCGACCATCGGCGGAAAAATGGCGATGCTCGATAAGACCTTCCCCACCCTTGACTGCGCCGCCTGTATCCTGACGCCCAAGATGGTGGACGCGGCGGCCCACGACAAGATCACCCTCTACACCTACAGCGAGGTTGAAAAGGTCAGCGGCTTCGTGGGCAACTTCACCGTGGACATCCGCAAGCGCGCGCGTAGCGTAGACGCGGATCGTTGCACAGGCTGCGGCGACTGCATGGAAAAGTGTCCTTCTAAGAAAACCAAAAGCGAGTTCAACCAGGGACTTTCCAACAGAAGCGCCATTTACATTCCCTTCGCTCAGGCCATACCCAACGTGCCCGTCATAGACCGGGAGGCCTGCATCAAGTTCCAGACCGGAAAGTGCGGCGTATGCCAGAAAATCTGCTCGGCGAAGGCCGTGGACTACGAACAGCAGGACGAGATCGTGACGCGCCATTACGGGGCGATCGTTGCGGCTACTGGCTTCAACCCTATAAAACTCGAACGCTTCGAGGAGTTTCAGTATACCCAATCGCCTGACGTCATAACGTCGCTGGAGTTCGAGCGCCTTTGCAACGCGGCGGGCCCCACCAAAGGCAAGGTGGTACGCCTTTCCGACCACGAGACGCCCAAGACAGTGGTGTTTGTGCAGTGTGTTGGATCCAGGTCTACGGTGGAGTGCGGCAAGACCTATTGTTCTAAGATATGTTGTATGTACACCGCGAAACATGCCATGCTCCTGAAGGAAAAGCACCCAGAAACCGAGGCCTACGTCTTTTACATTGACGTCCGCACGCCAGGGAAGGGCTTCGACGAGTTTTACCGCCGGGCCGCCGAGGAGTACGGTGTGCGCTACGTCAAGGGCATGGTGGGCAAGGTAGCGGAGGAGAACGGACGTCTGCGCGTTCAGGCCTCCGACCTCATCGCGGACAAGCAACTCGTTATTGAGGCCGACATGGTCGTGCTCGCCGCAGCGATAGAGCCGGATTCCTCGGCCAGGAACCTGGCCACGCTTTTGACGGCGAGCATGGACACCAACGACTTCTTCACGGAGGCCCACCCAAAGCTGCGCCCCGTGGAGAGCCCCACAGCGGGAATATACCTGTCTGGCGTGTGCCAGGGGCCCAAAGATATCCCTGATACGGTGGCTCAGGCAGGCGCCGCCGCCGCCAAGGTGATTGGCCTTCTCGCCAAAGACAAGCTGGTGGGCAACCCCTGCATCGCGGGTTGCAACGAGGCCCTCTGCAACGGGTGTTCGGCCTGTGAGCTGGTGTGTCCCTATGGCGCCATCACCTACGAGGAAAAGATGGTGATGGACCATGGGGTTCGGGAACAGCGCCGCGTGGCGTCCGTCAACGAGGCGCTCTGCCAAGGCTGCGGCGCTTGCACCGTTACCTGTCCGTCCGGCGCCATGGACTTGAAGGGCTTTAGTAACCTGCAAATTATGGCGGAGGTGGACGCGATATGCCGATAAATGCGGAGGGCGGCGAGTTTAAGCCGATGATCGTGGCTTTCTGCTGCAACTGGTGCAGCTATGCCGGGGCCGACCTGGCTGGGTCGAGTCGTCTTTCCTACCCGGCGGACGTGAAGATAATACGTGTGCCGTGTTCCTGCCGCATCAACCCGCTTTTCATGCTCAGGGCGTTTCAGCGCGGAGCGGACGGGGTGATAATGTGCGGCTGTCATCCGGGTGACTGCCATTACACGTCCGGCAACTACTTCGCCCGAAGAAGAATGGCCCTTTTGTTCGGTATGCTGGACTATCTCGGCATAGAGAAGGGGCGCGTCAGGGTGGAATGGGTTTCGGCGGCCGAGGGGCAGAAGTTCGCCCTTACGATGAATCAATTTGCCGAGACGGTGGCGGCGCTTGGCGAATGCAAGAGACTGGAGGACCTGCGATGCCTGCCATAAAAGAAATCCGGGAGATGATGCGCGTCCGGGCCGGGGAGCTGTTGCGGGACGGCAGCGTCTCCGTGGCGCTGGGATGGGAGAGAGGAGAATTTTGTCACGACCAAGCGCCGGCCTTTTTTGCCGCGGAAGCTGAACTTGATGACCTGGTATACGACGGCTTCTCCTCGCCCTTGCTCAGTAAATACCTCATAGAGGCGATAAAAAAGGAAAAACAGAAGAGCAGGGAAAACGCGAAGTTTTTGGTGTTTCTCAAGCCGTGTGACTCCTATGGACTCAACCTTCTGGTGAAGGAGCATCGGGTGGATAGGGAAAAGGTCTACGCCGTGGGCGTGGGGTGTCCTGGGATGCTTGATGTGGACAAGATCAGAGCGGCGGGCGTCAAAAACATGCGTTCTTTCGATGAAAGCGAGACGGAGGTAACAATCCACGCGACCTCCGGAGACCAGACGCTGGCCCGGCGCGACATTTTGCTCGAAAAATGCCTGGTCTGCAAGGGGTCTGAGTTCGTGATCCAGGACGAGGTCATAGCTTCGGGGTTGCCATCCTTTCAGCGAGAGGACAGGTTCGCGAAGGTGAGCAAGCTGGAAGCCATGACCCCAGAAGAGCGCTTCAACTTTTGGAGAGGCGAGCTGTCCCGCTGCATACGCTGCAACGCCTGCCGCAACGCCTGTCCGGTGTGCTCCTGCAATAAGTGCGTCTTCGACAACCCGCATTCCGGAGTACGGGCCAAGGCAAACGCTGACAGCTTCGAGGAAAACATGTTCCACATCATCCGGGCGTTTCACGTGGCGGGTCGGTGTTCGGACTGCGGCGAGTGCAGTAGGGTATGCCCACAGAAAATCCCTTTGCATCTGCTCAACCGCAAGTTTATCAAGGATATTAACGCGTTTTACGGCGAGTTTCAGGCTGGGGTCGATATAGAAGCGAGAGCGCCCCTGACGAATTACCAATTTGGCGACGTCGAGCCGGGCGCCGCGGTCAAGAGAGGGGGCGGCGCGTGATGCTGAAACTTTCTCTGGATAAAATAGGGGGCCTGTTCGCCGAAATGGCGCGGGACAGAACCCTTTATCTGCCGGTGAAGCAAGGAGGGCAGGCGGACTTCGTCAAGTGGACGCCGGAGGCGGAGGTTTGCCTGGATTACCTCAACACGGCGCGATCCATCAAGGACTTTTTCCTTCCCCAGACGGAGAACATCGCCGCGTTTAAACGGGAGGGCAAGAAAATCTCGATCACGCCCACCCACGAGGAACCCGCCCCCTTCGTCGTGTTCGGCGCGCGCGCCTGCGACGTCAGGAGCCTGGACGTGCTGGACAGGGTTTTTCTCAGCGACCCAGTCGATACCTTTTACAAGGCGCAGAGGGAAAACGGCGTGATCATCTCCATGGCCTGCGCCGAGCCCGAAGAGACCTGTTTTTGTAACATCTTCGGCATCGACGCCGCTGAACCAAAAGGAGATGTCGCGACTTGGCTCGTGGGGACCTCCCTCTACTGGGAAGCCAACACACCTGTGGGTAAGGCTTTGACGAGTACGCTGAAGGCCGTCCTGAGTGAGGCGGAGTCGTTGGACGAGAAAAAAGCGGAAACGCGGAAGAACGCGGCAAGGGCCGCTTTCGACGATCTGCCCTTGGCTAAGTTGAGTCTGAACGGCTGGGGTGGGGATAATCTTTTGGAAAAGTTCAGTTCCCCGCTCTGGGAGAAGATGAGTCAGTCCTGCCTGGGGTGTGGAACCTGCACGTATGTGTGCCCCACCTGCCAGTGCTACGACATTCAGGACTTCGACACGGGGCATGGGATCCGGCGCTTCCGCTGCTGGGACTCCTGCATGTACTCGGACTTCACCCTGATGGCCCACGGCAATCCGCGCAAGAGCCAGCTGGAGCGTTTCCGGCAGCGCTTCATGCACAAGCTGGTTTACTATCCCGCCAACAACGACGGGATGTACTCCTGCGTGGGCTGTGGTCGGTGCGTGGCGAAGTGTCCCATATCGATGAACATAGCAAAGGTTATCAAAGCGCTGGGAGGGAACGCGAATGCCTGACATGACCTGTGGTGGGGTTGTTAAAAGCGTGGCGAGCGACCTGCTCATTCCGGTCCTGGGGGTTGTCACGGAGATAAGAAGGGACACGCCGGACGTCAAGACCTTCCGCGTCAACAGCGCGGAGAGGGGAGGAGTCTGTTTTTCCCACATGCCGGGTCAGTGCGCCATGCTCTCGATACCAGGCGTAGGGGAAGCGATGTTTTCCATAACATCCTCGCCAACCAACACGGAGTACATGGAGTTCAGCATAAAGCGGTGCGGCGAGCTGACCGACTGGTTGCACGAGATGGAGCCTGGCCAACAGATAACGATAAGAGGACCCTATGGAAACTGTTTCCCCGTCGAAACCGAGCTGAAGGGCAAGGATCTGCTTTTTATCGCCGGAGGCATAGGACTCGCGCCGTTGCGCTCCGTCATTAACTACGTCCGTCATTACCGGAAAAACTACGCTTCTGTGGACATCGTGTACGGCGCGCGCTCCATGGACGACCTGGTGGACATCGACGAGATCCGCAACGAATGGGACGGCCGCGACGGCGTGAACGTGCACTTGACCATCGACAGGCCGCAGGAGGGCTGGACGGGCAACGTAGGTTTCGTGCCGGACTTCGTGAAGTCTCTGGGGCTTCCCACGTCGAAAACTGTTCTTATGTGCGGGCCTCCCATAATGATAAAGTTCGTGCTTGCAGCGCTTCAGTCACTGGGCTTTAAGAAAAACCAGGTTTATACTACCTTTGAGCTTCGGATGAAGTGCGGTATCGGCAAGTGCGGCAGGTGCAACATAGGCGCGAAGTACGTCTGCAAGGATGGCCCCGTGTTTCGCTGTGATCAAATGGAAGAAATGCCCGATGAATATTAGAGAACGACGAATATTAGGGAATGGAAAGAGAGAGATTACTCATGAGTGAAATGATTAGCGTCTTTCTGTTCGGCAAGAAATACGACGTGCCGTCCGGCCTGACGATCATGACGGCGATGGAGTACGCCGGCTATCGCCTTGTGCGCGGCTGTGGGTGCCGCAACGGCTTTTGCGGCGCCTGCGCCACAATATACAGGGTCGAGGGCGATCGGGAGCTGAAGTTCTGCCTCGCTTGTCAGAAAACCGTCGAAGACAAGATGTACGTGGCTACACTGCCGTTTTTCCCGCTCCTCAAGGAGATATACGACATCGAGAAGATCGGACCCACCGAGCAGATCATGATGCAGCTTTACCCCGAGATATACAAGTGCGTGGGTTGTAACGCCTGCACGAAGGCTTGCAGTCAGGAACTTCGCGTCATGCAGTACATCGCCTTCGCCCAGCGCGGGGAGTACGAAAAATGCGCCGAGGAGTCCTTCGACTGCGTGATGTGCGGCATATGTTCATCCCGGTGTCCGGCGGGCATATCGCACCCACAGGTAGCGTTGCTTGCCCGCAGGCTTACGGGCAAGTACCTCCGGCCGGAGAGTGGGCATCTGAAGGACAGGGTAGGGGAGATAGCGGGCGGAAATTACAACAAACTAATAGATGACTTTATGGGCAAGCCCGTTGAAGAGCTCAAAGAACTCTACAACAACAGGGACATTGAGGCTTAAGGAGGCGCCGCCATGTACACGCCAGAGATGTTGGAATCCATAAAAAAAGTCGAGGCCACCAGAGAGGCGCGCATGGGCGCGGTGCTGCGCCGCATGACGGCCGAGGAAAAGGAAAAACTGTTGAACGAGTTTCACCCGGACTACAGGCGGGAGGGCTTCACGACGCTCAAAATAGGCCCCAACAAGGGAGACAAGGCCCCTGTGGAGCTTGCGGACATTCTTCAAGCGCGGAGCAGGGTCGAAAACCTGAACATCGACCTCAATACCCTAGACTACGACGTGGACGTCCTCATCATCGGCGGGGGCGGGTCGGGGGCTTCGGCCGCCATTGAGGCGCACGAGAACGGCGCGAACGTCATGGTCGTGACAAAGCTTCGCATGGGAGACGCCAACACCATGATGGCGGAGGGAGGAATTCAGGCCGCCGACAAGCCCAACGACTCTCCCATGACGCACTACCTGGACGCTTATGGCGGCGGACATTTCAAGGCGCAGCCCGACCTGTTGCGTAAGTTGGTTATGGATGGCCCCATAGCGATAAAATGGTTGGAAAAGCTGGGGGTTCTTTTCGACAAGGAAAAGGACGGGACGATGATCACCACCCACGGCGGGGGCACGTCCCGCAAGCGTATGCACGCGGCCGCCGATTACTCTGGAGCGGAGATCATGCGAGTGCTGCGCGACGAGGTTTTCAACCGTAAAATCCCCGTGGTTGACTTCACCGCCGCCCTGGAGCTCTTGTTGGACGACAAGGGGAACGCGGCCGGCGCGATCCTTCAGAACATGGAGACGGGGGAGCACTTCGTGGCCAGGGCAAAGGCGACCATCATCGCCACCGGCGGGGCGGGGCGGATGCACTATCAGGGCTTCCCCACGTCGAACCACTACGGCGCCACGGCGGACGGCCTAGTGCTGGGCTACCGGGCGGGCGCGAAGTTACTTTATCAGTACACCCTTCAATATCACCCCACGGGCGTGGCGTACCCGCCGCAAATATTCGGCGCGCTGGTGACGGAGAAGGTGCGATCCGTCGGCGCTCTCCTTGTGAACGCCGAGGGCGAGGCCTTCATGCACCCGCTGGAGACCCGCGACGTTTCCGCCGCCGCCGTCATCCGCGAGTGCGGCGTGAGGGGTAAGGGCGTCTCTACCCCTAGCGGCGGCATGGGAGTTTGGCTCGACAGTCCCATTATTGAGATGATCCACGGCCCCGGCACCATAGAAAAACGCATTCCCGGGATGATGAGGATGTTCGGCAAGTATGACGTCGACATCCGCCGCGTCCCGATGCTCATATACCCCACGCTCCACTATCAGAACGGCGGCCTGCGGATCGGCGTGGACGGGCAGACGACCAACATCAAAAACCTCTACGTCGCCGGGGAAGCTGTGGGGGGTATACATGGAGAAAACAGGTTAATGGGCAACTCGCTTCTAGACATCATCGTCTTCGGTCGCAACGCTGGCCTGAACGCCTCCAAAGCCGTTGAGGGCTCCGGCAAGCCTAAGGACTTGAACGTCGAACACGTGAGGCGTTTCATGAAAGAGGCGGAGGACGCTGGAATAAAGACCGACGTGGTGTCTCCGAAGCTCTTCCCCAGCTACGCGCGCGTTGGAAGATAACCGCTCACCATACAACAAAATTGGAGGAAACGTGTGATGATCAAAGGCAGAAAAGTCAGTATTCTCGGCGCGGGAAAGGTTGGCGCGACCATAGCCTACACTCTGGCCGTCCAGCAGATCGTATCGGAGATAGCGCTGATCGACGTCAACAGGCAAAAGGCAGAAGGCGAGGCCATGGACATCATTCAGGGCGCCCGCTTCATCGCTCCGCTTAAGATTTACGCTGGCGACTATGCCGCCACCGCTGGCTCTGAGATCGTCATTCACACGCTGGGTATGCCGCGGCAGCCGGGCATGTCGCGCCTGGATCTGGTGAACACGAACGTCGGCATCTTCAGAGACGTTCTTAAGGAGGTTGTTCCCTACACGTCAGAGTCCGTCCACATCGTGGTGAGCAACCCAGTGGACATTCTGACCTACGCCGCCACGAAGATGTCAGGCCTTCCCGCAAAGCGGATCATCGGCTCTGGGACTCTCCTCGACACCTCGCGCCTGCGCGCGATCCTGTCGGAACTCACCCACAAGAGCTACGTCAACATCCACGCCTATGTGCTCGCCGAGCACGGGGACACGTCGTTCATTCCCTGGTCGATGGCGTCGCTTTTGGGGGTGAAGGTGACGGATTATGTGGAAGGAACGATGGGGCTGAAGGGCCAGGATTGGAAGGCGAAGGTTCTTGAAGATGTCCGTCTGGCGGGCGCGCGCATCATAAACAACAAGGGTGCGACGCATTTCGCTGTTTCTATGTCCATCTGCGAGATATGTAAGAATGTTTTGGGCGACAGCAGCACAATCCTTCCCTTGAGCAACATGATGACCGGGCAGTATGGCCTGCAGGACGTGTGCCTGAGCCTACCTTTCTCGGTGGGGGCGCAGGGGTTGGGGGACTGCATCGTCGCGAAACTGACGCCGGACGAGGAGGAAGCCCTTCACAAGAGCGCCAAATCCCTTCAGGAAGTCTGCAACCAGCTCAGTCTGTAGGAAAGATTTTTGAGAGTGTTATTTAAATAATGATATTTTTAAACTAAACACTTGCAGCACAATGATTTTCAAAAATAATGACACACGTGTTGAAAAACCATATGACACGCGGATTTGTCGCAA
>JAITGK010000034.1 GCA_031280635.1 Synergistaceae bacterium
AAAAGAGCCGAAGCTGGCAAAGACACTTCGAGAATATTGGCTTAAAACGAGAGTTTAAGCTGCAATTGAAAGATCGAAATGAAGTGTAGTGCTAGAAATTTCTCCATTTTAGGTTAATAGCAACCAGCGGGAAAGTTTATACCCCTAAAACACTCAATTTTCTTTCAAACCTCAATTACAATAATGGATAATTGTACTAGATACTGTCGTCACGAGATGCCGGCCCAAAGAGCGACGCGTCTGAATATGCGCGGCGGCTAGAAACGATGAGGTGTTTTTTGCGTACTTTGTGGCAATCCCTCGCCAGCGTTTTAAATATAAAAAAGCGTTTTCAACTAGATGTCTGAGTTTATATAAATATTTGATAGTGTTGTATAATGAATGATGACTTAATATAATTTCGAAGCTAATTACGCCGAAGGAGTTGATGGGCTATGGTGTGTAGAAAATGTGGGAGTTCAGAAAGTGTAAAAAGTTGCGGGTTTGACATCTTTTTGCTGGCTCACAGGCGGAGGCGGCTTTTGGGGAGTGTTCAAACTTGAGAAAATTTTTGGTATGATACCGCGTGAAAGGAAAAAATTTCTTGACAAGGAGTGTGCGGTATCGTGAACAAAACTGAAAAAACCAACAAAAAACTGTTCGCCCTCTTTTTTTCAGCGCTTTTCTTAACCGCGCTGTCTCTCCCAGGCGAGGCCGCGCTTCCCTTCCCCAACCCCTTTGCTTCCCCTCAGAGGACGACGCCCTCTCCTCCAAGAGAAGAAACACAAAAAACCACGAGGAGCACGGCGCGCAGGGCTCAACCCAAGACACCTTCCACCTTCGCGAGCGGGGCGGGTACCCAGAAAAGCCCCTACCTGATCCGCACGACGGCTCAACTTGCCGCCTTCGCAACCTCGGTGAGCAACGGCAACGCCTATGGGGGCGGCTACATCCGACTCGCCGCCGACGTCGATCTGGCGGGAGGCCTGTGGCGTCCCATCGGCTCATCTGCCAGGCCCTTCAAGGGAAATTTTGACGGCGCGGGGTTCGTGGTCTGGAACCTCCATGGCAGGGCGGGCTTCTTCGGCGCTATCGAGGGGGCCGCAATAACCCGCCTGAGCATTCAGCACGCGGACATCGAGACGGAGAGCGACGCTGGAGTCATTACCGCGTTTATGAAAAACTCCACCTTGAAAGACTGCGCTGTCTCTGGCTCGGTGCGGGGCGGCGTGAACACGGGGGGACTGGTGGGCAGCGCGCTTCGCGGCCTGATTGAGGGGTGTAGCTTCTCCGGTTCGGTGCGGGGCGGAAACTCCGTCGGCGGCCTTGTGGGCACCATGGACCAGGCGGAGGTGCGCGTTGGTTCCGTCTCCGCTGGGCGCGTGGAGGGCTCAGACGATGTGGGAGGCGTCGTGGGCAGTATCCTAGGCGGCAACCTCTTGCTCTGCACGGCCAGATCGCTGACCGTCCAGGGCGGGGAGAACATCGGCGGACTCGTGGGCAACGTCATCGACAGCGGATACGTGAGCAAGTCATCTTTCGACGGGCAGGTCATGGGGTCCGAGGGCGTCGGCGGCCTCGCTGGGCGTATAGCGGCAGGGGGTCTGACGGGCTCCTCTGTTTCCGGCGTTGTTCAGGGCGCAGCGGCCGTGGGCGGCATCGTAGGGGAGCTGATCGAGGGCGAGGCCCTCAACTGCGTTTCCAGGGCCTCGGTGGTGGGAATAAGCGGCGTCGGCGGCGTGGTGGGTCACCTGTCCGGCGGTGGCAAGGTAGACGGCAGCGCCAATCAAGGTACCGTCAAAGGCGGGGAGATGGTGGGCGGACTTGTGGGCAACTTGGCCCACGGAAGCGTCTCCGCCAGCAAGAACAGCGGCGGCGTCATCGGCTACGCCCAGACCGGCAAACAAGTTGGCGCGATGGGTGAAGGCTCCGTTTCCGAATAATTTGTGAAAACTACAGCGGATTGCGTAATCATGCGCAGAAATAAGAGACCAAAAACCTGATATAAACGGCAAAAACTCTGCGCGGAAAAGAGCCAACGGCTCTAATTGAGGAGATCGACATTTGAAAGAGTCCAAGAGTCCACTGCCTGCCCAGGTCAACCAGTCCTCGGACAAGTTGCTGTTACTGCTAGAGATCATGACTCAGCAGTCGGAGTCGTTGCGTTTGCAGGATATAGCGCGTCTGTGCGGGATGAACGTCAGCACGGCCCTGCGCTTTATAAAGGCTCTGCGGAACCGTCAGTACGTGGAACAGGACGCCGACACGGGGCGGTACTACCTTACATTCAAGTTGTGCGCTCTGGCGCAGAACGTCAGCACGTTTTTCGATATGCGCAGCCTTGTCCGACCCTTTCTCCGTAGCGTCGCCCAAACATTTTCCGAATCCTGCAACCTGGCGATAGAGCGCGACATGACGGTTGTCTACATAGAAGTGGAGAAGGGTCCCGCCAAAACCCTGATGAGCACGCAAAGGATCGGGAACGTGGCTCCGTTGCACTGCACTGGCGTGGGCAAGCTCTTTTTGACGGAGTACTCCCCGGCGGCTTTGGAGCAGATGGCTGCCGTCAAGGGGCTTGCGCGCTACACGGATCGCACGATCACCGACCTAACCGCGCTGAAGGCGGAGCTGGATAACGTAAAACGGGCCGGATACGCCTTCGACAACGAGGAGTGTGAGGATGGCGCGCGTTGCATCGCGGCTCCCTTGCGTGACTACACAGGCAGGATAAAGGCGGGCGTCAGTGTCAGCGGCCCGGTGGTGAGGATGACGGACAAACACGTCTTTCTCCATCTGCCGCACCTTCTGGACGCGGCGGAACGTATCTCCTCTCGGATGGGCGGAGCAACGCTTAAAAAATAAAGTTTGGAGGTTTTGAAATGCGGGATTCAAAAGAACGCGCGGTGGCGCTCTTGAAGCAGTTTAAGGGAAACAGTTACACCTTTGGCCTCAATGTTTTGGACCAGGTGGGAGAGATCGCTAAAAGCCAGGGGAAGGACGGGAATGCCCCATTCGTGACCGTGATCGGTGGGGCCAGGAGTTCCAAGTCCATCGCCGATAGGGTCATCATCTCGCTGAAAAAGGCGGGCGCGCGGATCGTTCCCGACCGGTGCGTGGAGGGGGCCAGGCCGAACGCCCCCCGTGAGGACGTCTACCGTCTTGAGTCGTACCTTTTGCATTTCAAGCCCGACTGCGTGGTGTCCATCGGTGGGGGAAGCGGCATTGACGCCGTGAAGGCCGCCGCTGCCTTAGCGACCCTAGGAACGGAGTCCCCGGAGCTCGACGCCTGGTTTGGTACTGGCGCGGTCACCGAGGGCCTGAAGCGTTCGGGGAAAAAGTTACTCCCCCACATCGCGATAGAGACCTCTGCCAGCAGCGGGGCGCACCTCACGAAGTACTCGAACGTCACAGACCCCATAGCCGGACAGAAAAAGCTGATCGTGGACGACGCCATAGTCCCATTCCACTCTATCTTTGACTACTCCGTAACGGTGAACATGCCCGCCGCCTTGACCGTCGATGGGGCGTTGGACGCTGTCGCGCACGCCGTAGAGGTGTTTTACGGAGTGAGCGACGACAAGTATGAACTTTGTAAGGAAATCACGGAAACAGTGCTGGACCTCGTTCTACCTTACACGAAACGAGCCGTGGACAAACCGGACGACCTAGAGGCCCGCGAGGCCCTGGGGCTTGCCACCGACTTGGGCGGCTACGCCATTATGATCGGCGGAACCAACGGGGCGCACTTGACCAGCTTTTCCCTGGTGGACGTCACCACTCACGGCCGCGCCTGCGGTATCATGAACCCCTATTACACTGTTCTTTTCGCGCCGTCCATTGAGAAACGTTTGAAGGCGATAGGCGCCTGCTACGCCGCCGTCGGCCACATGAAAAAAACGGGGTGGGAATCGCTTGCGGGGCGTGATCTGGCCGTCGCGGCCGCGGAAGGGATGATGAGCTTCGCCCGCTCCGTGGGCGCGGAGACT
Source organism: Synergistaceae bacterium (assembly GCA_031280635.1). Taxonomy (GTDB): domain Bacteria; phylum Synergistota; class Synergistia; order Synergistales; family Aminobacteriaceae; genus JAITGK01. The sequence goes on from JAITGK010000034.1 coordinate 3,966, forward strand.
AAGCTCTCCGAGTTCCCGAACTTCACGCCCAAGCACGTAACGCGCGCCCTGACGGCGGCGAAAGACCCGCAGCTTAAAATGAAGCTTCAGAACATGCCCATGCCCATGTCCAGCGAACAGGTTGACGAGTACATGGGCTCGGTGCTGGATGCCGCCGTGACAGGAGACTTCTCCAAGATAAAAACCCTGCCAGTGGCGCGATAATCGCCCTCGCCGGCCGTTTTCGGCGCCGCAAAGCTAATCTTCGGAGATCCATGTCGCTATCTCAATCTTATGCTATACTAGCGGCGTGTCAACACACACACAGGGGCACGGCGGGCATAAAGGTGTTTCGCGCGGGAACGCGGGATTTTGTCCGTCGCTGTGGAGGAATAACCTATCAGGAGGTTGAAAAATTGGCAGTCGTAAGCATGAAGCAGTTGTTGGAGTGTGGGGTACATTTCGGACACCAAACAAGGCGCTGGAACCCCAAAATGAAGCCCTACATTTTTACGGAGCGCAACGGGGTCTACATCATTGACCTGCAAAAGACCGTCAGAGGATTGGACCGAGCCTACGATTTTGTCCGCGAGGTCTCCTCGGGAGGGGGTACCGTTCTTTTTGTGGGAACCAAGCGCCAGGCTCAGGACACTATACGGGATGAAGCCGTGCGTTGCGGTCAGCATTACATCAACCAGCGGTGGCTGGGTGGTCTCATGACCAATTTTCCCACCATTCGCAAGCGCGTGCTACGGATGCTCGAGCTTCGCAAGTATGACGAGAGCAACACATGGGAGACGTTTTCCAAGAAGGAGCTGGCCTCTTTGCGCAAGGAGCAGGCCAAGCTAGAAAAGTATCTGGGTGGCATCGCTCAAATGCACGATATCCCAGACGCGCTTTTCCTTATTGATCCCCGGCGCGAGGAAAACGCCATTGCCGAGGCCCGCAAGTTAGGCATTCCCGTGATCTCTATTGTGGACACCAACTGCGACCCCGAGGTCATCGACTACCCCATTCCTGGCAACGACGACGCCATCCGGGCCATCAAATTGATCGCCGGACTAATGGCGAACGCGGTCATTGAGGGCAGGCAGGGCGAGGACTCCTCCGTTCCGGACCTCGAAGGAGAAAAGGTCGGCGAGGTGGACATCATCGCTGTGAAAGAACGCTTGCACGAGACCTACGACGCCGAAACCGTAAGTGTCGAGTGACATCTAAGGAAACGAAAAGGAAACAAAGAGGGGAGACGCTTTAATGCCTGAAATTTCCGCGAACGCTGTGAAAGAACTCCGGGACCGGACGGGTTCCGGTATGATGGATTGTAAAACGGCGCTGACCGAGACGGGTGGAAACGTCGAAAAAGCGATAGACTATTTGCGGGAGAAGGGCCTGGCCAAGGCCGCCAAAAAATCCGCAAGGACGGCCTCCGACGGGCGGGTTTTTCATTATGTCCACACCAACTGCAAAGTGGGGGCCTTGCTGGAACTCAACAGTGAGACGGACTTCGTCGCCAAGACCGACGAGTTCAACGCTTTGGGGCACGAGCTGGCGATGCACATCACGGCCGCAAACCCCCTCTACCTTAGGCCGGAGGACGTGCCCGAGGCGGACCTGGAGCGGGAAAAGGCCATCTACCATCAGCAGCTCCTTGACGAGGGCAGGCCTGTGGACAAACTTGATAGGATTATTGAGGGAAAGGTCAAGAAGTTTTACGAAACCACCTGCCTTTTGGAGCAGCCCTACATCCGGGACGGAAACAGAAAGATTAAAGATCTGCTTGTCGATCTCATTGCCAAGCTGGGAGAGAATATTGTCATCCGCAGATTTGCCAGATTTATGATCGGGGAATAGCGGCAGGGTGAGTGCGGTTACATCCGGCGTGGAGGGTTTTCTTCTTTCCGCGCCGGATTTTTTCGCGTAGACAGGTGAACAAGGTTCTTCGCATCAGCGCTTCTTGCGGAAGGGGTGTCCTTATGCCACGCTACGAGCGGGTACTGCTGAAACTTTCGGGCGAGGCGCTGGCTGGCGACAAAAACTTCGGACTGGACTTCGAGGCCGTGCACCGCATTGGCGAGGAAATCGCGGCTGTCCACATGGCGGGAGTGGCTCTTGCTATGGTAGTCGGCGGCGGCAATATGTTGCGGGGCAGGGAAATGGAAAAGCTGGGCATCGAACGGGTGCAGGCAGACCACATGGGAATGCTGGGGACAGTCATCAACGCGCTGGCCCTGCAAGATGTTTTGGAGCAGTTGAACGTCCCAACGCGCGTCCAGACCGCAATCGAAATGCGCGCTGTGGCTGAACCCTACATCCGGCGCCGGGCGCTTCGTCACATAGAGAAGGGGCGGCTCGTGATCTTCGCGGCCGGGACGGGCTCACCCTATTTTTCTACGGACACGACGGCAGCCCTGCGCGCCGCGGAGATGGACGTGGAGTGCATGGTGAAGGCGACGAAGGTTGATGGGATATACGACTCCGACCCAAAGACAAACGCCTCGGCGCGCCTGCTGGGGAATCTCACCTACCGTGAAGCCCTGACGAAGGACATTGAGATCATGGACACGTCCGCCTTTTCCCTCTGCATGGAAAACAAAATTCCCATTCTTGTCATGAACATTTTGAAGCGCGGTAATTTGGTCTCCCTGCTTGTAAATGGCGAACGAATTGGTACAATTGTGCATGATTGATACGGATTCGCGATAATGAACTTAAGATTAGAATAGCCAAAGAAAGACAGAATCGGGAAAGGAGGATTTTTCATGGCCAAGGCCGAGATAAAGAGTTTACGGGAAAAAATGGAAAAAGCGCTGGAGTTTCTTCGAGGGGAGTATCTGGCTATACGCACAGGACGCGCGCATCCAGGACTGGTAGCCGACATCAAGGCCGACTACTACGGAACCCCAACGCCCCTGAAGCAGATAGCCAACATTACCGTCCCGGAAAGTCGTAAAATTCTAATATCTCCCTTCGACCGAGGCGGCTTGAAGGCCATAGAAAAGGCGATCTTGGCGTCCAGCCTGGGGATTACACCCCAGAACGACGGGGAGTCCGTGCGCCTGACCCTCCCAGAGCTGACACGAGAGCGCCGCCTGGACTTGGTGAAGCTGGTGGGCAAAAAGGCGGAGGAGTCCAAGATCGTCATGCGCAACCACCGCCGCGACTCCGTGGAGGTTTTGAAAAAGATGGAAAAGGAGTCCAAGATCACGGAGGATGAGCTGAAAAAGTACACCAAGGAAGTGCAGGATATCACGAACGATTTCATCAAAAAAATCGACGACGCTTTTAAAGCCAAAGAAAAAGAGGTTATGGATGACTAGTGCTGGTCGAGGCCGGCCTTTCGGATTTTTGAGGGGGCTCTGAAATGGAAGAACCCAGTCTTTACAATTCTCCCGACTACGCGGTTTTCAAACAAAAAATGCGCAAGATCATTGGGGTGGACCTGAACTCCTACAAAAACCAGATCCACCGCCGGGTTCATATGCTGAAAGACCGCTGGAACGCCAAGACGTATGATGAGTACTTTGAGATAATGAAGAATGACGACAAGAAGCTCCGCGAGTTTCTGGACTACCTGACAATCAACGTCTCGGAGTTTTTTCGCAACGACAGGCAGTGGTGGAAGCTGCGCGACCAACTCATTCCCGAGCTGGTTAAGAAGCGCGGCAACAACCGCCTGAAACTCTGGAGTTCCGGGTGCGCCACGGGCGAAGAGCCCTATTCCCTCGCGATCTTGTCGGCCGTCTGCGGCCTGGACCCCTCCACTCCTGTTCTGGCCTGCGACATCGACCAAGGTGCCTTGACCATCGCCCAGCGCGGCGTTTACCTGAAGCGCCAGCTCCTGAACGCGCCGCCTGAATATCTCACGCATTACTTCATGACCTCCGACGGAGGGGAGACGTACCAGGTCAAGCCGGAGATCAAGCGACGGGTAACGTGGAAACGCTTTAACATGATTGACGACGCTTTTGGGAGCGGATTTGATATCATCCTGTGCCGTAATGTCGTCATCTACTTCACCTCGGAGGCGAAGGCAACCCTCTACGTTAAGTTTTATAACGCCCTGGCGCCCAACGGCTACTTCCTCGTAGGCTCGACCGAGCAAATCTTTGACTACAAAAAAATAGGCTTCGAGTCCGCGGGACCTTTCCTGTACACAAGGCGTTGAGAAAGCGCTGATCGTTAGGAGGTCTCCCCTTCACGGTTTAGGGGGCTAAACGAATGAGGAGATAAAATTCCTCAGCCGCTCGTCCCGCAAGGGGCTTGCCCCTTGCCTCCTATATTGTCGAAGGGCCGCTTCACCGCCCCTCCCGTGTAAAGGCCATCAAAGTAATTCAAGGGGAAGTACAGGATGTTTATCCTGCCTTGTCAAAGAGTCAGCGCGGTATTCTAAAAGCATTAGGAATCCGCGTTCCAGGTCATGGCGGTTTGTATAATCATATGCGGAAAGAAGAGGTCAAAAACCGGATATATAGCAATTTGATTTAATATATTATATATTAAATCAAATATCTAGATTAGAGCCAATGGCTCTAATCTAGATATTTGACCGCCGTCCCGTAGGCGATCAGCTCGGCGGCGCCCTGGGTTATGGACGTGGTCGACAGCCTCAAGCCATACACGGCGTCCGCTCCCACGGCGCGGGCCTGCTCTTCCACGCGCTTCAAGACGATGCCCACGCCCTCGCTCATCATAGTGCTGTACGCGGGAAGTTCCCCCCCGATCGTCCAGTTGCGGACGTTGGCTATCACGTCTTTCACTAGGGACTTACTCAGGCAGGCTACGCCATACACCGTGCCCAAAAGGCGAACGTTGCGCCCCGCCCCCACATCAATGGTCAGGATCGCGACGTCCGATCTTCCTTCCGATCGCATTTTTCACCCTCCAGTCTTCTCGCGTCGGGCAGGATTTCCGCCTCAATCACCGCTCGTTCCGCTCGTCCCACTACAGCCGCCCCCCCGTACAGGGGCAGGCGTGTTATTTTGTAAAAGAAACGCGCCAGCAGGTACAGGAACATGAGCAAAGGTATCCAAAGAATCGCGAAACGCAGACCCTGACTGAGGCCGGTGGTGGCCTCAAAAAGGCTCACGCCGCCTATCGGCAGGTAATCACAGTACTCGGCCCACTTCACATCGTTGATCGTTATGAGCTTCGCAATAGGATACCCCTTATGCAGCGCCAGTTGAATGGCCAATTTGGCTATTGTTTCCTGCAGCGTCCCCGAGTCTTTGTCCACGAAGCGCCTCCACAGGACAAGCCCGTCTTTGCCATAATCCTCGTAAACGTCCGCAAGACGCGCGTCGCTCATCACCGCCACCACGGCCTCTTCCGGGGAGTACCGCGATTCCCTCTCCAAAAATTCGGCGACGGAGAGCGTGTTCTCGATCTTGCGCACCGTGTCCCAAAACGCCAAGGGCTGGAGCTTCACCAACGCCCCGGAAAGCTTGGGGGTCTTCCCATAGGCCCTCAACAGCGCGTTGGCCATGCGGTCAGACTGGAAAATTTTCACGAGCTTCGCCCGTTCCTCGGGCAAAATCGCGGTGAACGCCTCCTCATGCGTGAAAACCCTCCTCAAGGACTCCTGCCGCCAACCCTCGGTGGACACTCCCAGACGCAGCAGCAAAAAGACCCCTCCGCAGGCCTCCATATCCTCCGTGATGAAAGAGGCGTATGGGGTGAAAACGGCCAGGTCGTCTTGTTCGGCTTCGGTCCGGTAGCGCAGGTAGTTTTCGACTCCGAGGAGCTGCGCTTTCCGAATCCGGTCATCGAACAGGGCCCTGTCCTGGGCGAAAAGCTCGACGAACTCGCTCCCCGTGACGTCCAGCAGCCGGGAAAAACGTCCCCGGAAGGCCGGCGGAATGCGAAATACAATCTGCTCCAGCATCTTGACGTCGTAATCGCTCAATATCTTGTCCTTGAAGACGTAGTAAAGCTGTTTCAGCGTGTCGTATATCTGGGAGTCCGAGCGCCCATCCTCGCGCTCACGTCTGACGTACTCTCTCAGCGCGGGGACTTTCTGAACAATGTCGGAGATGTCGATGAAGCTGGCGGCGATGGTCCGGCACTGGTTCTCTATCTCCAGGCACGAGCGCTTCACCGTGTCCCGCAGCTCGCCTGACGCTACGATTTCCCGCCAAATAACCTCCGCGCTGAACGACTGCTTGTACTCCGTAAAGAAATTTTTGCGAAGCTCCTCTTCGAGGTTGGCCTTCGCCTGAGCGGCCGACCATATTTCCCAGCCGACCATAAACCAGCCCACGACGGGTATCAGCTTGGCGACGATTTTCCCTCCCATCTTGACGGCGATGGCCGTGGAAACCCGATTTACGATCCTCTTCACGAGGGGCAGCAGGATCATCCCGATCCCCAGGGCCAGCGTGGCCGGAGACTGAGCGGCGCTTGCCCCTTCCCGTCCGCGGACGCTTTCCAGCGCCAGGTCCAGCGAGGGAGTGGCCGTCACGGAGGAGACGAGCTCCTTGCCGAAAACCTGACCCATCGCCAGGTTATATTTCCCCCAGATGTTGCTGTTGGCCAGGGTGATGTTATCCATGAGCTTTTTGTGGAGTTCGCCACTGAGCCGCTCCTGAAGCTCCATGACGCTGCCTCGCGTAGTCTTTTGAGCCCGGTCGGCGAAACTCTGTACCAAACCGGCAAGCGCCGCGTCGAACCCGCTTCCCGCCTTGATCTGCGACCAATAGACCTCAAGTCCCCCCACGTCTTCGCCAAGGGTGACGTCCGCCAGGATAGATTCTACCTCGGCGTAGTGCTCTTCCATGACTCGAGTGAGGCGTCTTTTATACCAGGCGTCCAGGTCATTGAGAATTCTTTTTTCCTCGGTCTGGGCGATATTCCGCCCCGCCAGGTCCTGAAGATGACGGAAAGCCGCGTTCTTCCTCTCCTCCAGGATGTCCATCCCATGGATATTCATCCCATTTTGGGGCTCGGCGGCCCAGGACGCGCCGGCGAAAAAAAACACAAGAAACGCCTCCAGCAAACTCCAATAAAAACCCCTTTTCATTTGGAAGCTCCCTTCAAAAAAGGACAAGGCCTGAAAACGGCTTTGTCCCTTTTCACCGCGTATGGGGCTCCGCCCCAAACCCCACTTAGGGGTCGGGAGCCCCTAAGAACCCCGTTTATATCAGTACTTCCCGATCTCCTCCGTCGCTAGCTCAATGGCCTTGTGAGCGTCCGGCGGTAGCTTGTCCAGGCCGCCCAACTCCGTGTCACGGGACTTGACGAAGTTCAGGCGATCTTTGAAACGCGCGTGAAGCTGCTCTCTGTAGGCTTTATCGTTCACGTCGATCTTAAAGTCGTCTATGGGAAGAATTTGCATCCCCGTGAAGTTTCCAAAGGGCGCCCACTTGGCCGAGCCTTCAATGATGGCCTCCAAAATACCCAAAGTATGGGTCGGCTTGACCTTTGTGCCCATAAAGTCCCCCGTGTTCAGAATGTAGCAGTCCACACCGTCGGCCAGGAGCTGCTTGAAGCGCGTGTAGTCCATTTCCAGCGGGTAGGTGCGGAAGGGATTGGCATAGGGTTCGCACACCAGCGCGTTGGGGTCCACGCCAGGAGCCAGGCGCTCGGCGCTGGTGCGCTTTGTGGCTAGGGTCGCGCCCAAGACGGAGCCCAGCTCGGGGCCGGTTAGCTTCAGAACGGGGGGTATGGTGGGGTCGCGCATCAGCCAGAAAATGGCGTTCAGTGGCTCGTCAATACGGTCAATGCGGTTGGGAGACCAGAACTTGGACTTCATCGCGCGACCGTTGCCGTTGCGGACGTCCTCGGTGACGGCGATCAACGTGCCGTCGGCCTGGCGCGTGACGCCGCAGTTCTGCATCGTGACCAGGAACTTGTTGTCCGGGCAGCCAATGGGGTAGTCCTGCACCTTGTCGAAGTACGCGGGCTCTAGGGCAATGGCGTATTTGTCCTTGACGTTCACCACAAACGCGTCGTCGTGCAGCACGGTGATTTCGTACTTGCCGCCGTGGGTGGCATGGGTGATGGTGGACTTGCCTGAGCCCGACAGGCCAAAAGCGGCCAAAACAAACTTCCTGCCGTTCTTCGCGCTGTAGCGTTTGAGGCCGCCGTGGCAGGAGGCGTAGCCATTGCGCGCGCCGATGCCCCAGCCCAGGGTCAGAGTGCCCTTCTTGAGCTCGCCGAAGTAGCGGAGTCCCAGCACCACCGCGCAGTTCTCCTTGGGGGAGAAGAAAGCCAGTCCCATCGGGTAATCTGGGTGCGTCCAGTCCGGATCAGCGAAGATGAAGACGTCGCCATCCGTGTCCGAGATCTGCCGCGAGCGGTTGTACATCTCTTTGTACTTCTCGTTGACGTACTGAAAGTTGAACATCCAGCTGTATAGGTTGTTCTCGAACCCCTGGGGGACGATGAGGTGGGCGGCCACCATGAAGTCTTCCTCCAGGCCGATGTAGGCGTCCGCTGTGTAGAGCTGGCGGTAACGCATGTTGTAGATCGCCTCGCGGACAAGGGTCGCCATTTCCTCCGGCTTGACGTTGGGATAACCGATGATGCGCCGCGCCGCCGCCGTGCGCCCGTAGAAAGCGCCGTCGTTGAAGAGCAGCACGTTAGCCCCCGCGGGAAGTCCTTGCTCCTCCGGCTTGTAGACGGGCATCCCCGTGAGCTCCACCGCGCCAGGGCTGGCTTTCGCCAGTTCGTAGGCGACCTTCAGGTCAGGAACCTTCTTCACGTTGTTGCCGTAAAACAGGGATTCCACAGTGGTCCTGATGGGCGTTTGATGCATTTTCTTGAAGTTTTCCGGGTCATAGTGTCCGATTGTTGCCATTTCGTTTCGTCCTCCAATACAATGATATAGCGGCTTACATACGTTATTAACGCTAAAACAGCGCGTTGGCGCGCCGACCCAACCTACATAGACCCCTCAAATGGGGTTCTTAGGGAGCTTCGGCCCCTAAGCGGGGTGTGGGGCAGGGCCCCGCTTTCTTTTTAGACTTTTCAGAACAACCCCGTGATTTTTCCGTCCTCGTCAATGTCAATGGAGAGCGCCGCGGGTTTCTTGGGAAGCCCAGGCATCGTCATAATGGCCCCTGTCACCGCCACCAGGAAGCCCGCCCCAGCGGAAAGCCGCACCTCTCGCACCGTTATGTGGAAGTCCTTAGGTCGCCCGATTTTCGCTACGTCGTCCGAGAGAGAATACTGCGTCTTGGCCATGCAGATCAGCAGATCGTCCTTGTCCAGCTCGTGGATCAGCTCCAGGTCTTTTTCGGCTTGAGCGGTGAAAATTACCCCGTCCGCGCCGTAGATCTCCCGCGCGATAACGTCAATTTTCTCCTTAGGGCTCATCTGGGGATCGTAGATAAACTTCAACAAGGGTTTCGGCTTTTCGCAGGCCTCGACCACCTTCCTCGCCAACTCCGCGCCGCCCGCGCCGCCCTTTTCCCATACCTCCGACAGCGCGAAACTAGCTCCTAGTTTAGCGCAATTTTTTTCCACCAGCGCCAGCTCCGCGGCCGTGTCCGTGGGAAAGCGGTTGAGGGCGACCACAACGGGCAGGCCGAACTTCTTCACGTTCTCAATGTGCTTCTCCAAATTGGGCATACCCGCTTCGAGAGCTTTCAAGTCCTCGCCAACCAGTTCCGTCTTTTTTCTGCCGCCGTGCGTTTTGAGGGCGCGCGCCGTCGCGACAATGACTGCCACGTCGGGCTTAAGTCCCCCAACACGGCACTTGATGTCCAAAAACTTCTCTGCTCCCAAGTCCGCGCCAAAGCCCGCCTCCGTTACCAAGTAGTCCGCCAGCTTCAGGCCCAGCTTCGTGGCCTGGAGACTGTTGCAGCCGTGGGCGATGTTGGCGAAGGGTCCTCCGTGGATAAAAGCGGGAACGCCTTCCAGCGTCTGCACCAGGTTGGGTTTGATGGCGTCCCTCAAGAGCGCGGTCATGGCGCCAGCCGCTCCCACGTCCGCCACAGTTATGGGTTTGCCGTCATAGGTGTAGGCCACAATGATCCGGGCAAGACGGGTCTTCAAATCCATCAGGTCCATGGCCAGGCAAAGAATGGCCATTACCTCCGACGCCACAGTGATGTCGAAGCCGCTTTCACGCGGGACGCCCTCCGTTCTGCCGCCCAGGCCGATGACAAGCTTGCGCAACGCGCGATCGCTCAAGTCCACCACCCGGCGAAACACGATACGGCGGGCGTCAATGTTCAACTCGTTGCCCTGCTGGATGTGGTTGTCGATCATCGCGGCGCAGAGATTGTGGGCCGTGGTGACGGCGTGAAGGTCTCCCGTGAAGTGAAGGTTGATATCCTCCATGGGAACCACTTGGGAGTAACCGCCCCCCGCCGCGCCGCCTTTGACGCCAAAGTTGGGTCCCAAGGAGGGCTCTCGGAGCGCCACGCACGCCCTCTTGCCGATGTGAGTCAGCCCTTGAGCAAGGCCCACGCTGATAGTGGTTTTGCCCTCGCCCGCAGGGGTGGGGGTGATTGCCGTCACCAGCACCAGTTTGCCATCTGGCTTGTCCGCCAGCCTTTTGAAGCCCCTCACCTTTGCCTTGTACCTGCCGTAAAGCTCCAGTTCGTCCTCGCCTATCCCCAACTTCGCGGCAATGTCAACGATGTTTTCCATCTTGGCGGCCTGGGCAATCTTGATGTCGCTGAGCGCCATCATGTTATCTCCGTCCCTTCAGGTAAGTCGTGTAAAGAGTTTACCTTACCCGCGCCCATACCGCAACGTGGGATTTTTTGTAAATATATTCCCTGGTGGACATTAAAGGAGGAACTTCTATGTCATCCGAGCCGTAAAGGGGCATGGCCTCTGCGGCCTTTGCCTCGACGATCTCGTACACCCTGGGCTTGCCTTTTATCTTCACCCCCACCCACCAGAAACCACCCCGGATGATGAAGGCGTAGCGTACTGGCTCGTTGATGATGCGTCCGTGGTCCATGTATTTGCCCAGAAGCTCGGCGTGGTTGGTTGTCTCTTGGGGAAGGAAACCGCCGTGCTCTTGGACGAAGAGGATGGCGCTGGCTTTCATCAGCCGAAGGTCGTTGAGGATGGCCGTGGCCTCCGCGATGGCGTCGCCTCCCCCATACGCGAGCATCATGACCCCCACCAGTATCGCGATGATGACCATAGAGACCACGAGCTCGACCAGCGTGAAGCCCTCCCGTCTCGCCAAAATCCGCCCCTTTTCCATCACTTTGCCCCCAGCTGTTGAGTTTTTTATGAACAAAACTTTTTACGCGATTGCGCAATCCGCTATAAAATTTGACTGTTTCCGCCAAACGCGAGAGGGAAAACTCAGAGCTCGCGCGATCAGGGGCTTGACCCTCAGTGCGACGGCAGGGAATCTCAGGGCTTCCAGTCCGCCGAGAGCCTGGGAAATTTCCTCGGAGTCCAGGGTTTCTGACTCAAGCGTGAAAACCCACCGCGCGCTGGGCGCGGCAATCATTAGGATCAGGCAGGCCCCCGGCAGGTCCCCCAGGGGGGGGGTGTCGATGTGGCTCAGGGAGAACGAGGCGGACACGCGCGTTCCCCGGCCTGGCTCGGAGAGAAAATGGAATGAGCCGCCGCACTGTTCCGCGCTCTGTTTGAGAAAGGAAAGCCCCAGTCCGACGCGGCGCGATGTCCGGCTGGTATTGCGAAAGGGGTTTGTCGCGACGGCCTCGCTCAGGTCGACGCCCCCGCCGTCGTCGATGACCTCCAACTTCAGGAAGCCTAGGGGCTTTTCCTGGATGGAGGCCTGGACGCGACGCGCCCCGGCGGCGACGCTGTTCATCGCGATGTCCAGGAGATGCGCCGACAGGTCTTCGAGCATAAGCCTTTACTTGGGATAGTTCCCGGCGGTGAGGGTGTCCAGCGCCGCCGTGTCTGAGGCGTTTTCTAGGTGAGACGTCAACTCCTTGTAGTCCGCCGCGCCACCCAGGGTTGCCAGAATCTCCCGCATGTCGTCGCTCTCGTCCCCAAAGCGGCCCGTCAGCAGCCCGAAAAGGATCGTTCCTTTGGAAAACCAGTTCAGCAACTCGCGGGAAGTCGTCCACACGTCCTCGAACAGGATGGCGAAATGGAAGTCCTCGTCTTCTGAATCGTTCAGGGGCTCCGGCATATAACCCAGCATATAAAAAGGAACATTCGGCGCCATGCGCACCGCGTCCCAAAGCATTTTGTTCAGGTTCTTGCCGTTTTTTTCGACCTTCCTCCTGCCGCCGGCCAACATAAAAGTCGCGGCGATCCTGGCGTAAGCCCAGCCCAGGCCCCGCACTGACTCGCGCATGGTTTCCTCCAAGGTGCGCGCCCACTCCTTTCGCTCCAGGAGGATGCGGTAATAAAGGGGTTTAGCCATTGCCAGATCCTCGTGATCGTAGCGCAGGAGTTCCTCTACCAGTTCTAGCGATCGATCGTCGTCCTCCAGGCTGAAGAGCGTGTAAGCCGCGCGCTGTAGCAGGGCAAGGTGCGTCAGACCCGTTTCATCCTCCAAAAGGTTTTCGTCAGCGACGTCCTCGTCTTGGATATAGCGTCGCGTGCTCTCCAAAGCCCTTTCCAAAAGGGGCAGTCGATCCTCGTCTTCCTCGGTGAGGTCGGCCTTAAGCAGAAGGGCCTCGGGGTTGTCCGGCGCTAGAGCGAGCGCACGCTCCACCAGCTCCAAGACCTCGTCCGCGTCCTCCAATTCGTAGGCCCTGTTGAGCAGGTCGTAGATTGCGTCGTCGCCCATCAATACCCTCCCCCTTCAAACTTTATTATACTCCACTTGATGATAAGCGGTTCGTGACGAGTTAGGGAAACGCTGATTTATCAGCGGCCCGCGCGAAGTCCGCGAAGCTGGTTTGGAGTGGGAGCGGGTGGAGGTAAATAGCCATTGCTTTTATCTTGTTCAGGTATAAATGGCTCAACGCTGTCGCGTGAGTATTCTCGTTCGTCTCTATACCTGTAAATATACAGAATAAAGGTGTATGACGTCAATCCCCTTTATGAAGAAAATCACTGACATTATGCGACTTTAAAGCCGTTGGCTCTTTTATGCGCAAAGTTTTTGCCGTTCATATCCGGTTTTTGGTCTCTTATTTCCGCGCGTGATTGCGCAACCCGCTATATTACGCGCTCTGCTATAAAACATGCCCTAAGAGCGCTTTCGCGCGATAATTTGCATTTCTACGCACCACGATGGGACATGGGCGCCCAGCCAACAATTCCATTGCCACCACAAGCGGCAGTGCTCCAGCGGCTTTAGCACCCCGCCGGAGATAACGCGGAAACCGCGACACACTATGACGTCTACATTGGGGCACGCCTTTTTTAGCTCTTTGATAAAATCGCGTTTGGACCACGCCTGGATGTGCCCTCTAACTTTCTGAACCCTGAAAAGGCGATCCATTACGGGAACGACATGCCTTCGAATCAAGTGCAGTCCAGCCGGAAATATCGGGACTCCCACGACAAGAAGCCCGTCTGGACGCAGAACTCTTGACAGCTCAGACATGGCCAGACGGTAGTTTTTTAGATGTTCCAAGACCTGTTCACATACGACTACATCAAAAGAATTCGCCGCTAGGTCTTTCATACCGCAATTCAGGTCGATACAGTGATGCTTCCAGCCGGCGTGCTTGTAAACGAATTCGATGCCGTTTGGGTAAATATCGACGGCTTCGTACCGGATATACTCGCTTCCCGGATGAACCTCCGCATATCGCCTCAAAACGCCGTCGTTAGTCCCCACATCCAACAAATCCAGTGGCCTTCCGAGATTCTGATGATGTTCCCAAGCCCATCTCGCCAGGTCGCGGCCCAATTCGTAATACCTGGCCTGACGCAACCGGTAAGGCCTGGCATGGCCTCCCTCTATTCCAAAAGCATGATCCGTTTTCAAGTCCACTATGTCTTTACTTGTAATTTTTGTAATGGAAATCATTGGTTGTCCCACCCGTTGTATTGATTGTCGTTCCCGAACATTCTTAGAGCCGTTGGCTTTTTTCCATGCAAAGTTTTTGCCGTTCATCAATGAGGCTCATGCGTTTGCCCCACTCCCACACGCATTGGGTCGTCCCGGACACGCGGACGCACACAACCAACGCGCCATCCTTTCCGGGACGCGGCACAACCACCGACACACGAATTTTGTAAGGGAATCCGTTTTTGCGAAAACGCGCCTTTTTTTGCGGCACGCCCTCGTGGGCTAAGGCGGGAAAGAAACGTTAAAGAAAGGGAACCGGTTAGAAGAACACAGTTACGCTTGCCGCTTGCCGCTTGCCGCTTGCCGCTTGCCGCTTGCCGCTTGCCGCTTGCCGCTTGCCGCTTGCCGCTTGCCGCTTGCCGCTTGCCGCTTGCCTAAAATTGTAGCATATATAATCAAAAAAGTCAAGCGTTAAAATCATGCTTTTTCACCTCCTTCTATTTATTTTAGCTTGCACGCTAATTTTTTACTTTCACCAAATTATAGCATAAATTCTCCTTTTACCTTCCTCTTCATGAGCGCGGCGGAGTTCTCGCGTCCCGCTACTGGAGAATGAGCGAGACTTTGACATACTCTCATGACTAGCTGGTCCTTTTATTCGCAAAGTTTTTGCCGTTTATATCAGGTTTTTGGCCTTGTACTTTCCACGCGTGATTATGCAACCCGCTATAATAGCAAAGACAGGGAAGCATGATACAGAAGGGTGGCTTGAAAATGGAGGTACTTCTGATAATCGTCGCGCTATGTTGGTTTTTCACCCCATTTTTCATCATGAGCAAAATAGGTGATTTGTCGGAACGACTCGAACGGTTCAAGGAGACCCTTGAGGAAAAGCTCACCGCCTCTGAACGGCGACTCCAGCAGACCTTGGAGGAAATACTCCGCGGAGCTCCTGGGGAGCCCCAAACGCGGGAGGCGGCTGTGGCCTCGCCGTTTGTTCCCGCCATGCCGCCTTCCGCCTCAGCCCCTTCGACGCCCGAAATTTTAGCCACCCCCATTCCTGAGATTTCTGAGAAAGTTTTTGAACCCGAGGTTTCCGCTCCTGCGATTCACGAAAGCGAGGTCCCGCTTGAGCCGGAAGTCCCCGGCGTCCTGGAGTTGGCGCTACGGCGGTTTCTATCGTGGATGCTGGCGGAGGGCAACGTTTGGGTATGCGCGGGCGCGCTTTTGTTCTTCGTGGGGTTTGGACTCCTGTTTCGCTACGCGCTTCAGCTCGACCTCCTGACCCTGGAGATGCGCTTGGCGGCGGCGGCGCTCACGGGCATCGCTATGGTGTGGTTTGGCTTCCACATACGAGAGCGGCGACGCGTCTACGCCCTGATCCTGCAAGGCGGGGGCATGGGCGTGCTCTACCTGGTGGTACTGGGCGCGGCAAGGCTCAACGCGTCGGGGGGGCTGCCCATCCTGTCTCCGGCCTTCTCCGCCGCCGCCATGTTGGTTCTCTCCGTCTTTACCGTCCTGCTGGCCTGGCTTCAGGACTATGAGCCCCTCGCTCTCTTCGCCGTCATGGGCGGGTTTGCCGCGCCTATCCTAGTTAGCGTCAGCAGCCGAAACTACGTGGCGCTCTTTTCCATCTATACCCTGTTGAACTTCGAGGTTTTAGCGCTGACCTTCAAGCGCAACTGGCGGCTTCTGAACCGCGCGGCTTTCATCATCACCATCGCGGTGGGGACGGCCTGGGGATTCCGCGATTGGAGACCTGAGCTCTTCGCCTCCGTGGAGCCCTTTTTGGTGATATTCCTCGTGACCTACACCTTGGTGGCCGCCGCACGAGGGGATGGAACGCGCTCGCCCGACATTTTCCTGGCCTTGGGAGCGCCTTCCGGATTTTTTCTTTTGCAGATGAAGGCAGCGGAACACCTCCGGTATGGCATGGCTCTCACTTGCTTGGGTCTAGGTCTTTGGCACCTGCTCCTGGGCGCGTGGCCTCGTCGTCCCAGTCGCGCACTATCGCGCCTTCATATGGCGCTGAGTATTCTGTTCTCAAATCTGGTCATCCCCTATACCTTCGACAACACCATATCCTCCGCGGCTTGGGCCGCCGAGGGCGCGTTCCTGGTGGGGGCCGCGAGTCGCTGGGGCAGCCACAAAGCCCTTCTGGCGGGACTTGCCCTCCACGCTGGGGCGCTGTACCTCTACGGCCCCGAGATATCGCGGCTGGACTTGAGCGCGGCGGCGCGGCTGAGTCCGCTTTTCATCAGCGGCGTGTTGTTCGCGGCGTCTTGCTGGTTGAGCGGTTTTTGGGTCTCGCGCTTCCGTTTGTCCTATAAACCGTCCCTTAAAGGCTGGGAAGGGACGCTGAAGGAGAACGTGGGCAAATGGGGGAGCTTCCTGTCCTGGTCGTTCACAATTCTAGGTTCTCTGTGGTGGTGGTATACGATTTATGACCAGATCTCGCGCCTGGACGTGAACTGGCTTTTTCCAGCCGCCTGCCTCACGGCCCTGGCCGGAAGCTGGTTGTCCGTGAAGCTGGACTGGAAGGCCGCCCGGTTCCTGCTGCTCTGCCCTATCGCGTCGGTTCTCGCCTGGACGCCAATAGGCTGGAGTCAGTTGCTAGGCGTGACAATGCCGTTTTTCAGGAACAGCTTCTTGCAGACGATTGGGGAAAACGCCTGGGTGAACTCCGTGGCCTACGTGGTCTCCATCGGGGGTTCCCTCTGGCTTCTGCGCGGAACGGCCACGTTTTTTTCCCCCGTCACCTTGTTCATCGCCACGTGGAGCGGGTTGCCCTTGATCGAGGGAGCGGCGCGGCAGATGGGGCTCCGTTTCGGCCATGAATGGGGTCCGCTTTTTTCCCTCCTGCCCTTTTTCGGACTGCTTTTACTCCTGCGGCGTTTTTCTGAGAAAGAGGAGGTTTTTAGAAGACATCGTACGCCTTTAACCTGCGCCACGGGCATGGAACTGCTTTTCCTAACTTGGAGTTTTGTCAGAAGTTTTTCAAGCGCTGGAAGCGCCGTTCAGGAACTCTTCATACCCCTTCTGAATCCCCTGGAACTTTGGCAGGCGCTGATTTTGTTTTCTCTTGCCGTGTGGCGCCAAATTTTCGCCGTAAAGGGCCAACCGGCGTGGCCGAAATGGACGCGACAAGGGTCGGCCCTGCTGCTTTTCGTGTGGCTGAACCAGGTCACGGCGCGGGGCGTGTGGTGGCATTTGCTTGATAGGAGGCATTACGATATGTGGGAGGTAGCGTTTACCTCGGAGTACCAGGCCGTCATCGCCATTGTATGGGGCGTCCTAGGGTTGTGGGCGGTTCTCTGGGGGCAGAAATTCCGCTCTCGTACTCTGTGGTTTTCCGGTTCGGGCCTTCTGTCCATTGACGTGGCGAAACTGTTGCTGGTGGATTTGCAAGGGGCGGCAACGCTCACCCGCATTCTGGCGTTTCTCGTGTTGGGCGGACTGTTCCTCTTGATCGGCTGGGTCGCGCCCCTGCCGCCCAAGGAAGACGCGCAACAAAATAAAGGGGAGACGCCGTCATGAGGAAACGGCTGTGGAAAAACGCGGAGCTCGCCTTGTGCGCGTTTCTGCTGCTGTCCGCCGCGGCGGAGGGAGCGCGGACGCCGGCGCGGCAGGAAAAACCAACCCCCGTGACCTTAAAGGACTTTATTCACGCCGTGGAGCTGAAAACGGCGATGGATGGCGCGATTTACCGCTTCGTCCTGCCAAAGTCCGTCTACGAGGGTCTGGTACAATCCCAGCGGGTCGATCTCGCCGTTTTCAACGCCAGTGGGGAGGTTGTGCCCTTCGCCGTAACAGAACCGCCGGCGCGCGGCACGGTGGAGCGAGCCGAACACGCTGTCCCGTTCTACGAGCTTCCCGCTCGGTTGGAGAGTCCTGGGGCCAGCCCTGTGGGACCCATTGACATTTACGTCAGAACCGGCGCGGACGGACAGGTCGTCTCCGTGACGGGCGGCGGCGGAGGGGGCGAGGCGAGGCTCTATCTGCTGGACTTTTCCTCAGTGCGGTTGGGTGAAAACGCCCTTGGTCACACGCTGACCCTCTCCTTGCCAGACGATGTGACGGGGCTGTCCGCCCAAATGTCCTTCTTCGAGAGTTCGAACCTGCGAGATTGGTCCTCGTTTTTGACAGACGCTCCCCTGATTCAGCTTCGCAACGAGGATTCACGCCTGACTCGCGACAGCGTTGAGCTGCCCCGCGCCCCCAGACGCTATTTGTTGTTGAGGATCAAGGGAGCCCATTTCAGTTTAAAGGGCGTTCGCTACTCCGCCACGTTACGAAGCGCCTCCGTCTACGAAGAAGAGGGCGTGGCCAGACCTGGCGTCGCCCTGGGATACGACCTGCTGGGGGCTTTCCCTGTGTTGAAGGTCAACTTTGTTCTGCGAGAACCGGGCTTTTACAGAGCGCGTTATCTCTCCCGACCCCAGGAGGACGGTCCGTGGCAGACGCGGGGCGAGCTGCGACTCATGATGATACGCAACCCAGATGGAAGCGTGACCTCCAACCTCCCCGTTCCCGTAGACCCACGCCTGGAGCACCGCCACTGGCGACTGGAGTTCGATGGCGCCTTCTCCGGGGCGCCTCCGGAGATGCGCTACTTCTGGCGTCCCAGAGAGGTCTTCTTCTTGGCACAGGGCAGGGCGCCTTACATCCTGGCCTTCGGCAGCTCTCGGAAAGGGCTTGCCCTCCAGGACGCGTCGTTTCTGAGCGGCGTTCAGGCAACGGAGGCGGAGATCGGCCCGCCTATCGATCCTGGCAAGACTCCAGACCTGGCCCCAGGAGGGGAAGAGGCCGGACGCGGCGAAACCGAGTGGCAACGCTATTTGGTATGGGCGCTCCTGGCGTTCAGCGGTTCGTTGCTCTCCGCCATAGCCTGGAAGCTGATGAAGAGCGAGAATCAATGACTAGGGCCATTGGCTCTTTTCCGCGCAAAGTTTTTGCCGTTTATATCCGGCTTTTGGTCTCTTAATTTCCGCGTATGATTACGCAAGCCGCTATAGCCCGAAAAGAAACGCGCAGACGCGCGGTCGCGCGTCTCTCCTTGAGGGAACTTTTTTGTGGTAAACTGTCGTTGCGTTCAGAGTATCACGTCATATTGAAAAATTGAAAACACGTCAGTCTATCGCGGGAGGTTCGTGTATGAGCTTGTTGAAACAGATGTTTGGCGTGGAAAAACCGATTCTAGGAATGGTGCATTTTCCGCCTCTTCCGGGTTCTCCGCTCTATGACGAGTCCGGAGGACTGCAAAAGATCAGGGAGACCGCCATGCGCGACGCTGAGGCTCTGGTGAAGGCGGGCTTCGACGGCCTGTCCTTCAGCAACGAGGGAGACCGTCCCTACCTTTCCAACGTGGACAAAACCACGGTGGCCGTTATGGCTTCCGTCATCTCGGAGGTATCGTCGCATTTCAAGATTCCCTTTGGACTGTCCGTCCTGGCTGACCCGGAGGCCGCCATCGCCATCGGCGCCGCTACGGGAGCCAACTACGTCCGCATTTTTCTCTCCTGGGTGTTCGTGGGAGATTGGGGCATTGTGGACCCAGGAGCTGGGGCGCTCCAGCGCTTCCGCCGGAACAGCGGCGCGGGGAACATAAAGGTGTTTGCCAACATCTCAGGTCACACGGAGCCCCTGGGCGGCCGGAGCCTCAAGGACATCGCCTCCGGAGCCGTCAAGTTCGGCTTGGCCGACGCCCTGTGTCTGGCGGGAACCACCGCGGGCAGCCCTGTTTCGGAGGACGACTTGACCCAAGCGCGGGCGGGATCCTTCGGCGTCCCGGTCATCGCGGGAACCGGCGTCAACGTCGATAACGCGGAAAAAATGCTTCGCCTGAGCGACGCGGTCATCATGGGTACCAGCGTCAAGGTCGGAGGGGACACCTTCAGCCCCGTAGACCCCACTAAGGCCGCGGCGTTCATGAAAAAAGCCAAAAGCGTCCGCGAGTCCCTTTCATAAACGCCTCCCGCGCCATGCCTCTTCTAGAAACAAGAAATCTTGTCAAGCGCTTCCCTGGCGTTCTGGCGCTGGATCACTTCGACGCCGCCTTCGAGGCGGGAGAGGTTCACGCGCTGGTGGGCGAAAACGGCGCGGGCAAGTCCACCTTGGTAAAAATCCTTTCCGGGGTTTACGCTCCCACCTCCGGGGAGGTTTTATGGGAGGGACGACCCGTTCGTTTCGCCTCGCCCCGTGACGCCAGAGGCCTCATGGGGGTGGTTCACCAGGAGCGCGAGCTGATCCCTCACTTCACGGGTTACGAAAACCTCTTTCTGGGCCTGGAGCACAGCGCGTTCGGCTTCCTGAACCGGAGGCGCATGGAACGCGAGGCGCGGGAGTTCCTCGAACGCTACCAGGTGCGACTCGACCTCTCCATCCCGGCCCACCGCCTCAGCAGCGGCCAGCAAGAGATGTTGACGGTCCTCAAGGTGCTTTTCCACGTTACCGGCGGCGGCCCGCGCGCCGTCATCTTCGACGAGCCCACAGCCCCTTTGAGCGTCGCCGAGTGCGAAGTTCTCTTTTCCCTCATTGAGACGTTGAAGAAGGACGGACGCGCCGTCTTGTACATTTCTCACCACCTGTCCGAGGTGCTCCGCGTGGCGGACCGGGTCACGGTCATGCGCAACGGCGCCAAGGCGGCCACGGTGGAGAGCGCGAATACCAGCGAGGACGGGTTGATCCGCCTGATGATCGCCAAGGACCTGGAAAACCAGTACCCCAAGTTTCCCGCGGAGGTCGGCGAGGTGGTCTTTTCCGCCGAAAACTTCCTCGTACCGGGGATACGAGCCGTGTCTGAGGCGCTGGAAGCCCGGATCCCTAGGGTGAGTTTCCTCATCCGCGCGGGGGAGATCGTGGGCTTTGCGGGACTGGTGGGGGCGGGACGCACGGAGCTGGCCAAAAGCGTGTTTGCTGGAGGCTTCAAGGACAGGCGTGGGGTTCTCAGGCTGAAGGGCAGGGAGTTCCACCCCAAGAGCGCCCAGGACTCCATCGCTCAAGGCGTGGTGATGATCCCGGAAAACCGCAGAGAGGAGGGTCTGATTACGGACATGGACGTGGGAGCGAACCTGATGCTGCCAAGCCTAGGGTTGCACACGCGCTTCGGTTTCGTGAGCGGGAAGAAGGCCAGGGCCGCCGCCCAGGGCGCGGTGGAGAAATATGGGATCAGAACGTTTGGACTCCCACAGCTTGTGCGGACGCTTTCGGGGGGCAACCAGCAGAAGGTCTCCGTGGGGAAGTGGGATCTGGCCCAGGCCGCTCTGTGGATATTCGACGAGCCGACCCAGGGCATCGACGTGGACGCGAAGACGGAAATTTACTCTATCATGGGGCGCATGGCGACCTCCGGGGCCGGGGTGTGGTTCATCAGCTCGGAGCTTCGGGAGCTGACCGCCATCGCGGACCGTATCTACGTTATGAAAAACGGGGAGATCGCGGCGGAGTACTCCCGGCCCTACGACAGGCAAGCCATCCTCGACAGCATGATCCTGGACTCGGAGGTGCGACATGGAAGCGAAAGAAAGAATATCTGACTCGCGGGTGACGCGGCTACTTTCCCGGTTCGGCGCTATTTTGGCGCTCGTGATTCTTCTTGGGATATTCCTTCTCTTTATCCCCGGTTTTTCCGACGGGCGGAACCTGCTGAACATCCTCTCGCAGATAGCGTTGCTGGTGGTGATCAGCGAGGGCTTCACTCTGTGCCTGATCGTGGGAGAACTGGACCTTTCGTTTCCCAGCGTGGCCAGTCTGTCGGGAGCTCTGGTGGCCGGACTCATCTTTGGGGGCGCTCACCCGGCCTTAGCCGTTCTGATATGCTTGGCGGTGGGGGCGCTCTTCGGCGCGGCCGCCGGACTGCTGGTGACGAAGGTCGGGATTCCCTCCCTCATCACCACGCTGGCGTCGGGGATCATTGCCGGAGGAATGGTGTACATGTACACCAAGGGGGTCTCCTTTTACGGGAAAATGCCGGAGGGGTTTCTGCTCTTGGGGCGGGGATACGTGGGACCCGTTCCCTCGCTGATCGCCATCATGCTGATCGCTGTGGCCACCGCGCAGATTTTTATCTCTTGCACGCGCGCGGGGAAGTACATGCAGGCCACGGGAGCCAACCCAGTCGCCGCTCGACTCGCCGGGGTGAACACGGACTTTTATAAGATACTGGCCCTAGCCCTTACAGGACTGGCCGCCGCATTCACCGGCATTCTACTCACCTCCAAGCTGGGCTCCGCCAACCCGGAGGGCGCGGCGGGTTTTATGATGGACGCCTTCGCCTCCTCGCTCCTGGGCATGACGGTGCTCAACATGGGACGGGCGAACCCCTTCGGAACCTTCGTGGGCGCACTCATGATCGGCGTCATCAACAACGGAATGACCCTCGCGGGCGCCCCCTATTACCAGCAGGACATCACCAAGGGCATTATCATCATTTTTTCCGTGGCTCTGACCTCCATTCAAAACAAACGGCTCGCCAGCGGCTAGCCGAAATTCAAAGACGGGAGAGTGTGTAAGGTGAAGAAAGCGTTGGTTTTGGCGTGCGCGTTGTTGTTGGCGGTTTCCGCAACCTCGGCGGCGGAACTCAAGGTGGGGTTTGTAGCGACCAACTTCGCGGCGGAGGCCCAGGCCCGCGTGGCGAACGCCTTCGAGAAGATCGCCAAGGAAAAGGGGTGGAACGCCCAAATGCTCAACTCGGCGGGTTCCATCGACACCCAATCTACCCAGCTCGAAAACCTGCTCCAGATGAAAGTGAACGCCGTGGTGCTGGCTATGGCCCACCCGCTGGAGGTGCGCCCCGCCCTGGAGAAGCTCTTCGAGGCCAAAATCCCGGTGATCACCATTGACTCCGGCTACGTGGACGGCGTGGTGGTGGACATCACGTCGGACAACTTCGGCGTGGGGGCCAAAATGTCCACCTACTTGGTGGACGCGCTTGGAGGGAACGGCAACATCGTCCTCATCAAGTTCGAGAAGCACCAGGGCAGCCGCAGGCGGGGCAAGGTTATGGACGCCGTCCTGAGCGAGTATCCAGGGATCAAGGTTCTGGCGGAGTACAGCGTGGTGGCCACCAAGAGCTTCATGGACGACACCCGCTCCGCGGTGGAGACCTACGTCACCCGCTTCGGAGAGCAGATCGACGGGGTGTGGTGCGCCTTTGACCAGCTCGCCTACGCGGCGGGGGACGTGCTTTCCGAGCGGCTCAAGGACAAAAAGCCCATTATCGTGGCCGCGGACGGGAACAAGGAGACGTTCCGACGTATCGGCGACGGACTGATGAGCGCCACGGTGGCCCAGCCCTTCGAGGAAATGGCGGCAGTGGCCGCGTCCCTGGTGGAGAAGATCGCGGTGGAGGGGAAAATGCCGGAACAGGCCACTCAGGGCAAGAAGCTCTTCTACGTGGACACACCCCTTTACGACGCCGCCAACCTTCCAAAGGAGTAACAGGGGAAAAATGCCGTTTTACCTGGGGGTGGACCTGGGGAGTTCGTTCATCAAAGCGACCTTGTTGGATGGAGAAGGTCGGGTAGTGACCCGCGCTAGGCGGGAGTCCTCCGTATTTAGCCCCAGGGAGGGCTTTTTCGAGGTGGACGCCGAGGAGGTTTGGTGGAAGGGTTTTCTTTCCATCTGCCGAAAAATGTGCTCGGAGGCGCCGGCTGTCTCCATTCGCGCCCTGTGCGTCAGCTCGGTGTGCGGTTCTTTTGTTCCAGTGGACGAGGCCTTTCGTCCCGTTCATAACGCCATTCTCTACGGTATCGATCGGCGCAGCGAGGTGTTGGCCGCGACCCTCAACGCTCATTATGGAGAGGAGTTTCTCCAGCGCCGCCTGGGGAACGTCTTTTCTACCCATTCCGTGCTGCCAAAGATCCTCTGGCTGAAGGAGAACCGCCCGGAAGAGTACCGTCGGGCGGCTTTTTTCGTTTCGAGCTTCAACTTCATCTCCGCGCGCCTCACGGGCGTTCCCTCGTGGGACGCGCCCACCGCCTACGGGGCGCTGATGCTGGACGGGGAGACAGAGGACGTCCCGAAATGGTTCCTAGAAGACCAGGGGATCGCCGCCGAAAAAATCCCCTCCGTGGGTCCCGCTGTGGCTCCGCTGGGAGTTGTCACGCGCGGGGCTGCTTTAGAGACGGGTCTGGCCGCCGGGACGGTGGTACTGCGAGGCGCCTGTGATGTGAACGCCGAGGCGATGGCCGTCAATGCCGTGGTTCCGGGGTCGGCTGTGGCCGTTTTCGGCTCCACGGTCTCCCTTCTGCTGAACACCAAAGCGCGCTGCGGCCTAAAGGGGTTCATGACGGGGCGCTCCCTGTTCCCAGGCGTATGGCGTATTGGCGCGGCTACAGCCTCCGGTGGGCGAACGGTGGAGTGGGGGCGCAAACTTGGGGCCACTGCCGTTCCCGCGTCGCCCACGGGCATTTTTTTCATCCCTTACCTGGACGGGGCCCGGACGCCCTTCGACGATCCCTCTGCCAAGGGGGCGTTTCTAGGACTGACCAGCGCCCATACCCCGCTGGATATGGCCGCCGCCGTGCTGGAGTCCCTGGGTTACGAGCTGGCGATGATTATTTCCAAAATGGAGGAGGCCGCGCCCTTTCCCTTCCTGATGGAGGCCTCAGGGGGCTTGACCAACCTGCCTGGCCTGATGGAGCTCGTCGCCGACGTCACAGGAAAATCCCTTCGCCCACGCCCCGACGTGGACGCCTCTTATGGGGACGCGCTCATTGCCATGACGGCGGACGTGTCCCCCGACGCCCTGCCCTCCCTCGACAAGTCGCTTCACGTCGTCTATCCTTCTGAACGCGCGGCGGCCTACGCGGAACTCCGCGCCCGCTTCACCCAATGGGCGTTGCCGCTTACGGCGTCGTCGAAATTTCTACCCAACTCAAACGCTTAAAAACTTTTCAAGTATTTAAAACAACTTTGCGCGCATTCGAAAAATCTGCTTAAACCATTCCAACAGCCACATTACATCCATGGGCAGATTTACGTAAATAAAAATTTTATTCAGTAATTGCAATGTCTTACGTGTAAAACGTGTTGCGTCTGGACTACAATAAGTATCTTGACATATTGATTCGTATCCTTTATTCTGTATATACGCCGTCTTTGTGATCGGTAATTTTATTTGTTTTAGGAGGCTTTTCTTGATGGCTCAAGGCACCGTGAAGTGGTTCAACGAAAGCAAGGGGTATGGGTTTATCACCGCTGACGAGGGAAAAGACGTGTTCGTGCACTACAGCGCGATAGTAGGTGATGGATTCAAGACTCTTGCTGAAGGGCAGAAGGTGTCGTTCGAAATCGTGAACGGCGAGAAGGGACCACAGGCAGCGAGCGTCTCCAGGCTTTAGTCCACGCAGACCACAAAAAAAGAAGAGGTCTCCCGCGAGGGAGGCCTCCTTACGTTTTAGATGCCATCATGCGAAAAGAGTTCAAGTACATTATGGCGGCTTCGATGTTGTTTTGTCTTGCCATCATCGCCACGGCGGGCCTGCGCTTACCGTGGAGCGAGGAGGGAGCCGTCTACGCGATCTACGGGGGCTCGGTGGGCTTTTACGCCGCGGTAGCGATGGGCATGTTCATCGTGTGGAAACTGAAAAAGTAGCGTCGCCGGGCGTCAGGGCTGGCATCCCCCACCGCAGCCCGCGCAGGCGCCCCCGCAACTTCCGTTTTTCCAGGCGTTGACCACGGGGACGAACACGTCCATGATCTCCGGAATCTTGTCCGCGCCCTTGTCCTCGTTGGTAATGCCGAGAAGCTCCATCACGGTGTCCGGCGTCTCGGCGCCGTCCATAATACCCTGCACCACGTCGCGCAAAGTCGTTCCCTTTTCCTCACAAACCACCGTCGCAGCCGCCGCTCTAGTCCAATCCATCAAAAACGCCTCCTTATTTGGGGAAAAACAAACTCCCCCTCTCTGAAATTCTACATTCTTTACTCCCGGTTTGTCTAGAGTATATACTGAATTATATAATTACTAACTCCCAAATAGCGTGTAAAAAGCTCATAACCACCGCTATTTATAAAAGAGCCAATAGAGCGGGTCGCATAATCATTCGCGAAAGATAAGAGACCAAAAAAACTGAAATCGAAAGAAAAGTGGGTATATGAAAAGCGTCATTTTTTTCATCGTGCCTGAATTTTGGAGGAGAGGTGGAGATTTGGGTCTCGCGCCAGTCCTTGACACCGCGGAAACCGGGTGTTAGCATGAAACTATACCGTTTAAACAATCAAAATTGTCTGGAGGCGTTTGGAGTGGAAAATGTGAACTTTTCCGACATAGCGCGGGGCAAAACCGCCCTTGTGCTCCACCCCAAAGATAATGTGGGCGTGGCGCTGGCGGACGTGAGGGCCGGGGACTCCGTGACGGTGCGCGGGGACAGCGGCGATCCATACGGCGTCGTGGTGGCGGAGGACGTAGCGTTTGGGCACAAGTTCGCGCTGGGGGAGCTCTCGGCGGACGCCCCCGTCTACAAATACGGCGAGGAGATCGGGAGAACAAAGTCCAGGGTAGTCGCGGGCGGGTGGATTCACGTCCACAACATGTACTGCGACAGGGGAATGAAATAGGATGGACACGTTCTGGGGGTATCGCAGAGAGAACGGAGCGGCAGGGGTACGGTGTCACATCGCGGTCATTCCGTCGGTGTTTTGTGCCGCGAAGGTAGCGCAACGGATAGCGGCCAGCGTACCGGGGGCCATTTCGTTCACGCACCCCGTGGGATGCAGTCAAGTGGGGGAAGACCTGGAAGTAACCGCAAAATCCCTGATCGGCGTCGGCAGAAACCCGAATTTCGCGGGAGTGGTGGTGGTTGGACTGGGGTGCGAGCGTTTCACGCCCGGTGAGCTTGCCGAGGGTATAGCCTCTACCAGCAAGCGCCTTGAAGTGGTGGTGATACAGGAGGTCGGCGACTCGATCAAGACAACGGAGCTTGGAGTTCGCCATGCTCGTAGTATGATGCAGGCTGTGTCCTCCGAGAAGCGTGAGGAAATGCCGGTGAGTGAGCTCATGTTGGGTCTGAACTGCGGCGGATCGGACATGACGTCTGGGCTTGTGGCCAACCCTTCTTTGGGCGTCGCTTCCGATAAAATCGTGGCCCAGGGCGGCTCTTCCATCTTGAGCGAACTAACCGAGCTCTTGGGCGTTGAGGAAATCTTGGCCCGAAGGGCGGAAAACCAAGAAGTGGCGGACGATATCGTGAAGGCCATACGCGCTATGGAGGAACGGCTTTCGAACCAGATACGGCACTCCAGCAACGACAAACGCAAGAACCTTATTTCAACTGGCAACTACGACGGCGGACTTTCCAGTGTTGTCGAAAAATCTCTGGGTAGCATGAAAAAATCTG
This sequence comes from Synergistaceae bacterium, assembly GCA_031280635.1. Lineage (GTDB taxonomy): Bacteria > Synergistota > Synergistia > Synergistales > Aminobacteriaceae > JAITGK01. The sequence goes on from JAITGK010000034.1 coordinate 31,140, forward strand.
GCGACGCCAAGTTCGTTCAGGTATTTAAGTACGGCGACGCCCCGTCCAAAAAGGGCCTGCTCCTCATGGACAGCCCCGGCCACGACGGCGAGGTGACCACGGGGCAGGTGGCCGCGGGCGCGCAGCTCATCTGTTTCCCCACAGGACGAGGTACCCCTACGGGGTTTCCGGGGGTTCCAGTGCTGAAAATAACGGGCAACCCCGGCACTTACGAGCGCATGAAAGAAAACATCGACCTCAACGCGGGGAAGGTAATTTGGGGCATTTCCTCCATGATGGACATGGGGGAGGAGATCTATTCTGAGATTCTCGCGGTGGCTTCAGGCAAACTGACCAAGGCCGAGGCGTTGGGGCACGACGAACAATTCTGCGTGACTCGTTTGCCGTAGGACGGGCGAGGGCGCGAGAGCTACGGGCAGGAGTGGACATTTTCCAGGAGGCGAAAAAGATGAAAAAGTTGGTATTTTTGTTCGTCGCGGCGTTTGTTTGTGTTATGGCGGCGTTTCCCCCTGTGGCGTTGGCGTCGAATTACCCGAATAAGCCGGTAACGGTTCTTCAGGGTTTCAAAGCGGGGGGCGGCAGCGATACCCTTGCCCAACTCACCCAGCCTTATCTCGAGAAGATCATCGGCCAGTCTTTTGTGAATCAGTATATCCCCGGCGCAACAGGGGCCATAGCTTGGACTCAGCTCGCCAAGACCGCCAAGAAGGACGGCTACGTCCTCAGCATCACCAACACCCCGATGCTCCAGACCAACTACATCATGAACTCCGATATCACCTACACCATCGCCGATTTGGAACCCATCGCCAACGTCATCACCGATCCGGGCATCATTGTGGTGGGCAAGGATAGCCCTTACCAAACCGCGGAGGATCTCTTTAAGGCGGTAAGGGACAACCCCGGCAAGATCACCGTTGGCAACTCCGGCGTGGGAGGCGACGACTTTTTTACCGTCCTGATTCTCGAAAAGACATCAGGCATGAAATTTCAGCAGATACCCTTTGAGGGAGACGGTCCTTCGTGGCAGGCGGCCATGGGCGGCAAGATCGACGCTAGCTTCAATAACCTGGGCATCACATTCCCGCAGATTCAGGCTGGTAACCTAAGGGCGCTGGCTCTACTGGCCGAGGAACGCTACGTGGGGCTTCCCAACGTGCCTACAGTGAAGGAGCTGGGATATGACGTGGTCTCCGGTTCGTCACGGGGTTACTCCGCCCCTAAGGGAATTCCAGCAGAGGCGCGCGAGGCCCTCGTCAGCGCGTTCAAGATTATGGCTGAGTTGCCGGAGTTCAAAAAGGCCTGCGACGACCGCGCCTCGATGATCGACATGAAGTTAGGCGCTGACTACGCCAAGATGCTAGAGGAACAGGAAAAAATGTTCAAAACGATATGGAGCGAGGTCAAGGATCAGTATCAGGGCAACTGACTTCCCCTGGTTTTCGAAGGAGGCCGCTGGCGTATGACAAACGCGATGAAACACTACCTGTTTTCGGCTTTCACCTTGGGGATAAGCGCCTTTTTCTTCTATAACTCCAGAAATCTGCCGAACAGTGCCGCCCTTTTTCCCAGGCTGATCGCCGCACTCGTGGCGTTGTTCTCGGTTCTCATGGCCACCCAGGCCCATAAAGCCGAAAAGCCTGGCGAGGAGCCAGGACAAAAGATACACGCAGCCCTGTGTTTCACGGTGACAATCGCCGTCTATATCTACCTCATTCCCATCCTTGGATTTTTTATCATAACGCCGGTTTACATCGTGTTCACGTACATGTACCTCAAAGCCGCGAACTTCTTCGCGGCGGCGGTTATAAGCGTGCTGTTTTCGGCGTTCATCTATGCCCTTTTTGTCAGCTTTCTCAAGCTGCCGGTACCCCTGGGGCTCATGGAACCCTTCATGTAGGCAAGGGCATGTGTATGCTGAACAACCTGTTGCTGGGACTTACCAACGTGCTCATGCCGTCGAACCTGTTTTTCGTGATGTTGGGAACGGCTCTGGGGCTCTTCGTGGGGGCCATGCCGGGTCTGTCGGCCACCATGGCCATAGCGCTACTGCTGCCCGTCACGTTCAAGATGCGTCCGGAAACGGGCATCAGTATGCTCGCCGCCATTTACATGGGCGCCATGTATGGTGGCTCAATAGCGGCGGTGTTGATCAAAACTCCGGGTACCCCCGCCGCCGCGGCCACCGTCATGGACGGCTACCCTATGGCTCAAAGAGACGAAGCCGGGCGCGCTTTAGGCATTTCGCTGACCGCGTCTTTCGTGGGGGGCGTCATCAGCTCGGTCATCCTGTTGACCGCTGCCCCCATGCTCGGCTGGGTCGCCGTGATGTTCGGCCCCGTAGAGCTCTTTGGCGTGGCGGTGTTGGGCATGACCATCATCGGTTCCCTTTCGCAGGGATCGGTGATCAAGGGGCTTCTCTCTGGTTCGCTGGGACTCATTTTCTCGACGGTGGGGATGGATTCCATAACTGGGATGCCGCGTTTTACCCTGGGCAACATCAACCTGTATTCCGGCATTCAGTACACCGTGGCCCTCATTGGCCTGTTCTCTATACCCCAGGCTATAAAATTGATAGAGACGGACTCCGTCAAGGGCAGTCGCTCGGCGAACAAGATAACGGACAGGATATTGAGGCCCTGGAGCGAGCTCAAAGAGCTGTTTCCCACGTTCATCAAATCTTCCTTCATTGGCGTGTTCACCGGCATCGTTCCCGGCGCCGGCGGCGACACGGCCTGCTGGTTCGCCTACAACGAGGCCAAGCGGCTCCACAACGACGACGACATGTTCGGCAAGGGCTCGCCCTACGGCATCGCGGCCCCGGAGGCGGCCAATAACGCCGTGGTGGGGGGCGCTCTTGTCCCCACCATCGCCCTGGGCATACCCGGCAGCTCCTCGACCGCCGTTCTTTTGGGCGGACTGATGATACACGGCATCATGCCGGGTCCCTCTCTCATGACGGAGTACGCCGGAGTCACCTACACGCTCCTGTGGGCTGTTCTGTTGAGCACCGTGATCATGTTCTTGGAGGGCCTGGCTTTCACCAAGGCGTGCATCATCGTCACCCGCGTGGAAAACAAGCTGCTCTCCGTGGCCATTGTGGTGCTCTGCGTCATCGGCTCCTTCGCCATCAACAACAGCATGTTTGACGTGGGCGTCATGTTCGCCTTTGGCGTCCTCGGCTACTTTATGGAAAAGCTTTCCATGCCCGTAGCGCCCCTGGTGGTGGGGTTGATCCTTGGAAGAATGCTGGACGTAACCCTGCACCAGTCCCTTCTTATGAGTCAAGGATCGTGGATGATATTCGCGCGGAACCCCATATGCGTGGCGCTCCTGCTGCTGGCCGCCCTGTCGTTGGCGCAGTCTACGCCGACCTACGCCCGATGGCGCGCCGCCCGCAGGACAAAGTAAGGAGGACTTGTGAATGTCGGCAATAGACAGTCGACCCCATAACCCTTCCTAGGGTTGCCCCTACGATCTCGCCTTCGACAGCGAAAGAAACTTGAGTTTGAATCAATTAGCGCGGTAAAGTTGCTCATAAGGATAACGTAGAGTAGATTCCCTGGACTGGAAAGGAGGGTGTGTTATGACCTATAGGGATATTGTGTGCGAAGTCAGAGATCACATCGCGTTTGTCACCATCAACCGGCCTAAGTCGCTCAACGCCTTGCTCATGAACACGAAAGAGGAACTGGAGCGCGCTGTGGACGCGACGACGAACGACGACGACGTTCGTGGACTCATCATCACCGGCGCGGGGAAGGCTTTTTGCGCGGGAACCGACATCTCCGAGATTCCTGGCGATATTGAAGGCGTTCAGAACATGTCAAGAAAGGCTCATAATCTTTTCAATAAGTTTGACGAGATGGGAAAGCCGATACTTGCGGCGGTGAATGGCTACGCGCTTGGAGGCGGAATGGAATTGACGCTCGCCTGCGATCTCGTCATCGCCAGCTCTAGGGCGATCTTTGGGATGCCGGAGATCGATTTGGGCGTGCATTGCTGCTATGGCGGCACTCAGCGTTTGCCAAGAATTGTCGGCAAGGTGGTGGCCAATGAACTGCTCTTCACCGGAAAGACCATCGACGCGTGGGAGGCGAAGGCCTTGGGTCTCGTCAACAGAGTAGTGGAGCACGCCGACCTGCTTTCAGAGGCGGAAAAATTCATGAAAGAGCTGATCAACAAGGCTCCAGTGGCTTTGAAGCACAACAAATATCTGGTGAACAAAGGGCTGGACATGACGCTCGCGGACGCCTTGGACTACGAGGAGAAAACGGCCGGCGTTGTTTTTGTGACGGAGGACGCAAAAGAAGGGCTTCGGGCTTTCCTCGAAAAGCGAAAGCCCCATTTCAAAGGGGAATAGTCACTTCAGTCATCGACGGCGTGTTCAGCTCAAAAATCCTTACGCCGCGACGATCTTCTCGTAGATATTTCGCACAAACTCCCGTGTGACCGTCTTCTCCCAACCCTCGCCAAAATGGCTCTGCCAGAGCTTGTCCATGCCGAGGGCTGTTGTGGTCATTTTATCGACCTGGGAGGCGTCGATTCCGTAGTCCCGCGCCCGTGGCGTGGGAATTGCGTTGGTTTCAAGGTATTTCAAGGTTTCATCATACCCGCCGTCCGGGTACAGAGCCGCGAGGCCCAGCATGGAGATCGTCACCGCGACGCTGTGAGAAAGGGTGGGGCCAGAATTGCTTAGGCCGTAGGAAATGGCGTGACTAGCCCCCACCCGTCCCCCTGTGCTACTGCTACCTCCGAGGATGGAGGCCCGCGCGGAGTCTATCGCCGCTTCCAGGTCGTAGCGGGACAGGTCACGGGAGAGCACGCGCCGACAGAGGATGAGACCATCCTCGGCGTCAAGAACCGCGTCCTTGACGCTGGTCTTGCTGCGCGTGATCTCGTAGTGGTGGTAGTAGCAATCCATCATCGTGTAGAACCGGTTGAACTTCCTGACTCCGTTGGACAACTGTGGGTCAATGACCGCTACCTTAGGTGCGACAAGAGGTGTGTTGATCCCCAGTTTTTTTTCCGGACCCCGCAACACCGCGATAGGCGTCAGCTCCGCGCCCGTGCCGTTTAGGGTCGGCGCGACCCATACGTCAACGCCTGGCGCCATGTCAAAGCCCCAGCCCTGATACTCCGCGGCGGTCTTAGAGTTTTTTAGACAGATACCCACGGCCTTTGCCAGATCCATGACACTCCCGCCCCCCACGCCCACAATTACGTCGGGATCCGGCGTCCTTTCTTGAATGGACTTCACCAGGGAATCCACATCACTGGTTCTGGGCTCTGAGGTCGTCGCGTCGAACAGGAAAAGGGCATCCCCGCTGCGCTCTAAAAGCAACTTGAACCTCGTCTGCCCTTTCAAGGCCGTATCCAGAATGAAAAAAGGCTGCTTTTTTTTCTCTCCCAGCAACCGAAGTAGGTCGCCCACGCCGTCCTTGGACAGCACTACCTCACTTGGCACGTCGATCCTCCACCATCGTGGGGAGTACACAAAATTATCCAGCATTTTTACTCCTCCTTGAGAGTTCAAAGTTTTGTACTAAGAACTTGTCTAAAATCTTTTCAAAAGAAGAGAGACAAGAGCCAACTTAGAGTATCTATCATAACCATGCTATCTTGATAAAGTTTACTTTGAAATACTGCATTTATAAAAATTGCTTTATAGCCTGAAGGCCCAAACAGGTGGGTTATGTTAGGAGCTCTTA
>JAITGK010000035.1 GCA_031280635.1 Synergistaceae bacterium
TTAGAGTATCTATCATAACCATGCTATCTTGATAAAGTTTACTTTGAAATACTGCATTTATAAAAATTGCTTTATAGCCTGAAGGCCCAAACAGGTGGGTTATGTTAGGAGCTCTAAGCGTGATAATAGCTATACTCGGCATCATTTGGGCCGGTTTACCCGGCGAACGAAGGTTGTTTCTCGAACGAAGCGCGTGGTTGACCTGACGTCGCGTATTTGGCGCTCCATTACTACCACAAACATGTTTTCTCAGTTGCGGGATATTACCTTATCTATATATAGGTAAGCATTCTCAATGTGTTTACCCTGGAAAATCGTCCCCGCTTCTTGCGCGCAATTGGTGATGGTGATAAGATACTACCCGCTCGGGGCTAGGCCGTACGTTTCTGGATCGGACGGCCCGCTTGGCCTTGTGGCCACTATTCGACAGAGGTGATATGTGTGATCCGAAAAGAAAAGAAGCAGGAGGTCATCGCGGCGTACAAGACGCACGAGACGGACACCGGTTCCCCGGAGGTTCAAGTCGCTGTGCTGACCGAGAGGGTACGGGAGCTGACGGAGCACCTGAAGATCCACTCAAAGGACTTCCACTCCCGCAGAGGCCTGTTGAAGATGGTGGGTCAGCGCAGAAGGCTCCTGCGCTACCTGAAGGATAAGGACTTTAACCGCTATCGCTCCCTTATCGAGCGCCTGGGCCTGCGGCATTGATTTGTTTCTAACGGAGGGTATGTTCTAAAATGAAGAAAAATATTCATCCTGGCTACCAGGAGTGCAAGGTGAACTGCGCCTGCGGCAACTCCTTTATGACGTGTTCCACGCAGAAGGAAATCCGCGTGGGGGTCTGCTCCCAGTGCCACCCGTTCTACTCTGGCAAGAGGGGTAGCAGAGTCATCACCGATGGACGCCTCGAAAAATTCCAGAAGAAATACGCCGGAATCAACTACGGCCAGAAAACCATGACTGAGAACTAAAGGGGCTAAGAAGCCCCTTTTATAGCGGATTGCATAATTATGAACTTCAAAATAGCGTGTAAAAAGCTCATAACCACCGCTAAAGCTTTCTTCATAAAAGAGCCAACGCCCCTAATTTTGAGTTTTCTATGTTTTGCTATCTTTTGGCCCACACCCTGGAGCCAGACAGCTTAGTGGCGGCGGCGGCTCGCCTATGTTACAGCACCGCCGCCGCATCCGACCTTTTAGAGCGGGAGTCGGAACACCTTTCGGCCAGCCTTTTGCGGAAGCTCCAGCGCAGCGGGCACCACTCCCCCTTCGAGCACGCCTCCTTCACCTTTGGCGTGGACGGCCTGAGCCGCGTCGCCTCCCACCAGTTGGTGCGCCATCGCTTGGCCAGCTTCAGCCAGCAAAGCCAAAGGTACGTAAAGATGAACGACCCCCAGGTGGTCGTCCCGCCCTCAATTCACTCAAACCCCCAGGCGCGGGCACTGTTCCAGCGAGGCGCGGAGGCGGCTTCGGCGCTCTACCAAGAGCTGCTCACCTTAGGGATACCGGCGGAAGACGCGCGTTTCATCCTGCCCCATGGCTGGGAAACGCGCCTGGTGTTCACGATGAACGCCCGTGAACTGCACCACTTTTTTAGGCTCCGGCTGTGCCGCAGGGCTCAGTGGGAAATACGGGAGCTGGCGCGCCTGATGTTGAGCGAGTGTCGAAGGCTTGCGCCCGTCACGTTTGAACTGGCGGGGCCCTCTTGTGTCGGGGGGCAATGCGGGGAATCTCCTTCCTGCGAAAAGCCTTATAGAAATATGGAAGACGTGTTGAGAAAAAATGATGAATAAAAAAGCCTCGCCTATTCGCCCAAAAACCGCCAAAAAACCGCTTGAGGGCTATCGAGTCCCATTTTCGCGTTTGTTGAGGGTGGTTCTGGGAGCGGGGAGCGGCGAGGGGGAAAAAATCCCCGTAGGGGGCCAAGCCGTGATCGAGGGGGTCTTGATGAAAGGCCCCACTCGGTGGGGGCTGGCTGTGCGAAGGCCGGATGGGGTGATTTTTCGAGAAAGCTGGGTCAGCAGCTCGCGAACGAAACACTATCCCTGGAAGTTGCCCCTTCTGCGCGGCTTCATGACCATGGCAGAGATGATGGTCGTCGGCTTCCGCGCCCTGGGTCGCTCGGCGGAGGTCGCCTTGGAGGAAAGCGGCGAGGAGATGACGAAAAAAGACCTGTTCATCGCGGTGATCGTGGGCATTGCCGCTGTGGTGGGGCTTTTCATCGCCTTGCCTTTGTGGCTCTCAGACGTCGCGACTAGGGCCTTCACGCTCTCAGACGCGGCGCACAACGGCGTCGAGGGGGTCTTCCGGGGGCTGATGTTCGTGGGATACGTGGCCCTGATCGGCCTGTGGGGAGACATTCAGGAGGTTTTCCGCTATCACGGCGCGGAGCACAAGACCATCAACGCCTTCGAGAAAAACTTGGAGCTGACGCCCAAAATGGTGGCCGCTCAGTCCCGCGTCCATCCCCGGTGCGGCACGTCTTTCCTCCTGATCGCGATCCTCATCGGCATCGTGGTCTTTTCCGTTGCGGGCAAGGGTGGGATATTGTGGCGCGTGGGCTCGCGCGTGGCGCTGCTTCCCTTGGTGATCGGCGTCTCTTACGAGTTCATCCGTCTCGCCGCGTGGTCGGGCTTGGCGGGCAAAATCCTTATCTTCCCCATGCTCTGTTTACAGTACCTGACCACGCGGGAACCTGGTTTGAGGCAGATAGAGGTCGCGCTGGCCTCCCTGGAAGAGGCGATGAAAAAAGACGAGTCCGAGGTGTGAAGGTGGACATCGAGAAAAAACTGGAAGCGATAGAACAGGATTACCTGGAAATCGAGAAAAAAATGGCCGACCCCGCTGTCACGTCGGACTTGAAAGAGCTTCAGTCGCTGGGGAAAAAACACGCTCAGTTGGAGCCAGTGGTGGAGAAGTTCCGCCATTACCGCCAGGCGCGTCGGGACGCGGCCGAGGCGCGGGAGCTTTTGAGGAGCGGCGACCCGGAGATGGCGACTTTGGCCGAGGAAGAGATCGGGAAACTGGAGCCGCGAATCAGCGGCTTCGAGGATGAGTTGCGCTTGTTGCTCCTGCCCAAAGACCCCAACGACGAGAAAAGCGTTATCGTCGAGGTACGGGCCGGAACCGGCGGGGAAGAGGCGGCGCTTTTCGCCTCCGATCTCTACCGTATGTACAACCGTTTCTGCGAGCGGCAGAGGTGGCGCTTGGAGGTGCTGAACGTCAACGAAACGGAGATGGGAGGGTACAAAGAGGTTATCTTCCGCATCGATGAGAAAGGGGCCTACAGCAAACTCAAGTTCGAGAGCGGCGTGCACCGCGTGCAGCGCGTACCGGCCACGGAGGCCAGCGGACGCGTTCACACCTCGGCGGCCACGGTGGCGGTCTTGCCGGAGGCGGACGATGTGGAGGTGGAGATACACCCCGAGGACCTGAAGATCGACACCTATCGCTCCAGCGGCGCGGGCGGGCAGCACGTGAACATGACGGACTCCGCCGTGCGCGTCACGCACCTTCCCACGGGCATCGTGGTCACGTGCCAGGATGAGCGCTCTCAGATCAAGAACCGCGCCAGAGCCATGACGTACCTGAAAACGAAGCTCTATGACACAGAGCTTCAGAGACAGGCGGCGGAGCAGGCCAGTGAGCGGCGTTTTCAAATTGGGTCGGGAGACCGCTCAGAGCGTGTGCGCACCTACAACTACCCCCAGAACCGCATAACGGATCATCGGGTCAATGTTACGCTCTACAAGCTGGACGCTTATCTGGACGGCGACCTGTATGAGCTCATCGACGCCATGACCCTGGCGGAACAGACGGAGCGTCTCCGCAATCTGGAAACATGACCCTGGCGAAAATACGAAAACTCCTCATTGAGAGCCTGAGGGTCTCGGAAGCGGTAAACAGCGTTCAAGAGGCGGACATGTTCCTGTGCCGCCTCTTAAATGTTGCGCGCGCTTCCGTCCTAGGCCACCCTGAAAAAATTTTGACGAAAGAGGAAAGCGCCGCCGTTTTGAAAGCCCTTGACCGCCGCGCGTCAGGAGAGCCAGCGCAATACATTCTGGGCGAGGCCCACTTCTGGGGGCTAACGTTCCAGGTGGGGGAAGGGGTGTTGATCCCCAGACCCGAAACGGAGTTGCTGGTGGAGATGGCCTTGGCGTACCTGCCGCCTTCCTCGCCTTCGCTTTTTCTCGACTGGGGCACGGGGAGCGGGTGCGTCGCCGCCGCGCTACTCTTAGAGCGCCCCCTGGCCAGAGCTGTTTTAGCCGAGAAAAATCCCCTCTCCCTGTGGTGGGCATGGAGGAACCTGAAACGTCATGGGCTCCTTAGCCGCGGCCTGCTGTGGCACTCGCGGGAGCCCAGGGACATCCCCGTATGGAAAAACTCCCTCGACCTCGTGGTCGGTAACCCGCCCTACATCCCCACAGGGGAAATCCCCAACCTCATGCGGGAGGTACGCGAACACGAGCCCCATCTGGCGCTGGACGGCGGGAAAGATGGGCTGGACTGCTGTCAGGCGCTTCTCCGGTTTGCTCCCCTATGGCTGAAAACGGACGGAGTTCTGATTCTTGAAATCGGCGGCGCGTCTCAGGCCAAACGGCTGCGTAATCCCCCTTCGCTACGCTTGATGAAGGAGACGCCGGATTACGCCGGCATTCCGCGCTGTATGGCGTGGCGCGTGTCCCCTCGTTTTTCTTCTTAGCTCGATCTACTGCACTTGAGGCACTGGCGCGCGTCGCGGTCGATGAATTCGCCGCAGCGCCGGCAGGGTTGTCTGTACGTCGCCAAATCCGTCCCTTCCTTGATTGTCAGCTCTGGAGCGATTTTCATAGAGTCAGCGCATGATCTTCAGACATGGGGCTCCTCAGGCATATGGCAGTAAACCAAAAAGAACGCGCTTCAAAGACAAGCTTTAGAGGCGAGCAAACCTCCTAGAACGACGATTGTATCCTGTAGTCGCTTACTGTTGTTTGATGCGTTTGCCCTGGGTCGGAACCAGGGCAAACGCGGCCAAAGCCCTGTGCTGAGAGTTGGTATAAATCTTTCGTTAAAATGGGAACTGACGCATGGGGTTTGAACAGTTACAAAGGCTTATCTATGCTACAATGAGAAGTATTGCAGGCTCCAGCCTTGCTGGGAGGGGGATTTTTTCATGAATGTTTATATCGACGGGCAGGACTATTCTGAGATACTGAAGAGCGCGGACGCCGCGTCTATCTTGAACGTCGTACAAAGCGAGACATCCCGGAACGGTCGCGTTGTTACGGAAATACGGGTGGACGACGTGGCGATGGATGAGGAGGCCTTTCTGAACCTCACGGGAGGTCTGAGCGCGAGCTTCAGCACGCAGCTCGTGCGGGACCTGGTCGTGGACTCGCTGGACGAGGCGATCAAGTACATCCCCAGGCTGAAGAAGGGATTGGAGGAAATCGCGCTCCACTTCGAGAAAAACGAAACCGCCGCTGGGCAAGGAAAACTGGCTGACGCCGCGGAAGGCCTAGACTGGCTTCTTTCCGTTTTTCAAAAATGTACCACGCTCCTGGCCGTGGGGGAAGAGGCGAATGGAGGGGAAAATCTGAAAGCCGCTCTCGCCGCGGACGTGGGTCGCCTGGCCGCCCTGCATGGGGAGGGGAAGTTCCTCCAAATGGCCCTGGCCATCCGTCAAAAACTGGTACCGGAGGTGGGTGAGTTCGCCCTGCACGTTCAGAGGCTTCGAGACCTAGGTTCCTTCACCCAGTAACTCAACAATAGCGGGACCGTGGTCCCGATTTCGACGAAAGAGGAGGGGGAATTGTTGTCCCTTCGCAAAGGTTTGATCGTTTTTATCGTGCTCGCTTTCGGCGCTAACGCCGTTATTTTGTCCAAAAGCGTGGATAAGGAGACGATAACGTCCCTCTTAGGCGCGGACAAAAAGTTTCTGCTGGCGGCCTTGGGACTGACCCTGGCCGCCTGGTGTTGTGACGCGGGACGGTTCTACGCTCTAGTGCGCGCGGCTCATGAAAACGTTTCCTTCAAGTGGGGCGTCGTTTTAACATGGCTGCACTATTTCGGCTGTGCCGTGACGCCCATGCAGAGCGGTGGGGGCCCCTTTCAGGTTTATGTCCTTTACAAAAAGGGTATTCCTGTGGGAAAGGGCATCGCGATCACCCTCATTCGCACCATGCTGACAGTTCTGATCCTGAGCTTTGTCGTTCCCCTGGCGCTTTTCATCGACCCCACTCTCACAGAACACAGCCCTTTCATCAAAGGCGTGGTGGCTTACGTCTTTGTTGTCATTTCCTGCACCTGGCTCTTTATCGCCTACACCGTGCTGCGCCCGCAATCTGTCAAGCACATAGGGAAGGTTTTCCTGCTCTGGCTGAAAAAACTGAAATTCCTGCGCTCCGATGGGGTCAAGAGATACATCCAATGGTTGGACCGGGAGATGGACAACTACAACCTAAACTTTAGGTTGGCTTTTTCAAGTGGGTTCATCTACTCCATCGCGGCCGTTTTCCTTTCCATCATTCATCTGCTGTGCGTTTTTTCCGTGTTGCCGGTGCTGATGTACTCTGTGGGGCTTCCTTTTAACTTCGCCCAGACCCTGGCGACCCAGGCGATTTTCATGTTCGTGCTCTACTTCATCCCCACGCCGGGGGCCAGCGGCGTGGCCGAGAGCGGCGGAGCCATTTTGTTTGGTACCCTAATGCCCTGGAACATGGCCGGGATCATGTCCATCATCTGGCGCTTCTTCACGGAATACATTTCGATCTTCATGGGCGTGGTTACCGCTATTCGACTGGTGGGTTGGGGTATCACTGAAGACCTCCACAAGGGGGCCTCTCCCGAGGAGGAGGCGCGGCTGAAGGGATGAGTGAGAAATCAACGCTTATCCAACGCCTTCAGGAAAAGGCCTTTCACCTGCGCGGCGGCGTGTGGACCCTGCTTTTTTTCGCGATCCTCCTTTTGGCCCGCCCCACAGCTTTGTCGGCGCTGATGGGGCTGCCTTTGGTTGTTTTGGGGCAAGCGTTCCGCTTTTGGGCCGTGGGGTGTATCGGGCGTTACCGGGGGGAGTGGGTCGGGGCGGAGGCCCTGGCAACCTGGGGGCCTTACGCTTTCGTCAGGAATCCTCTCTACACGGGTAATGGATTTATTGGCCTTGGCTGGGGGCTGATGGCGGGACTTTGGGCTACCTTGGCCTTTGTGGTAATTTTCGTTTTGCTGTATACTATGCTCATTGTTCCCCATGAGGAGGCTTTCCTTTTGGAGAAATTCGGGGACGAGTACCGCCACTACAAGGAGCGGACAGGTCGGTTTTTCCCCAAAGGCTGGCCAGGAGGGCGGATCAAAGGGTCATTCGACACCCGGGTTCTATGGAGAAGCGAGCGCTACTCTCTCTTGACCACTGTGGTCGGCACGTTTTTGATCCTGGCCAGGGGTCTGATGTAGGAGATGACAAGGGTCCGTTCTGGGGGGGTGAGCCCGCCTCAGGGGTGGAGCTTTTTGTCCGGTGATTCACGGCTTTTCAATTCGTAGTGCGTAGAGGGTTACGCATGGAGAATTATGAATAGACGAGGATGGGCGTATGGGGTTTGAAGGGTTGAAAGGGATATCCCGAGAGGCTCTAACCGGAGGTCGAAGCTTTTGGGGTGCGCTGGTTTTTCTGGTAAGGCGCTTTTTGGGTGTTTTTTGCGGCTTACAGAGGCCGCTGGTTCTTTTTTACTTGAAATTTAAGCGTTCATATCCAGTTTCCGGTCGTTTTTTCGAGTCCGAAATCAAGCGGAACGCCATAGGGGGGACGAGCATGAATTCCGATGGAAGGCGTAGGGAAAGAGAATTGACGGTGAAACAGTTGCTTTCGGCCATTTCAGAGACGGAGTACCCGCAGTACATCCTCGAAGCCATATCCAAGATACAATCCTGGATGCTCGATACCGTGAACGCTCCGGCGGAGCAGGGCATGGACCCCGTTACCGCCATGTTCGAGGATGGCGGCGAGATGGACTTGGACAAGCTTTTCACCAGTCTGGAAAGCCTGGAGCGGTACGTGGACCTTATCCCCAACACGAGACGACCCGAGGGGAAACCTGACGTCATCGTGGTGAGCGTCAACCCCCCCGACTACGAGTGTGGTGTGCGCACGGCCATTGACTACGCCGCCCTGTTCAACCGGAAAAAGAGCAAACGCGTCTGGGTGCTCAGCGACACCTTCATCTTTGGGGACACCATTCACTACGCTGCCCACGTGGACGCCCTGGCCGAGCAGGGAGTTGCCCTGCGTTTTATCCTCGTTACCCCTTGGGGCTGGGTTGAGGTTCCTTTAAGCGACAACGCCGCCTCGAACCGCCAATTTCTCTGGCGCCAAGGCCCAAGAGGCAAATCCCTTGACCCATAAGCCGGGGCTCTGTGGTTCACTTGACGAATCTCAAATGACCTTAATGTTCAATATTGGGGCTCAAGGATGACTTGCTCCCCTTGTGGGTTTGGGGGCGGAACTCTAGGGTGTGTTTGAAAAGCAACTTTTAGGCACTTTTTTAAAATGTATTTATAGTCAAATTAGGAATTTTAAAACATGACCTAAAGAAAAGGGCGTGTGTGCGTGAAGACAACGGGCTGCAATGCTGTCATATACGAGGAGGAAAGAACATGGTAGACAACCTTATCAAATTTTGTCTCAAAAGCAGGAGATGCTTGATTCAAGCGCTGATGTGGCAGAGGCGATAAAGCGAATATGTCCAGACGCCAAACTCAATTCCGAAGATACTATATATCGCCGCGCGTGGCGCGATTATAGCAGACACTCTTTTGCGGTGATATACAAGCCTAAACGAGGCAAAAAAGGGTTTTATGGCGCCGTCAACAAGGTTGTTACGATTTCTGGAAAGAAATTCAACGGCTCGAAAAGTTGGGCGATGAGCCTGGTTTGAAACAAGGAAAGTGTTGCCCAAGTAATGATCATATTGCGACAAATCCGCGTGTCATATGGTTTTTCAACACGTGTGTCATTATTTTTGAAAATCATTGTGCTGCAAGTGTTTAGTTTAAAAAT
>JAITGK010000041.1 GCA_031280635.1 Synergistaceae bacterium
ATGGGCTACAAAAAAGTAGGTGCCGCCACCTGCGTGGGTCTGTTGAGCGAGTGCAACCAGTTCGCCAGGGTGGCCAAGGTCAAGGGCATAGACGTTTACGGCGTGGCCTGCAAGGTAGGCGCGGTGGACAAGACGGTCATCGGACTGCCAGAGGAGCGGAAGCTCTTGCCTGGTTCTCACGAGTCCATGTGCAACCCAATTCTCCAGGCCGAGCTTCTGAACCGGCAGGGCACGGACTTCAACGTTATCATCGGGCTGTGCGTGGGGCACGACAGCCTATTTATCCGGCACTCTAAGGCCCCGGTAACTTATTTGATTGTCAAGGATAGGGTGCTCTGTCACAACCCCGCCGCAGCCCTTTACGGCGCGGGCAGTTATTACAAGAGGCTTCTGGACCCCGGCCTCCCCGAGTCGCTTAAAAATACGAAAGGAGTGCGCCAGCTTGGTGCATGTAGTATAGCGCGGTGAGAGTCCGCGTCCGGCAAAGCGTATTATGCTATCATCGCCACCATGTTGATTCTCTATGCAGGCTTTTATCATTTAGGTATTATAGACACTACCTAGTTTATCTCTGCTCAACGTCACACATTCCTGTCTCATGCGGACATTTTCACAGACGAGTTATGAGAGGACATTATCACAGAGGAACGACAGTTTTCACTTTCCCTTGACATTATGAGTTTTATTCTGGTATTATCGCTCTTGCGTCATGGACGCGGGAGGTATTTTTGTGTCTTTGAACGAGCTTGCGGTACCGGAAAGGGTCGTGGGGGAGAAAGAAGTCCGCCGCGCTATGGAGAGGAATCTTCTCAGGAAGATGTTCGTCGCCCTGGACTGTGATCCAAAGGTTGTCAGTGGTCTTGCGGAGGCTGCGACCAAAGCGAGCGTCGAAGTGGAGGAAACCGACTCTAAGCAGAAGTTGGGACGCGCATGCGCCATTGATAGGCCTGCCGCTGTTGCGGGGTTGTTGAAGGAGCGTTGAGGGTATTTTTCAGCCCGTGCCGTAGTTTCGTGTTGATAGGCCCTTCCCTCGAACCTACAGAGTGTTTCCGTTCGGGATTTAGGGGGCCTTTCGTAATTTATAATGCAAGAAGGAGGAGATTCTGTGCCGACAATCAACCAGCTTGTCCGTCATGGACGTTCGGAGAAGCGCGCGAAAAGCGACTCTCCGGCATTGCAGGGAAATCCCGCAAGGAGAGGGGTTTGCACAAGGGTGTACACCGTCACCCCCAAAAAACCCAACTCAGCTTTAAGGAAGGTGGCCCGTGTCCGCCTCACCAACGGGATCGAAATTACGTCTTATATCCCAGGGATCGGGCATAACCTGCAGGAGCACTCTGTGGTGCTCGTCCGTGGCGGGCGCGTGAAAGACCTACCCGGCGTGCGCTATCACATCGTGCGTGGCACGCTCGACTGCGGCGGCGTGGAAAACAGGAAGCGTAGCCGGTCGAAGTACGGCGCGCGCAGGCCAAAGAAGGCTTAGGGAGGGATTCTCATGCCTCGCAAGGGTCATGTGAGAAAGCGGGAGGTTGTTCCAGATACGCGCTTCGGCAACGCGGCCATGGCAAAATTCATCGCCAGCATCATGAAGGGTGGCAAGAAGAGCATCGCCGAGAAAATTCTGTACGACGCCCTGGATAAGGCAGCGGAAAAGTTGAGTACGGAGCCCTTCGACGTGTTTGATAAGGCGATGAGCAACGTCGCTCCCCAAATTGAGGTGCGCCCGCGCCGGGTAGGTGGGGCTACGTACCAGGTACCTGTGGAGGTGACGCCGGAGCGGGGACAGCTTCTTTCCATCCGTTGGATACTGTCCTACGCCCGCGCCAAAAAGGGGATGCCCATGTCGGAACGCTTGATGCGTGAGTTGATGGATGCCTACAAAAACGAGGGCAGCTCCATAAAAAAACGTGAAGACACCCATAAAATGGCGGAAGCCAACAGGGCCTTCGCTCATTACAGGTGGTAGGCGATATAGACGGTAGGAAGGAAGCGCGGATTGAACGGGGTACTCAGGTACCCAGGGCTCATATTGATTCATCAATATGTAGGTTGAAATTTGGGTAGGTGCGGGTTCTTTTGGACATTACGAAGCTCAGAAACATAGGCATAGCAGCCCACATCGACGCTGGCAAGACGACGACTAGTGAGCGCATTCTGTATTACACAGGTCGCAGTTACAAAATCGGCGAGGTCGATGAGGGCGCGGCTATCATGGACTGGATGGATCAGGAAAGGGAGCGGGGGATTACGATAACCTCCGCCGCTACGACCTGTATGTGGAAAAATTATGTGA
The DNA here is from genome assembly GCA_031280635.1 of Synergistaceae bacterium. Classification (GTDB taxonomy): domain Bacteria; phylum Synergistota; class Synergistia; order Synergistales; family Aminobacteriaceae; genus JAITGK01. Next base: position 2,294 of record JAITGK010000041.1, read on the forward strand.
TTAACTTGATTGATACGCCCGGCCACGTGGACTTTACGGCAGAGGTGGAGCGCTCGCTCCGGGTGCTGGACGGGGCTGTTTCCGTGTTTTGCGCTGTGGGCGGTGTTGAACCCCAGTCGGAGACCGTCTGGCGTCAGGCCGACAAATATCACGTGCCCCGCGTGGCGTTTGTCAACAAAATGGACAGAATCGGCGCGGACTTCGACGCGGTGGTAACCGCTATGAAAGAGAGGCTGGGCGCCAACGCGATCCCCATTCAGATGCCCATCGGCGCGGAGGAAGACTTCGCCGGCGTGGTTGATTTGATTGAGCGGAAGGCCGTGATGTTCAGTGGCGAGTTAGGACAGCCGCCAATGGACGCCCCCATTCCGTCCGATATGTCCGGTGCGACTGAGGCGGGACATGATTTTATCGTCGAGGCGCTTTCGGACTTCAGCGACGAGATGATGACGCTGTTCTTGGACGGTAAAGAAGTGGAGCCTGACTTGATCCGCAAGGTACTCCGGGAGGCGACTATTGGTCTCAAGGCCGTTCCAGTGCTTTGCGGCGCCGCCTTCAAGAACAAGGGCGTGGAACTGGTGCTTGACGCGGTAGTGGATTACCTGCCGTCGCCGGTGGACTTGCCCCCCGTGAAAGGCGTCCGCCCCGACGACTCAGAAAACGTCGTGGAGCGCCACGGCGACCCCAAGGAGCCTTTCACCGCCCTGGCCTTCAAGGTGGCGGTGGACTCGTTTCTTGGCAAACTGATCTTTCTACGAGTCTACTCTGGGACGCTGGAGAAGGGAAGCTCCGTTTACAACGCCAGTTCGGGAAAGAGGGAGCGCATCGGTCGCATCATGCGGATGCACTCCAACAAGCGCGAGGACATTGACTCCATAGAAGCGGGAATGATCGTCGCGGTGCCTAGCCTCAAACACACCAAAACGGGAGATACTCTTTGCGTCGAAAGCAGTCCCATTGTCCTCGAAAGTCTGGAGTTCCCAGAGTCCGTCATCGCCCTTTCCGTGGAGCCCGCCACACAAGGCGACAAGATGAAGCTCTCCAAGGGCTTGTCGGCCTTGGCCGAAGAAGACCCCACTTTCCGCGTCCGCACGGATGAGGAAAGCGGGCAGACCATCATCTCCGGCATGGGGGAGCTGCACCTGGAGATCATCGTTGAACGTCTGAAGCGGGAGTTCGGCGTGGATGTGAAGGTGGGACGACCTCAGGTCGCCTACCGTGAGGCCATCCAGAAGGCGGCCAGGGCGGAAGGGAAGTACATTCATCAGGCGGGAGGTCGCGGGCAATATGGGCACGTGGTCTTTGAAATAGAACCCCTGCCGGATGGCAAGGGCTATGAGTTCGAGGACAAGATCGTGGGGGGCGTTGTCCCCAAGGAGTACGTGACGGCAGTGGAAAAGGGACTAGAGGACGCCATTCAGAGCGGCGTTCTCGGCGGGTACCCTGTTATTGGCGTCAAGGTCACGCTGGCGGACGGAAGTTATCACGAGGTGGATAGCTCGGAGATGGCGTTCAAGATCGCGGCGTCCATGGGATTCAAAGAGGCCATGAGGAGGGCATCTCCAATACTGATGGAGCCTATCATGTCCATGGAGGTCGTGACGCCGGAGGACTACGTAGGGGACGTCATCGGGGAGTTGTCCTCCCGTCGAGGCCGCATTGAGGGCATGGACATGAGGGCCAATGCGCGTATCGTGAGGGCTTATGTTCCTTTAGCCAACACCTTCGGCTACGCCACCGACCTCAGAAGCAAGACGTCAGGGAGGGCCACCTACACGATGCAGTTTGACCACTACGAGCCAACCCCGGCCGACGTGGCGGAAAAGGTTTTGAAAAGGTAGAGCCATGAAAGGGCGCAGTTTTGTGAACACAGAAATACGCAGGAGGGATTCGAACTATGGCGAAAGAGAAGTTTGACCGGAACAAGCCGCATTTGAATATCGGTACGATAGGGCACATTGACCACGGCAAGACGACGCTGACGGCGGCGATCACGAAGTGCCTGGCCACGCGCCGCCTGGCGGAGTTCACCGCCTACGACATGATCGACAAAGCCCCGGAGGAGCGCGAGCGCGGCATCACCATCAACATCGCCCACGTGGAGTACCAGACAGAGAACCGCCACTACGCCCACATCGACTGCCCTGGACACGCGGACTA